>CAWUWH010000032.1:0-5958 GCA_963926035.1 uncultured Rhodospirillales bacterium
ACTTTCGCACGAAAAGCCAGAGCCCTTTATCGTCGACATTGGTTGTGGCACAGGCGGTTCGCTCGCAGATTTCAAGCAAGAAAAATTTGGATGTGTTGGCATAGATACATCACAAATTGCCATTGATTTAGCATTAAAAAAATTTCCTGAATGTGATTTCAGATGCGGGCGTATGCCTGATGATTTGCGTGATATATCCGATAAAGTAACGCTATTTACGTCGCTTGATGTCCTTGAACATATTTGGGGCGATAAGAAATTCCTGTCTGATCTTCTTCATTTGGCGCCAAAGGGAGCCGATATACTGATAACGGTACCGGCTTTAAAACCTCTTTGGAGCCCCCACGATATTTCTTGTCACCATTTTCGAAGGAACGAAAAAAACAAGCTTCAAGCTGTTTGGGATGGGTTGCCAGTTACGTGTAGAATGGTTGGGTTTTTCAATGTACGTCTGTATCCCGTCATAAGAATGATGCGCTTTGTCACCAATCTGAAAACTTCTTCGGTAGGTCAAGATGGCTCAGGTTTCTCAATGCCAATAAATCTTATAAACAAGCCTTTAACTGCGGTATTTGCCGGTGAAAGTCGACGAATCGTCGGTCAGATCGATAATCTACATTCACCCAATTATACTTCAGGCGTCAGCTTGATGGCTGTGTTACGCAAAGAGCCATAGGTTTTAGTATTTTGAAAACTTAGGAAAAATACCACTCACGCGTTTACTTGTTCCGGCAGAAGAACTTGTGGATCCTTTAATATTCAAAACGCCTCATGCAAGATGTAAAAGGAACTGCTCAAGCATACAAAATTGCATACACGAACTCTGACTGCTAAAGACGGCAGCAATTATATCGTTTCGGAGACTTTACTTTCATGCTGCGCGCACTTTACGACAAAACCATTGAATGGTCGGGTCACCGCCATGCGATCTGGATATTGGCCCTGGTTTCGTTCACCGAAAGCTCGTTTTTCCTGATCCCGCCCGATGTGCTGTTGATTCCAATGATTTTGGCAGCGCGCCCGCAATGGTTCAAAATTGCGCTGGTCTGCACGGTTGCGTCGGTTGCAGGTGGGCTTTTTGGCTATTTCATTGGGGCGACGTTGTTTGATGAATTGGGCCGCCCCATTCTTGATATGTATCATGCGGCAACTAAATTCGAGGCGGCGAGCGAAGCGTACAATGAGCATGGTGTATGGATTGTCTTTACCGCAGGGTTTAGCCCGATCCCATACAAGATATTCACGATTGCCAGTGGTGTAACAGGGATGGATCCTTGGTCGTTCGCGATCGCATCCGTGTTTGGGCGGGGGGCACGGTTCTTCCTGGTGGCGATCCTGCTTTGGAAATTTGGTGTAACGATCCGTGCATTCATTGAGAAACGGTTAGGATTATTGACCCTGCTGTTTTGTGTGATACTTGTTGGCGGCTTGCTCGCTCTCAAATTGTTAACTTAACGCGGTTGGAAAATACTTCTATATCTAAACCAATGGATAATTCGAACATCATTATTAAGTTTCTGCCTTGGGCGCTTATTGCAGCGGCAGCTGGGCCGCTTGGTACAGCCTATATAGCTGAGTTCGCTTTTGGGTATGAGCCTTGTGTGCTGTGTCTTTATCAACGCATTCCCTATGGCATCATCGCTGTGACGGGCATTGCGACGTTGTTCGTGACGCGGGGTGACTTAAAGCGGCATCTGGTTCTTTTTGTGGGACTGGTGTTCTTCGCGGGGACTGCGGTCGCCTTGTATCATGTTGGCGTTGAACAACACTGGTGGACGTCAGCGGCCCCTTGCGGTGCAAGCGGTGCTGCCGTAACAACGATAGAAGATCTGCTTGCAGCGCTAAAAACCAAGACCGAAAAATCCTGTGGTGATATTGATTGGACGCTTTTCGGCGTCTCCATGGCGACCTACAATGTTGCATTCTCGTTTTTCTGCATGCTCGTCTCGTTTTGGGCATGGCGTAAATTGTCGGAGCCGAAAATATCATGACCAAGCACACGCGCCCTCATCGTATGCTAGGCGATTTATCCAAAGAAGATATGTTGGAGCAAATGATCCGCGTTGATCATGCAGGCGAGTATGGGGCGGTGCGTATCTATGAAGGTCAGCTTGCAGTTCTTGGTAACAGCAAGGACAGGCCTGATATCGAACATATGGCCGAGCAAGAGCGTGTTCATCTTGCCAAATTCAATGAGTTGATCCAGGCCAACCGTGTTCGGCCATCCGCAATGATGCCGCTTTGGCATGTCGCTGGATTTGCGCTTGGTGCGGGCTCGGCGCTTATGGGTGAGAAAGCGGCACATGCCTGTACGGTCGCCGTTGAGGAAGTCATCGACGAGCATTACGCCGAGCAAGTTTCTGCGTTAGACGCTGAGGGCGATCAGCAAGAATTACGGGATACCTTTGAAGCCTTCCGTTTGGAAGAACTTGAGCATCGGGAAACTGCGCTTGAGAAGGGTGCCGAAGAAGCGCCTGGCTACGAGGCCTTAAAGCTTGCCGTCAAAATGAGTTCGAAACTAGCAATTTGGTTATCTAAAAAAATCTAGTCTTCTGATGCGCCAGGAAAGGCATCGCTGGGCCGACGTTTGCGCACCAGCGATGAGATTATGCCTCGATATATCCGCACTTCTTGTTCTGTCATCTGAGCCCGCGCAAGCATATTGCGGATTTTTCGGATCATAATGGGTCGTTTTTCGGTCACCATTAAAAAACCGGTATTATCTAATTCCTGCTCGAGGTGTTCATACAGCCAGAGTAATTCTTGTTTGTTTGCAGGGCGGGTATCATCCGGCATCTGCAATTCGTAGGGGATGGTCTGGTTTTCGAACTTGAACCATTCATAGCTGAGCAACAGGACGGCTTGAGCGAGATTGAGCGATGTGAATTCAGGATTTAATGGCACGGTAATAGCACCATCTGCCAATGCGACATCATCATTATCGAGGCCTGAAGACTCTTTACCAAACAAAACGCCAATTGATGCACCAGATTGAGCGCGGCCTCTCATTTCCTTGGCGGCGGTTTCAGGTGTAAAGACTGGCTTGGTCATGTCGCGGGTGCGTGCGGTTGTCGCTAACACAAAGTTTAGATCAGCAATCGCGTCGCTTGTACTGTCATAAAGACGGGCAGCTTCGACGACAATTCCTGCGCCTGAGCATGCAGCGCGCGCTGTCTTGGATGGCCAGCCATCACGGGGATTAACAAGGCGCAAATCGCGGATGCCACAATTCCACATGGCGCGGGCAACCATGCCAATATTCTCGCCGAGTTGTGGCTCAACAAGGATGACGGAAAAAGAGGAAGGATGGGTCATTGCTAGATTACGAAGCCACAGGCTCTTTCGCGCCGTCACGGTATAAAAGATATACGAGCGAATCTCGAAGCGCATTATAAGATGCATCAATGATGTTGGGCGAAACACCGACCGTGGACCAATGCGCGCCTTTGCCGTCTGTACTTTCGATCATCACACGGGTAATCGCACGCGTGCCATCGCCTGGTGTTAAAATACGGACTTTATAATCAACAAGTTTCAATCCAGCTAACGTTGGGTAAATAGGGGTCAGAACTCTTCGCATCGCCGCATCAAGGGCATTCACAGGGCCATTGCCCTCGGCAACGGACATGTGCTCGTCGCCGCCAACGCTCAATTTAACGGTGGCCTCAGACAGCGTCACCAGATTGTTGTTTGAATCCCAGCGGCGCTCATCGATAACGCGGAAGTTTGAACAGTTAAAATACATCGGGACGCTGCCTAATGCGCGACGGGCGAGCAGCTCAAAACTGGCTTCAGCCCCGTCGTATGCATAGCCATTAAACTCGTTTTCTTTGACCTCTTCTACGAGGCGGCCAATACGCTTGTCCTTGGGATCAATGTCGATGCCGACTTCCCGAAATCTCGCCAGGATATTGGATCGGCCAGATTGATCTGACACCACAATATGTCGTTGGTTGCCAACAAGGGCAGGGTCAATATGTTCGTAAGTGCGTGGGTCTTTCTCAACGGCTGAAACATGCAGTCCGCCTTTATGTGCAAAAGCGGACTCGCCCACGTATGGCGCGTCGCGTGATGGGGCACGGTTCAAACGCTCATCCAGCATGCGGGAAATTTGCGTCAGTTGTTTTAAGTCTTCCTGCGCGACATTGGTTTCATAACCCATCTTTAAAACAAGGGATGGGATAATTGAGATTAAATCAGCATTGCCACAACGTTCGCCCAATCCATTGAGCGTGCCTTGTACTTGCCTGACACCAGCGACAACGGCAGCGAGGGAGTTTGCGATCGCGTTGCCTGTGTCGTTATGCGCATGAATGCCGACATGGGTACCTGGAATATGTTTGATGACGTCTTCAACGATTTGAGAAATTTCGTGAGGCAAGGTGCCACCATTGGTATCGCATAAGACGACCCAGCGTGTACCGGCATCATAAGCCGCTTTCAAGCAAGCCATCGCGAACTCAGGATTTGATTTGTAGCCATCAAAGAAATGTTCAGCATCGAACATCACTTCTTCTTTGCGTGTTAAAGCGAGTTTCACACTGTCCGTGATCATGCGGATATTTTCTTCGTGCTCGATCTCAAGCGCGACATCCACATGGAAGTCCCAAGCCTTCCCGACCATACAAACACAAGGCACATTAGGAGCAAGGATGCCAACCAGTCCAGGGTCGTTGTCAGCGCTGCGTCCAGGACGACGTGTCATCCCAAACGCGGTTAACTTGGCGCGTTTCAATTTAGGTGGGTTTGCAAAGAAACTATCATCTGTCGGATTTGCACCAGGCCATCCGCCCTCAATATAATCGATGCCAATACTGTCTAGCTCACGCGCAATCATTTCCTTATCGGCGGGATTGAAATCGACACCTTGTGTCTGCGCGCCATCACGCAATGTGGTATCGAACAGATATACGCGTTTTTCAGTCATAGTTTAGAAACCAGTTTTTCTCGGAAAGCCCGCAGAGAATGCCCAATTACCTCAAGATGCTCAAGCCCATTTGCGGAACTTCGATAGAATGATCGCCTTGGGCGTCATGAACATTATTATGGACGAGGTCTTTATTCGGCAGCTTTTGCGGTCAAGATCTGCATGAAGGCGTCGTTGGTGATGGGTTTAGAGAACAAATACCCTTGTCTCGTATGGCAGCCAAGACCATGCAAAAACGCCATCTGACGTTAAGTTTCAATCCCTTCGGCGACAATATTGAGATTGAGTTCTTTGGCCATGCCAACGATTGCGCGCACGACGACTAAAGCGTCACGATCATCTGGCAAGTTTGTCGCAAAGGCGCGGTCGACTTTGAGCGAGTCCAGCGGAAACCTCGTCAGATAACTCAACGAACAATATCCGGTTCCAAAGTCGTCCATTGAAATCGAAATGCCCATGCTTTTGAAATGGTTCAGAATTCGAATGGCATCGCCTAAGCGTTTGTCCAACAAGTTACGGTTTGCAAAGTCAGTCAGCGCATCGCGCGTTGCCATTGTGCGGAGGCGGTCTTCATATGTTTTTCGTGCTGTGACATCTCGAATCGCGCCAATGTAGCACTTACGCCCAGCTGATGTGGTTTCATTGAAAACAACTTCAACCGGCAGTGTCGTGCCATCCGCACGGTTACCTAAAAGTTCGGGAACACCGCTTAATTTGGACTCGTTGTTTTCTTTGCTGGTTATGTCGTTGAAGTTTTTTGATTCTGCACCTTTAAAATCAGGCAGCAATACACTGATATGTTTGTCGATCAAGGTTTGCGGACTGGTACCAAACATGCCCTCAATCGCTGCATTTGCCATCTCGATATTGCCATTTGCATCAACAGCAATAATGCCGTCTGCAACGGTGTCCATAACAATCCGCAAGTTCTCTTCGCGGTACTCGACAGCTGCTAAGGCACGGTTTCGTTCCGTCACATTGCGGGCGATCACCATCATGGCATCGCTTTTCTTTGTGGTGGAAGCTGCATA
>CAWUWH010000033.1:0-2791 GCA_963926035.1 uncultured Rhodospirillales bacterium
GGCCTGAGCATTCGGTGAATCTAAATTCGGTAGCGGTTTATCACCGCTGATTAAAAACCGATCACGAAGAACAATCGACCCGCCCTTTGGAGGCGCAGCAATGTCGACTTTGTCCGCGTCAAAAGGCTCTTCTGCCATCGCACGCGTCCTATCAAACGTTAAATCAATGCAACCCTGTGCTGTACCGGTAACTTGGCCGAAAAAATTCTTTTCAACGAGAATTCATTTATTAAATCGTTAATTTTCAAAAATCGCAAGCATTTACTAACATTTACGACGGTTATGGTTAACGTAAGCACCTCTTTTACCGCACGCTTTGGGGTCAATAAATCATGTTAGAACTGCCGGTCATCACAAATATTACGCTGACACCAATTGTTGTTCCGTTGGGGCGGCCAATGCGCACAGCGTCGGGAACGCTCCCGGGTGCTGCACTCGGTTTGATTGATGTAGAGACGAGTGCCGGAGTTACCGGTCATGCATATATTTCTCATATACGCCGAAAATATTGAAAGCATCATTGGCGCTAAACGCAGATATCAAAGATGCATTTATTGGCGAACTCGTCGCACCTGATCAGTGTTTTGAGTGATTTCAGACCACGTTTCGTCTGTTGGGTATCCAAGGTCTATTGGGCATGTGGTTCTCAGGCGTTGAAATGGCGATCTTGGATGTGTTGGGCAAGCTAGAGGGAAAGTCCGTCGCGCAATTGCTAGGCGGCGAACCAAGTGCCCTTAAGGCTTATGATAGTTATGGCATTGTTGACCCAGCTGAAGATCTGCCTTTGATTGAAGCATCCATGCGCCAGGGCTTTACGGGCATTAAAATCAAGGTTGGGCTTGGCAGCCTTGAAGATGATCTACGGAGCATTGCTGCTGTCCAGGATCTGATTGGCCCAGAAGTTGCGCTGATGGTTGATTACAATCAATTGCTTGATGTGACGGGCGCATTTGAACGTGCCAAGCGCATTTCTGAATACGATATTTATTGGCTCGAAGAGCCTGTTCCCGCGGAAGATCTGGCAGGCCATCATGCTGTCCGCGAAAAGAGCCTGATCCCTTTGCAAACAGGAGAAAACTGATGGTTTCCAAGTGGCGCGACGAATGCCATCAATGCAGATTGCAGTGACTATATCATGCCTGATTTGATAAAGATCGGTGGCTTTACCGGATGGAAAGCAGTGACAGTGATGGCAGCGGCTAAAACCCTATCTGTTTCCAGTAACGCATTTGTTGAAGTCAGTGCACACGCATTAGCGGCGACACCGAACGCGCATTGGCATGAGTATCTGGACAAGGCGCGCCCGGTTTTGGTCGATGCTTATGATATCGAGAGCGGCACCGTATGCGCACGTGGTCCGGGCTTGGGGATCGAATGGAATTTAGCAAAGGTTGCTGAGTTTACAATTTAGCTTTTTTGCTTCGTGCAACTGGCTCCATTGGTTTTTCTAAAGCTGCTCTATGCGCGATACGATCATTCATGCAATGACCATTGATCATGAGATGTTGGGGAGAAGAATTGTGCTTACCAGTGATATGAAGTGGATCGTGAATGAACAACGCCTAGGTTTTGTTGCGACGGTTAGTGCCGATGGGAGTCCGAGCGTTTCGCCTAAAGGGACATTTGTAGTCATCGATGATGAACACATCGCATTTGCGGATATACGGTCACCTGGGACGATAGAAAACCTGAGAGCAAACCCATCCGTCGAGGTTAACTTCGTCGATCCGTTTGTACGCAAAGGCTATCGCTTTATAGGGAGTGCGAGCATTGCTGAGCCAGAATCTGATACCTTTGTCAGTTGCTGGCCGTTGTTTGAACGCTAAGGTGCACTCTGTGATAAAATCAATATCATCGTCATGATCTACGTGACACGTGCGTTACTCGTTATTACACTGGTATATGATATAGGCAGTACGGAAGATGACTTGCGGCGAAACTGGACGAGCCATTTTCGCAAGCTGCAGCCTAGTGAAACCTTTCAGGAATGAAGATTTATTCTTAGTCCTGGAATGGGTCGTGCACCAAAATCGTATCGTCGCGTTCCGGGCTGGTTGAAACCGAAGCAACAGGCGCTTCAATTAATTCTTCGATCCGGCGGATATACTTGATGGCTGTTGCAGGTAAGTCAGCCCATGAACGCGCACCCTCGGTGCTTTCCTGCCAACCTTCCATTGTCTCGTAGATTGGCTTCGCACGTGCTTGTCGAATTGTTGATGCGGGGAGGTGGTCATATGTCACGCCGTCGATATCGTAACCGACACAGACTTTAAGTTCTTTCTGACCATCCAGAACATCGAGCTTAGTCAGTGCAATGCCAGTGATCCCGTTAACGATAACGGATTGCCGAACCAGCACAGCATCAAACCAACCACAGCGACGCTTACGACCTGTCACAACGCCAAATTCGCGACCGCGTTCACCCAATTGCTGACCAACTTCGTCTTCAAGCTCTGTCGGGAATGGGCCTGAACCAACGCGGGTCGTGTAGGCCTTGGTGATGCCAAGGACATAGTCAATCGCACCCGGCCCTTGACCTGAACCAATAGCAGCCTGACCGGCCACAGTGTTAGAAGATGTAACAAACGGATACGTGCCATGGTCGATGTCCAGCATCGTGCCTTGTGCGCCTTCAAACAGGATGCGTTTGCCATTGCGGCGCATTTCATCCAGGTCCTGCCAGACAGTGCTGGCGAAAGGCAGCAGCAATGGTGCCATTTTGTGAAGCTCAGCCAATAGCTCATCACCATCAATTTCTGGCATTTCGAGCCCACGGAGAAGGGCATTGTGG
>CAWUWH010000034.1:0-19896 GCA_963926035.1 uncultured Rhodospirillales bacterium
TTAAAAGTAGGTGCACAAGTCGCTGCGGCTACTCTGGAACAGGGTGTCATTACACGTGCAATACCACATGGTGACATTCTTGGCTTTGCGCCGCCGCTGTGTATCACGAAAGAAGAAATTGATATTGTCATTGGCTCTGTCGGCAAAGCCTTGGATAGTGTCCATTTTGGTTTGTAATCACGTCTCTTGAATTGTATTTAATCGGTAATTGCGCCAATAAAGGATATAATACGTGATTGATCTTATTCTCCATCATTACCCGCCATCTCCGGTATCGGAAAAAGTGCGGGTGGCGTTGGGGATTAAGAATCTCTCGTGGCAGTCTGTTGTTATTCCTCGTATCCCGCCAAAACCTAAATTGATGCCTTTGACGGGTGGGTTTCGATTAACACCCGTGATGCAAATTGGCGCTGATATATATTGTGATAGCCAGTGTATCTTGCGTGAACTTGAGCGACGTTTCCCGCAGCCTACACTCTTCCCTGGTGGTGACAGGGGCCCTGTATGGGGCTTGGGTCGATGGCTCGATGGCGAAGTGTTCACGAACGTTCTTGCACTTGTTTTTGCCGAGGATATGCCAGGCTTGCCTGAGGGGTTCGCTGAAGACCGGTTCTCACTATATTTTAATCCCGGAGAAACCAAAGACAGCCTTGCCGATCGCCTACCAGAGAATTTAGCACTGTTGCGAAGTCAAATGAGTTGGGTCGATAACATGTTGGCCGGTCACTCATTTTTGAGTGGCGAAGCCCCGGGCATGTCCGATGCATATGTTTATTATCTCGTATGGTTTACTCGCGAACGTTTCTCCGGTGGGCCAAGCTTCCTCCAAGAATTTCAAAATATTCTAGATTGGGAATTGCGTATTAAAAAAATTGGTCACGGGCAAATGAATGATATCTCTGCTGATGATGCTCTTGAGATTGCCCGGCGCATTAAGCCTGAAGCGGGACAAGGTGTAGATGCGCGAGACCCTATGGATTTTAGACGAGATGCAGTTGTTGCTGTAAGTTCGAAGCAAAGCCCGGATGAAGTAGTGGGGAAACTCATTACGCTCAGCGTTAATGAAGTTACAGTCCTCCGTGAAGATTCAAAAGTGGGCAGCGTTGCCGTTCACTTGCCACGGGTCGGTTATCATGTTCGTGAAGTATGATGAGATTTCCCCCATGTGGCATCGACGCCAGATAGGTAAAGATGTTGTGCAACTTTTGAACTACCGAATGCGAGAGGTGAAAGAACATCAGAAGCTGGGATTTCATCAGATACGATAACGATAGAATTATCACTCTTTATTTCTGCATGAAGAACTGTGACGTCGTCGTCGCCGTAAACACGTGACACAACTTCTGCACCGAATACTTCAGTGTAAAAATCCATTGCTGCGTCTGTAACACGAACAACAAGATATGAAGTAACAGTTCGGTAAGCATTAGGTACCTGTGCTAATATTATGTAATCTCCAAAATCTTCGGATGTGAGTAAGAGGCCTTTTAATCATAATAATTTAATCGCCGTAGACTGAAGAAATAACCACTGGTCGAATATACTACATCATGTAATATAATGTAGTATTTTTGATCAATTTTCACATCATGTGGTAAGGTTTACTGCTATTATGAATCAAGATGTTACCATATCAATGTGTAAAGACGCGGTGAGCCTAGATGCGGCGTTAGGTGTGATGATGACGATCACTCAAGCTAATCTCTCTTACCTGCGTGCACTTGGTAGCTTGGGTAAATATGCGGTTGTGTATCGCGTCTGGCGTGTGCAAGCGGGGGGTGGGTTCGGTGATCAGGCAAAGAATCCGCTTACATGGGGCGTCCTTGTTTATGTAGATGGCCAACTTGCGCGCATCTATTCCGCCCGTGGTTTAGGGCGTGAATGGTCGAACTTGGACCGGTTGGAGAAATGGCTGCGTTCACAGGGCTTCTGGCATTGGTGGATGAGAAACGATCTTGAGCCATTGGGTCACGATGCAAATGGTACTATGAATGGATAAAATTCAAGAGGTGGCTGTTTGCATTCGCGAGCTTGAGGAGAAAAATAATATGAAGTATGCGAATGTTTTTGACAAAGTAGGCGTTATTTCTCGAGCGTAAGATATGCTCAAAGAATTAGAACGAACCTGTGGTAAATATATACGGTATGGTGACTAAGGGTCGTTTTTCAGCACAAAAAATATTTTAGGGAGGAATGTAATGCTTCTGGGCTGTATTGCTGATGATTTTACAGGCGCAACTGATCTAGCGAATACGCTCGTTAAGGCTGGAATGAATACAGTGCAAAGCATTGGTGTTCCTGGACCAGCATTTGATGTTGGTGAGACGGATGCATTAGTTATTGCACTTAAATCAAGGACCAATCCTGCTGTAGATGCGATTAAAATGTCGGTAAAGGCTTTGGAATGGCTCCGAGAGAATGGTGCCACACAAATTATCTACAAGTACTGTTCAACTTTTGATTCAACAAATAATGGAAATATCGGACCTGTTGCCGATGCCTTGCTGGATGCCCTATGCAGTGAATTCACAATTGCCTGCCCTGCATTCCCAGAAACAGGCAGGTCGATTTACAAGGGTTATCTATTTGTTGGTGATGTGTTGCTATCTGAATCTGGGATGGAGAACCATCCGTTGAATCCCATGATAGATTCAAATTTACTTCGCGTCTTGCAGCGTCAAACACCAAATAAAGTTGGTCTGGTTGATTATAAAACGGTCTCCCAGGGTGCTGATGCCATTCGTGCGAAATTTCATACTCTTCAGGCAGACGGCGTACGGCATGCAATTGTTGATGCACAGTTCGATAATGACCTTATGGAAATTGGCCGCGCCTCATCAGATTTGATGTTGATCACCGGCGGTTCTGGTATTGCCATGGGCCTGCCTGAAAACTTCCGTACACGCGGGAATTTAGAAGAACGCGCCGCGCCAGCTTTACCGAGTATCATTGGCCGTGCTGCAGTGATCGCAGGTAGTTGTTCAAAGATGACGCGAGCGCAAGTCGCTTATAGTAAATCAAACTGGCCTAGCTTTAATATTGATCCTAACGCCATTGCGGATGGTAAAGACGTTGAATCCGAGCTTATTGCTTGGGTTAAGGAACAAGATGAGAATGCGCCTGTGCTGATCTATTCATCGGCAGACCCAGTAGATGTTGCTATTGCTCAGGAAAAATACGGGCGGGAACGTGCAGGGGAAATGGTTGAAGCGACTATGGGGAATATTGCAAAAGGTCTTTTGGACTTAGGTGTTCGCCAACTTGTTGTTGCTGGCGGCGAAACCTCAGGCGCGGTTGTAAAAGCGCTTGATGTGAAGGCGCTGCGTATTGGACCAGAAATCGACCCCGGTGTGCCATGGACTGAAACTTTTGGCGGCGTGCCAGTAGCATTGGCCCTCAAATCTGGTAATTTTGGTGCAGAGAATTTCTTTGAAAAATCATTAGGCATGCTTCCGTGACAGAGGTAAAATCAAGGGATGAAATCGCAAAACTTGCAAAGTCTTTGTACGAGCGTGGCCTAACATTTGGCAGTTCTGGTAATATGAGCGTTCGCCTGGATGACGGCTGGTTGATGACACCTACTGGTGTCTCGATGGCTGAAATTGATCCCGGGCGTATCTCAAAGCTTGATGTAAATGGGCAGCATATTTCTGGCGACAAGCCGACCAAAGAGACCTTCCTGCATCTTGCAATGTATGAACAGCGGGCCTCAGCAGGAGCGATTGTGCATTTACATTCAACGCATTCTGTTGCTGTAAGTTGTATGGCTAATGTTGACCCCAAGAACGTTTTGCCGCCAATTACAGCTTATTATGTGATGACAATTGGCACATTACCGCTAATCCCGTTTTTTCCTCCTGGAGATGTTGATCTTGCTAAAGCTGTCGGCGAGATGGCTTCCGATCACCATGCCGTATTGCTGGCTAATCACGGGCCTGTAGTTGCCGGGAAATCGCTTCGTGATGCGGTTTATGCGACGGAAGAACTAGAAGAGACGGCCAAGCTCTTCCTTATGCTCAAGGGTGCAAAACCACGCTTCTTAGATGAAGAACAGGCACAGTCTCTCAGGGATAAATTTGTAAATTAGTGATCTTTGCTGCACGGCAAAAGGAATGCATTCATTGATCATATTCTGTTCAATGGGCGATACAAACTCTAAAAAATTATAAACGATATCCTTGATTTGTCCAAACTTGAAGCAGTTCGTCTGGAGATGGGAAATCACAACTTTAATCTAAGGCATGCAATTGTTGAAGTTCTGGACCTTGTCCGGGAGCGGGCGAGGATGAAGCAGCTTAAGGTGAGGATGGATCTACCTGTTGTTGATGGTAACCATATGCCATTAGGGATTGTCTTGATGAAAGATTTATATACTACGCTTGTTGAGCATACTCAGCACGTCCTGGAGCGCACTGAAACCTTTGTATTCGGGGATAGGCACATCCTGAAGTATGAGTTCAGCCTCTAAATTCGGATAGTTTATTTTACTTAGATACTGACCAGTGGGCGTCCAACGGCCATATTGTGGTCGCGAATAACACTGGCGACGCGTATCCGATAATCCTTGAAAACATCTTCACAACCTTGGCCGTGTGCGTTTCATGGCCCGTCCTGGAATACCAATCCTGTATAGATTTTTCATCTTGCCAGAACGACAAAGATTAAAACTTCCCATGTACAGTGACACTCTCGAAACGTTCCACCGAAATAAACCCGGCAACTTTTGCTAATTCTGCCTTAAGGGCGAGTGCCATTGAAAAATAATCTTTACCCCGTCCCTCATTTGGCTAGACTTCAAAAACCACGCCTTGCAGGAGTTACTCTCCTTTAAAATTAGGGCGGCGCTTTTCGTTAAAGGCACTAACACCCTCAATTCTGTCTTTCGTATTGACCACGCTCTGATAGCAAGAGATTTCAAAATCATACCCATTCTTGAGATCAAGTGATGCCGCTGCATCAACCGACTTTCGGGCTTGCCTGACGGCGATAGGTGCATTGGCTGATATCTTTTCTGCAATGTTTATTGCGTCCTGCATGAGCGTTTCAGGTTCGCACAGCTTGTTGACCAAGCCCCAAGCCTCAGCCTGTATGGCATCAAATGGTCGCCCAGAAAGAATAACTTCCTTGGCACGTCTCACGCCAATAGCGCGCGGCAGATGCTGCGTCCCTGAAGCACCGGGCATAATCCCAATAGTGACTTCGCTGAAGGCAAACTTTGCTGCTGAAACGGCATAAAGAAAATCTGCATTCAGAGCTATTTCCAGTCCGCCTGCATAAGCAGCACCGTTTACGGCGCCGATGACCGGGACAGGACAATCCATCATGGCACGGATCATTTGCTCAAATAACGCATGTTGTGCGCGCCATTCTGCATCACTCATGCCGTTTCGTTCTTTAAGGTCAGCACCGCCACAAAATGCGCGCTCACCACTTCCGGTTAGGATAATCGCGCGACACTGGGATGGTTCCCGGTAAAGCGCACTCCATATATCAAGAAGTTCGCGACCCATAAGAGTGTTAAAGGCATTCGACACTTCTGGCCGATTGAGGGTGACCACAAGCACATGCGGTCCAGACTTCTCAGTTTTAATTGTTTGAAGCTCAAATTCAGTAATGGTGTTCAATTTAGTTACTCCTGATGCTGAAATTGATCTATAGCATGCGGTGCCAGTCCGCCAAGTGTGTGGTTTGTGCTTTTATTTTCTTAAGATTGCATGATAAGTATAAAACAACTAATAGTAGCAGTTATTGAGTACCTTAAATATGGCAACTGAGCGACCTACAAATGCAGAAGAAATAGATATCAGCGTTGGTCGGCGTTTGCGAGATAGCATTACATTGCTTGGCTTAAGTCAATCTGCACTGGCTCAATCAGTTGGGCTCACCTTTCAGCAAAAACAAAAATACGAACGTGGGGTAAATCGAATAAGTGCGAGCCGTCTTTATCAATTTTCCTGCCTTTTGGATGATGATATTGACTGCTTTTTTGGAGCTATGCTCAATATTGATGATTGTCACGATTTGATGCCAGCGGGGACCGACGATCCGGCTCGGATGCGGGAAGTGCTGACGCTTGTCCGCGCATATTATAGCATAGACGATGCAGGCGTTTGTCAAAGTGTATTCGAGCTGGCAAAGGCCTTAGCTGATGATAAGTGCCAAGAATTTATGCAGCGAGTTTGAGCTCTAAATCACGCCATACAGAGCAAAGTGCATCCGCAAGCTGATCCATCAATTGATCATTATGAAGCGGCGTCGGTGTTATCCGAAGACGCTCGGTGCCTTTTGGGACCGTCGGGTAATTGATGGGCTGAATATAGACGCCGTATTGCTCTAGGAGAATATCTGTCGCGCGTTTACATAGAAGGGGGTCACCGACAAACACTGGAACAATATGTGTGCTGGATGGCATCACAGGAAGCCCTGCAGCCGTTAACTTTAGCTTCAATGTTTGGGCCCGTTCCTGATGGCGCACGCGCAGCTCATTATGGGTTCGAACGTGTCTCACATTCTCAAGAGCCGCTGCAACAACTGGTGGGGCAACCGTTGTCGTGAAAATAAAGCCGTTTGCCGTTGAGCGAATGGCATCAACTAATGACGCAGACCCAGTAATATATCCACCCATCGTCCCGAAGGCTTTGGCAAGAGTACCCTCAATTATCGTTATGCGATCCGCAATATTATCTCGTTCTGAGATGCCGCCGCCACCATGCCCATAAAGTCCAACCGCGTGGACTTCATCCAGATACGTCATCGCATTGTATTTGTCTGCAAGGTTGCAAATATGGGTCATCGGCGCGATATCACCATCCATAGAATAGACACTTTCAAAAACGATCAATTTGGGCACATCTTTTGGTGCGGATTGCAGCAACTCTTCCAAGTGTGCAGTATCATTGTGACGGAAAATTTTCTTTTCGGCGCCACTGTGGCGCACGCCGTCAATCATTGACGCATGGTTCATCGCATCTGAAAAAATGACACACCCTGGGAGTATTTTCGCAACAGTTGAAATCGTTGTGTCATTTGAAACAAATCCGGATGTGAAGAGCAGCGCGGATTCTTTTCCATGAAGACCTGCGAGCTCTTTTTCGAGTAGGACGTGTAAGTGCGTCGTCCCAGAAATATTCCGCGTTCCGCCTGAGCCCACGCCATACGTTTGCGCAGCCTCTGTTGCAGCTGCAATGGCAGATGGATTCTGTCCCATGCCAAGATAATCGTTGGAGCACCAAATAACGACTGGATGTTCTTTGCCATCGCGTCGGTTTATCGCGTGCGGAAAATCACCGACTTTTCGCGCAAGATCGGCAAAAACACGGTACCGCCCTTCGTTATGAACGGCATCAACAGCGGCACGAAAGTGTGCATCATAATCCATAGACAGAGGCTCCAGCTTATAATCGAATTTTCATAATCTTAATGCCGAGATGACCTAGGGGCAAGGATATGGGGCGTTGAAATTCGCGAATGAAAGTTTATCTTCTATATTATCAGGAGGAATTCATGGATTTTAATTTGAATGAAGTACAACAGATGTTTTTGGACGCTGTTGAAGGTTTCGCATCACGAAATTTGGCTGAAGATGCTCTGAAAAGAGCGCACGCACGAGGGTTTCCGAAGGATGTTGCAAAGATGATGTCTGAGCAGGGCTTGCTTGGAATCACAATGGCAGAAGCGGACGGTGGCCAGGGCGGCAGCCTGATGGACGCAGTTATCGCTATCCAAGCTGTGGCAAAGTATTGCCCTCGGAGCGCAGACGTGATTCAGGCTGGAAATTTTGGTGCGGTTCGCGTTTTGGCGGAGTACGGCACACCAGATCAAAAAGAACGGTACCTGGCACCCATTCTTGCAGGCGAAAAAGTTATATCAGTTGCCATGTCTGAGCCTGAAGCAGGCTCCGCGTTGACCGATTTGAAAACAGCAGCGACGCCTGCGCCTGGTGGCGAAGGTGTTCACCTTAATGGTACCAAAGTATTTTCAACGCATAGTCCTGAGGCAGATCTTTTTCTTGTATATTGTCGCTATGGCCCAGGTGTTAACGGTATTGGCTCCGTGCTCGTCGAGCCGGATACGGATGGTTTAACGCGTGGTCAGCCAATCACATATCTAGGTGGTGAAGAATGGTGTCAGATTTATTTTGAAGATGCCTATGTTCCACCAGAGAATATTTTACTTCGTGAAGGCGGCTTTAAGCGACAGATTGCAGGCTTTAATGTTGAGCGGCTTGGCAATTCATCCCGGGCTGTGGCCTTGGGGCGGTTCGCTTATGAGATGGCGCGCAAACATGCGATGGATCGCAAACAATTCGGTCGTCCTTTGTGTGATTTTCAAGGATTGCAATGGAAGTTTGCCGAGATGAAGCTCAAGCTTGAATCTGCGCAACTTCTGCTGATGCGTGCTGCATCTCGCGCTGATGAAGGATTTCCATCTGTCGAAGATACGGCGCTTGCCAAACTCGCATGTAATCGTGCGGGGCACGAGGTCGCCAGTGAAGCGATGCAGATCATGGGGGCGGCAGGTTATTCGCAAGATTGCCTTATTGAATATTGTTTTCGTCGAACTCGCGGCTGGATGATCGCTGGAGGATCGTCTGAGATGATGCTGAATCGCATTGCTGAAAGCGTCTTTGAACGTCGCTTCTCACAGCGCCCGCCAAAAGCTTCATGAGCGATCTTGTTCAAGCATTGTTGAATCCGCGTGGAGTTGCCCTGGTTGGGGCGTCTGCTGATCCAACAAAAAATACGGGTCGTCCGCAACGGTATCTTAAGTCCCATGGGTATTCGGGGAACATATTTCCGATTAACCCGGGACGTGAAGAAGTTCAGGGTGTTCGCGCCTATAAAAGTGTCGCTGATATCGATGGTGAGTGTGACCAAGCTTTCATCATGGTGCAGTCGGATAAGGTTTTTGAAGCCGTTGAGCAATGCGGTGTAAAAGGCATTCAGGTCGCAACAATCTATTCTGATGGGTTTGCGGAGACGGGTGCCGAAGGTATTGAGAAACAGGACGCGCTTTTGGCGACGGCCAGGCAGGCTGGAGTTCGATTACTGGGTCCGAATAGTATGGGCGTTATATGCCCAACCAGTCAGTTAACGTTATCGGTTAATGCTGTCTTGGAGATGGATAATCTGCAACCTGGGCGCATCGGCCTAATTTCACAAAGTGGTACAATACTCGGGACATTACTGTCCCGTGGTGCCGCGCGTGGGATTGGCTTTTCGCGGATGCTGTCAGTCGGTAACGAGGTGGATATTGGTGTCGGCGAATTGGTCGACGTGCTTGTCGATGATCCTGAAACAGATGTCATCCTTCTGTTTCTTGAAGCATTACGCGACACCGCCACGTTGGCCGAGGCCGCACGTAAAGCCTTTGCCGCTGGGAAGCCTGTGATCGCCTATAAGCTTGGCCGGTCGCAAGCAGGGCAGGCCGTTGCCTTATCGCACTCAGGTGCTTTGGCGGGTGAAGATAAAGCCGTCGATGCGTTCTTCCGTGCTACAGGGATTCTTCGCATTGAAACGCTCGAGTCATTATTCGAAATGCCACCATTGTTGATAGGCCAAACGCCACCCAAAGGGATGCGCGTTGGTGTCATGACCACGACAGGTGGTGGCGCATCGACGGTCGTCGACAGGTTAGGTGCGGTAGGCCTTGATGTGATTGCTGCGCCTGAGGCTGTACATAAACGGCTTAGTGATTTTGATCTTAAAATTGGGCGTGGACCACTTATTGATCTGACAATGGCGGGTACGCGTGAAGGTGTTTATGGCGCTGCGCTTGAAGCATTGCTTGAGAGTGATGCGTGTGACGCAGTTGTATGTGTTGTTGGCTCATCTGCACAGTTCCATCCAGAGCTTGCTGTTGCACCGATTGTTGATGTTGCGCGTAAGGCGAGTAAACCCGTTGCGGCATTTATGGTCCCGCAGGCGGACTCATCATTGCGATTGCTTGCGGACGCTGGAATCGCAGCATTTAGAACACCAGAAGCATGTGCTGATTCCATGCGTGCTTTTTTTGCGTGGCGAGAGCCCACTGCTCAAACGAGCAAAATGGCAATTGATAAAAAATCAACAACATCAGATCAACTAACAATATTGAATGAAGCACAATCCCTTGAGCTATTTGCTGGGCTTGGCATACCCGTCGTGAAGTATGCGGTCGTTGGGGACAGCGGCCTCGTACAGGGATTATCTTTCCCTATTGTTATCAAAGCATTGTCTGCTGATTTACCTCATAAGACGGACGTCGGTGCGGTTAAACTCAATATTCAAAACGCCGAAGAGCTTATTCGTGCCATTCGGGACATTAAGAGTGCAGTTGCCGCAATTAAGCCTGATCTCAAGTTGGACACGTTTCTGGCTGAAGAAATGGCCCGTGGCGTTGGTGAAGCTTTGATTGGCTTTCGGGTCGATCCTCAAGTTGGGCCTGTTGTCGTATTGGCGCCGGGTGGCATCTTGGCCGAAGTTTACGGCGATAGTGCGATCCGTATGGCACCAATCGATACGGCCACGGCAAAAGATATGATTGCTGAAGTAAAGGGACTGGCGCCAATTTGTGGATACCGTAATCTGCCGATGGGTGATTTAGATGCCTTAGCAGAAGCGTTAGTTAACCTATCGAAACTGGCAAATGAAGATACACCGCCGTCCGAAGCCGAGATCAATCCTTTGATCGTCGGTGCAGAGGGGCAGGGTGTGAAAGCTGTTGATGGTCTCGTCATTCTGAGATCATGAAATATCGAATAGTTATAAATCTAAGGATCAGAAAATGAAGCGTGTTGTGATTGTTATCTGTGATGGATTGAGGGCTGATATGGTCAATGAAAAGAATACGCCTAATCTTATGCGGATAGCTAAGGCTGGCATGTACTTCAAGGCACATGGCGGCGTCTTCCCTTCAACGACACGGACAACCGCAGCGTCAATCGGGACAGGCTGCTTGCCTGGCCGCCATGGACTCGAAGGTAATGCTGTGGCGCTTGATCTTGGTGAAGGGCTTCAGGTTTTTTCTGTTGGCCCACCGGGCTTCCGTGATAAGCTTCATGCCGCCACAGGGCGCACGCTGAAAGTGCCGACGATGTCCGAACGCGTGAAAGATATTGGCGGCGCGGTGATCTACGCGAATGCGTCACCAGGAGCTGGCATCTTTCTTGATCCCGACGGACATGGACACATGATCCACCGTGACATGGCAACGGGGCCTGGACGCACGACATTGCAAGCACATGCATGTGGCCATGACACGGCAGGCGATGCGGAAATGACGAAGCGGTTTATCGACGATGTTTTGGTTAAGCAAAAACCCGCAATGGCACTGTTATGGCAGTGTGAGCCAGACAATACACAGCACAGTGTTTCCATGGGATCGCCTGCGCATATTGATGCTATTCGATCTGCAGACGCGCAAGTGGGCCGGGTATTTGATAACCTTCAACATGATATCGACAAGGGTGATGTTTTATTTATGGTTGCGTCCGATCATGGGCACGAGACCATTGGCGAGATTGTTGATCTTGAAGACATACTTATTGATGCCGGCCTCAAAAGTGCGCCGGGATCGAACGACGTTGCCATCGCACCTCAGGGTTTAAGTGCGACAATTTTCTTAAGTGCTGATGCCAAGGATCGACGTGACGCGATTGCGGATGTCCTGCGTAATGACAGTCGCATCGGCGGTGTCTACGTAGGTGATGAAATTGCTGAAATTGGGCTCGACCCAAAAGGCGGCATTGATATTGTGGCTGTTGGTAAAGATACCGATGAACCAAGTGATGATGGTATTCCTGGAACCAGCGTCGCATTTCAGGGTGATATTAAAATCACTAATAATGTTGGATGTGGTCAGCATGGTGGGCTTGGAAAGTACGAGCAGTGTCCGTTTCTTTTGTGCGCCGGTGCGGGTTTTCAAGCCAGTATTGAAAGCAAAGACAAGACATCTGCGATAGATATTGCGCCGACTGCGATGCGTCATCTCGACCTTAATGAGGACGGTATGGACGGACGGGCTTTGCAATCTTGAACGCCCCCGGTATCACCGGAAATCCTTGGTTGAGTTGTCTCCCAGCTCTCATCTTGTCACACGTTGTTGGCACCGTGAACATTATTTCGGTGATGGCAATGGCCCCGGTTATTTCTGCTGACCTGGGTCTTGGTGCGGCAGAATTCGGTGCCTTCATTTCTGCTTACTATGCCGCGCAAGCATTTTGGTCGATGCCTGCTGGTGGTATTACAGATCGCTATGGCGTCGGACGAACCTTGGTCGCTGGACATTTTTTGATGTTTGCTGCGGCAATAACCTTGGCCATTGCCGATGGATATTATCAATGCCTTGGTGCGATGTTCATCATGGGGCTTGGTTATTCTATGATGAACCCATCAACGGCCCGTGGTGTGCTGGATTGGTTTCCACGCGCCAGACGTGGCACTGCCATGGGATTAAAGCAGGTTGGTGTCCCGCTTGGAGGCGTTATTGCAGCCGGGAATGGTGCATTTGCGACGATAGATAATTGGCAGACAATTATGTTTGGTGTCGGCGCCATTGTCATGGCGAACGGTTTGTATTGCCTTGTCCTGGCGAAGCATCATGTGCCTTTACCACTTGATCAACGGAAAAGCATTGTCGGTAATCTAGGCGATGTGATGAAAGACCGAAATTTCAATATTTATGCAGTGTTGAATGGATTGTTGAACGTTGGACAAACGAATTTCTTTGGCTTTTTGACACTGTTTCTCACATCGACTGCCAAGGCTAGTCAGGAAGCTGCCAGTGTTGCCTTGGGATTGACCCAGACAGCAAGTGCCATCGCTCGAATTGGTTGGGGTGTGATTTGTGACCGGTATTATGCTGATCGACGCGCCGTTCTCATGGCATGGATTTGCGGGAGCGCCGCAGTGTTTATGGTAATGTTTAGTTCCATTGGGCCTGGTTTGGGCCTGTGGATTGGTATCGGCTTGGCGATGGCTTTAGGGATAACAATTGCGTCCTTTGCACCGGTTGCACAAGCCGTCGTTGTTGAAGCTGTCGAACCTCGATTAGCAGGATCAGCGATTGGCGTGAACATGGTTGGTGTTCATATCGGCGGGATGTTGGGGCCAATACTCTTTGGTTGGATTGTTGATCATTGGAGTGGTTATGACATCGCATGGATAGTCACTGCTGGGCTTGTTGCGTTGGGTACACTTATGCTGGTTTTTCTATTCAAAGAACGCCCAAATGAGACTGCCTGATATCGACTTCGATACGTCCTCGTTACCTCCCGGTGTTAATCCGTGGCGGGGAAGAATTGTATTGCTGTCTTTAGCGCATACAGTTGGCACGTCTTGCTATTTATCGATTATGGCAATGGGCCCAGTTATCCGCGATGACTTAAGAATTTCTGCAACCGAGTTTGGTTTCTTTATGTCTGCCGTATTCGGCGCACAATTGATTTCTGCCATGCCAAGTGGTGCGATTACAGATCGGCTTGGTATTGGATGGACGCTATCTGGATCGATGATCATCATGATGGCTGGTAGCATAATGTTTTCTTTTGCTGAGAGCTTCTATCCTGCACTCGCTGCTGCATTCCTCATGGGGCTTGGGTATTCATTTGTGAATCCGGCCACCGCAAAAGGTGTCATGCGTTGGTTTCCGGTTAAATGGCGTGGGACGGCAATGGGTCTTAAACAACTGGGCGTCCCACTCGGTGGCGTGCTTGGTGCTGGCGGCGGTGTCATGGCGGCCTACATGGATTGGCGGATCGTGCTTTGGATTGCAGCTGGAATGACTTTTGTTACAGCACTGTTATGGCTGCCGTTGACGCGCAAACCAACACGTGGAAGTGGTGGTGTAAAATCTATTTTGAGCGATCTTAAAGTTGTCGTCACCAATCGTAACATGAACGTCATTTTCATATCCTGTGCGATGTTTAATACTAGCCAATCCAGCTTATCTGCCTACATCGCTTTGTTTATGCGAGATGCGGCGCAAGCAAGTCAGCCAATGGCCGGCATGGCAGTCGCGTTCGCTCAAAGTGCAAGTGCGTTTGGTCGCTTTGGTTTCTCATATCTATCGGATGCGGTTTTTGGTGGGCGTAGAAAAGTCGTTGTGATATCCGTTGTACTTGCTGGTGGCTTGTCGTGTGGTGCGGCGTACTTTGTTAATCCAGATTGGCCGCATTGGGGGCTGATGTTACTGGCTTCTGTTATGGGTGGGACAATCGCATCCTATGCCGCATTAATTCTTTCTATGACAGCAGAAACCGCCCCGCCATCGCTGGTGGGTTCGGCCATTGGTTATAACGCCGTCGCATGGTCCATCGGTGGTGTCATTGGCCCACCGATGTTTGGCCAAATTCTGGACTGGAGCGATAACGATTACGGTCTTGCCTGGGTTGCTATGGGTATCGTCATGCTCATGGGTGCTGCCGTGATGGCGAGCAACTTCAGAGAAAAAGCACCGGGCTAAATCGTTTTAGTGAAGGACGTCGACCTTAACGATGGACTTTTCCACAATCATGTCTTTGGTGCCTTCATCGTATTTTTTGTAATGCGGAAATTCACGGTGCAAGTCCAAGCTCGCTGCTTCAGTGTACACTTCGTAAAAATGAATTGTTGATGGGTCTTCTTTGTTTTGCATGACGCGGAACATGTGACAATTCGGCTCGTCACGCACAGCTGATGTTGCGTTGGGTAATGCAAAAGCCAGGAAATCATCGACCATGTCTTCTTTAACTTTGACGGTCACAAATATGGCAAATTTACTCATTTTAAAATCCCCTCTGGAAAAATGGATACTGAAGTTAAATATAATGTAAGGACAATGGACCCTAGACCCAAGACTCCTTATGATTTCAAAGCGAAATAATTCTTTAATTCACAGGAGAACTTCCCGAATGACCGATCAAGACATCATTCGTTGTGCAGATATTTGCGACGACGAACCAGCGGCTCAAGTATGCGAGTTGATGTTTCACGGTTTTGGGAAGCGCACATGCTTTCACGGTGAGGCCGTGACGTTTTCTATTTGCGAAGACAACAAAGGAATCCTTGATGTCATTCGTCGTGGCGGTAAAGGCAAAGTGCTCGTCGTTGATGGTCGCGGTTCCATGCGCAGCGCCCTGTGTGGTGGCAACATCGCAGCTGAAGCATGCAAGCAAGGATGGGAGGGTTTGATCTTTAATGGTGCAGTACGTGATACCCATGAATTTGCAGAACTTGATTTTGGCGCCAAGGCGATGAAATGCACTGCGATGCGCCCTCGTACGGACGGCATAGGTCTAGCTGACGTGCAATTAAAGTTTGGCGGCGTCGTTCTCAATCCAGATGATTATATCTACGCAGATTTGGATGCAATCATCGTAACCAAAACCCAAATCCATACCTCATAATAGGACACTAAAAAAATGACGAGCGATATAGAAAAAAAGTTTCAAATTCTCCACCAGTTTGTGAAAGATGCACGTTCTAATCTTGATGATGGCGCTTGGGACTATCTTGTGGGCGGGGCGGAAACAGAAACGACACAAAAGCGGAACCGTCTTGGCTTCGACAAGTTAGCTTTTCGTCCGCGTGTAATGCGTGATGTGAGCGGGTTAAATGCATCAGTTGACTTCCTGGGAAGGAACTTGCGTCTCCCCATTATCATGGCGCCGATTGGATCGTTGCAGCAGTTTAGCGAAGATGGTGGAGCAGGGGTTTCAAAAGCCGCTGGCACGTTTGGTGCGGCACATATGTTGAGCTCGGTATGTGATCCTGGTCTTGAAGCTGTTGCCGATGCAGCGCCAAATGCTGCGCGTATCTATCAGCTTTATGTGCGCGGCGACGAAGCTTGGATTGATGATCATATCGACCGCGCTATTGCGCATGGATACATGGCGTTTTGTTTCACAATCGACCTTGATTATTACGGGCGCCGAGAGCGTGACAAATCGAAAGGTTTCCTCTCGATCGCGCGGCAATCACAGTCCCAAGGTGAAGAATATCAGCGCACGTTTAGCTGGAAAGATTTTCGCCGTATCCGAGAAAAATACAATATCCCGCTCATTCTTAAAGGCATAGCCACGGCGGAAGATGCTGTGATTGCTGTATCAGAAGGCTGTGATGTTATTTATGTCTCAAATCACGGTGGGCGACAGCTGGACCATGGAAGAGGTGGTATCGACGTCCTGCCGGAAATTGTTGCTGAAATTGATGGCAAAGCAAAGATCATTCTGGATGGCGGCGTGATGCGCGGTGCAGATGTGGTCAAGGCGATGATCCGGGGTGCCGATGCTGTCGGCATTGGTCGCTTGCAGGGGTTGGCATATGCCGCGGCAGGCGAGGCGGGCGTGGTTCGGATGCTTGAGCTGCTTGAGCTGGAAGTTCAGACGTGTATGGGTTTACTTGGTGTGACGAGTTACGATCAGCTGGATGCAAATTATTTGATCCGCGAATCTGATGCTGTCAATGAAGCTCATCCGCTCTCAGCATTCCCATTATTAGATTTGGGATACTAAGAACGGACGGCAGCAGGTCTTAGCCGTTATCACGCACGTACTCGTAAATACGTGTGAAGTCACTTTCTGGAAGGGTTGCATTGCAGCCATTCCAGATCGATGCGAGGGTCGCCGCGAGTGTAAGCGGTGTCCCTGCGGCTTTGGCATTCTTTAGAAACAAGTTTACATCTTTTGTCAGAAGCTTCGTCGCAAACCCTGCATCGAATGATTCTGTCAGTACACGTTTTGGAAACTTGTCGGCTGTTGCCGTGTTTTGACCCGTCGAAACGTTCACGACATCCAAGATAGTTTTCATCTCGACGCCTTGCGCTAACCCATAAAGAACAGCCTCTGATGTTGCAGTCATCGCAATGGCCGAAAGGAAGTTGTTCAGAACTTTTACGGATTGCCCTTGCCCTGGCGAATCACCGCAATGGAATACATTCTTAGAGAATGAATTAAGGACAGCTTCATGCTCGTCCATGACGGCTTTTGGGCCACCCCACATAACAGTAATTGTGCCGGCACGTGCGCCAGCTTGACCCCCTGATACAGGTGCGTCGATATAGGTAATGCCAGTACCGCTCAATATCTCGTTTGCTTCGCGCGCAGCCTCGGGTCCAATCGTTGAAAGGTCGACGACGACAGTTGCCCGGCATCCTTCAGTTGCAGCGATTTCGTTGGCGAGAGCAATCGATACCGGGCCATCTGGCACGGAAAGAAAAACTGTATCAGCCATGCTCAATACATCGGCAAATGAGTTGGCGAGTTTTGCGCCTTCCGGTGCTCGCTCTGATGTTCCAGCTTTATCATAAACAACGATTTCAGCACCACCTTTAGCGATATTTGTCGCCATAGGGCCGCCCATTTGACCAAGGCCAACAAAGCCAATGACTTTTGAATTCGACATGATCTTATTTACCTTCATCCATATTCGAGACATCAATATCCAGGTCTGCAAAAACTTCTCTGGCCAGACGGAAAGCTTCGATACCAGCTGGGATTCCGCAATACACTGCAACTTGAATGAGGATCTCACGGAGATCTTCAATAGACAGACCGTTAGTCATGGCGCCACGAAAGTGAAGTTTGAATTCTTGGCTTTTACCAAGGCCAGCAAGCATGCCTAAGTTAAGAATCGATCTGTCCCGTTTAGACAAAACGCCACGTCCCCATGTGCCGCCCCAGCAGTACTCGGTAACGATCTCCTGGAAGTCACGATTGAAATCATCGGCCTTGCTTAACGACGCTTCCACGTATGCTTCACCAAGCACTTCTTTGCGGCACTTAAGGCCGCGTTCAAACTGATCTGAGGACATAAAACTCTTCTCCATAAATTGATTCTTTTCGT
This sequence comes from uncultured Rhodospirillales bacterium, assembly GCA_963926035.1. GTDB lineage: Bacteria > Pseudomonadota > Alphaproteobacteria > Rhodospirillales > Casp-alpha2 > UBA4479. Next base: position 17,802 of record CAWUWH010000034.1, read on the forward strand.
GGCAACTATGCAAATAGAGTAACCACTCGGCAAGTGCGATGATCTAATATTATTTAATGTCTTGTATATTGAAACATCGTCACTTAATTAATTTCGTGATACCGCGTAGGGAATCTGTTTCGAAAATCATGCAAAATGTAAGGAATAAAAAAGCAAGATAAATCATCCAAGAATTTGTTTTAGGGTTATCAATTGACACCCTTCGAATCCGTCATTACGTTCATCACAACAAAGAATAATATTGGCTATCCTAGGGAGTGAATGTGGCCTTACTGGAAATTAAAGATCTCCAGACCCAGTTCTTTACGTCGGCTGGGACTGTGAAAGCTGTCGATGGTGTTTCTTATACTGTCGAACAGGGTGAAACTGTTGCTGTTGTGGGCGAGTCCGGATCGGGCAAGTCTGTTACTGCAATGAGTATAATGCGTTTGATCCCGTGGCCTCCTGGCAAAATTGTCGGTGGCTCCATCAACTTTGATGGCCAAGACTTGCTCACGCTTACGGAAGATGAGATGCGGAATATTCGCGGTCGCGATATTGGCATGATCTTCCAGGAGCCGATGACATCGCTCAATCCAGTGCTATCAATTGGTCTCCAGCTTATGGAACCAATGATTGCGCACTTAGGCATGTCTGAAGCCGATGCAATGAAGAAGGCTGTTGGCCTTCTTGGTCTCGTTGGTATCTCCGAGCCTGAGCGTCGATTGGCACAGTATCCTCACCATTTATCTGGTGGTATGCGTCAACGTGTTGTTATCGCGATGGCACTAGCATGTGACCCAAAGCTGATTATCGCTGATGAGCCGACAACGGCTCTTGATGTGACCATTCAGGCTCAAATTTTGGAATTGATGAAAAACCTAACCCGCGATTTAGGTGTGGCAATGATCATCATTACTCACAACCTTGGTGTTGTCGCCCGGTATGCTGACCGAGTGAACGTGATGTATGCGGGTCGTATTATTGAATCAGGTATTGCGACAGACATTTATCACCGTCCTCGTCATCCATATACATTGGCATTGCTAAAGTCGGTGCCACGTATGGACAGGCAGCGTGCGGCAAAGCTTGATCCTGTTGATGGCCAACCGCCTGAACTTACCAAGCTGGATGATGGTTGTTCGTTCCGTCCAAGATGCCGTTTTGCAACAGATGTATGTGCAAAGAGTTTCCCTCCGCTTGAGGAAATCGAGCCGGGTCACACATCAGCATGCTTTGAGAAAGAAAATCTAGCGAAAGAAGTGAAGGACGTTATCGGATGAGCGAAGTGGCACCAAATATACGTGAAGCAAATAAACGTGAATCGGTTACGGGTAGTTCTAAGGGCTTCGAAGAAGTTCTTGTCGATGTAAAAAACCTAAAGATGCATTTCCCAGTTACCGATGGTGTGTTTATTCCTAAAGTTGTTGCGCATGTTAAAGCTGTTGATGGCGTGAGTTTTCAGGTTTATCGCGGCGAGACACTTGGTGTCGTGGGCGAGTCTGGTTGTGGTAAAACAACGACCGGTCGTTGTATTCTCCAGTTAGAGAAGCCGACTGAAGGGGAGATTATTTTCTACGGCGAAGATATTACAAAATATTCGCCAAAGGAGATGATCGACGTACGGAAAAAAATTCAGGTTATCTTCCAAGATCCATACAGCTCGCTTAATCCTCGAATGAAGGTTGGCGATATCATTGCTGAGCCTATGCATGTGCATGGTATTATTACTGATCCAGTTGAGCGTCGGACGCGTGTACATTATCTGTTGAATGTTTGTGGCCTAGCCACAGCTTTTGCTGATCGATATCCACATGAAATGTCTGGTGGTCAGCGTCAACGTGTAGGTATTGCGCGCGCTTTGGCAATGAACCCAGAATTCATTATTTGCGATGAAGCCGTGTCAGCGCTTGATGTATCGATCCAGGCGCAGGTTATTAACCTGCTTGAGGATTTGCGCGACGAGTTTGATCTTACGTACTTGTTTATTTCGCACGATCTCAGTGTTGTTCGACATATTTGTCACCGGGTTGCGGTTATGTACCTTGGTAATTTGGTTGAGTTGGCCGATGGTGACGAGCTGTTCGAGAATCCGATGCATCCATACACTAAACTG
>CAWUWH010000035.1:0-3530 GCA_963926035.1 uncultured Rhodospirillales bacterium
TCTGGCCTTCATTTTGCGCTGTTTTCATCTCCGGTTGATTATCAGCAAGGTCATACGGTTCGGATCATGTACATTCATGTGCCTGCGGCTTGGATGGCATTGTTTTGTTATACGGCAATGGCAATTGCCGCGGCGATTTCATTGATATGGAAGCACGGGCTGGCTGACATTGCGGTAAAGGCGACGGCGCCGGTTGGTGCAGCCTTTACATTCTTGGCATTGGTTACAGGATCACTTTGGGGTAAACCAATGTGGGGTACCTGGTGGGTGTGGGACGCACGGCTGACATCTGTACTCGTTCTTTTCTTTTTATATCTTGGTTACATGGCGTTGCGCGATGCGTTTGATGATCCGGCCCGCGGTGCTAAATCGTCGGCGATCTTGGTTCTTGTTGGTTTTGTTAATGTGCCGATTATTAAGTTCTCGGTTGATTGGTGGAACACGCTGCATCAACCCGCCAGCGTTATTCGCATGGACGGTACGACAATTCATGCAGATATGCTCGTGCCTTTGTTGCTCATGGCATTTGCGTTCAAGTTTTATTATTTATGGGTAATGTTGGTGCGCATCCGTCAAGAGCTCATGGCGCAGCGTATCCGTGCCTTAAAACACATGCAGGCGATCGAGTAGTGCTACGAAAGTAAAGAATGATGACTGATACAAATAGTATTCTTAGCATGACAGAACACGGTGCTTATGTGTGGCCAACGTATGGTCTTGCTGCAGTCGTGTTGATTGGGCTCGTCGTATTGAGCCTGCATGCCCTTGCTCGCAGTCGTGCTGAACTTGAAAACATAGAGCTAGAGACTGCAAGGCAACGAGATGAAGCGTAAACATAAGCGCCTGACGTTTGTTGGGGTTGCCTTGGTTCTTTTGGCAGGTGCCGCAGCCCTCGTCTTATCGGCATTTGAAGAGAATATTGTTTTCTTTATGAGTCCCACGGATATCGCTGCAAACAAAGTTAGTGAAAATCAGAGGTTCCGGCTCGGTGGTTTGGTCGAAGAAGGCAGTGTTGATCGCTCAGGTGGAGAAACCGTTACCTTTAAAGTCACAGACATCACCAACATAGTGGCTGTAAGTTATACTGGCATTCTTCCTGACTTATTCCGGGAAGCACAGGGTGTTGTTGCTGAGGGTCGACTTAAAAACGGTGTGTTTGTGGCGGATGAAGTTCTCGCAAAACATGATGAAACTTATATGCCGCCTGAAGTTGCAGATGCTCTAAAGAAATCTGGCCAATGGCATGGAGATGAAAAATGATTGCTGAACTAGGTCACTTTGCGCTCGTTCTGGTGATGATGGTCGCCATTGCGCAGAGCATTGTCCCTATGATCGGAGCTTACCAAAATAATGTTCCGTGGATGCGATTTGGTAACCATTCGGCTATGGGGCAATTCCTTTTGGTGGCGATTTCATTTGGATGTTTGATGCACGCTTATGTGACGTCAGATTTTTCAGTGCTTAACGTTGTGCAGAATTCTCATTCCGCAAAACCGATGCTTTATAAAATATCGGGTGTTTGGGGGAACCACGAAGGGTCCATGCTTTTATGGGTGCTTATTTTGGCAATCTTTGGCGCCGCAGTCGCAGCCTTTGGCCAGTATTTACCTCCAGCATTGAGGGCACGTGCCTTATCGGTACAGGCAATGATCGCTGTTGGTTTCTATTTATTTATTATTTTAACGTCGAACCCGTTTGAGCGTGTTTTCCCGCCTGCGGCCGATGGACAAGATTTGAATCCATTACTTCAAGACCCCGGTCTCGCAATCCACCCGCCAATGCTTTATCTCGGCTATGTTGGGTTTTCGATGGCATTCTCCTTTGCAATCGCAGCCCTGATCGAAGGACGAGTAGATGCTGCATGGGCGCGTTGGGTACGGCCTTGGACACTTGCTGCCTGGGGTTTCTTGACGGGTGGTATCGCACTCGGGTCGTGGTGGGCATATTACGAATTAGGTTGGGGTGGATTCTGGTTTTGGGATCCCGTAGAGAATGCATCATTTATGCCGTGGCTCATTGGCACAGCGCTATTGCATTCATGCATCGTTGTCGAAAAACGAGATACGATGAAAGCTTGGACGGTATTTCTTGCGATCCTTGCTTTCTCATTCTCATTGTTAGGTACTTTTCTCGTCCGCTCAGGCGTCCTGACGTCAGTACATGCGTTTGCAACTGATCCTGAGCGTGGCGTTTTTATTCTGATCCTATTGCTGATCGTCGTTGGGGGATCGCTCGCACTCTATGCATGGCGGGCGCCACAGTTACGAAGTACAGGACTGTTCCAACCGATTTCACGTGAAGGCGCTTTGTTACTCAACAACTTACTCATGGGTACGGCGGCTGGCGTTGTATTGCTCGGGACGCTTTATCCGCTGTTTATTGACGCGATCTCTGATGGTCAGGACAAGATTTCAGTCGGACCGCCGTTCTTTAATGCCGTCTTTATTCCACTGATGACGCCAATGGTTGTCGCCATGGCAATTGGACCTTTATTGCCTTGGAAGCGTGGCGATCTGGGCAAAGCACTTAAGACGCTTTGGTTGTCATTTGCGCTAGCTATTCTATGTGGCTTAGCTACATGGACACTTCAAAGTGGTCAATCTCCATGGGGGATTGTTGGTGTCGCAATTGCGTCGTGGCTTATCATTGGCACGTTAACGGAAGTTGCTGGGCGGATACGTCTCTTCAAAATTCCTGTTGGTGACTCAGTGCGTCGATTTATTAATTTGCCGCGTGCGTCATGGGGTATGACGTTAGCTCACTTGGGACTGGCAATGACAGTTGCTGGTGTGACTGGCGCAGGTGCGTGGACAGTTGAGCGCGTTCAAAGCATGGCGCCTGGTGATACGGTTCAAGTCTCTGGTTATGATTTTAAGTTTGATGGGGCTGAGCAAAAGCAGGGTCCTAACTATCTCGCAACTGAAGGTAAATTCACGGTTACAAAGAACGGTAATCTCGTGACGGTTCTTTACCCTGAGAAGCGAACCTATACCGTTCGTCAAATGGCAACCACAGAGGCTGGCATTCATACGCTGATTTCTGGTGACCTCTATGCGGTCATTGGAGATTCCAAAAGTGATGGCTCCTACGTAACACGCATCTACTTCAATCCACTCGTGGTTTGGATGTGGATTGGCGCTATTTCGATGATGATTGGCAGTGGGCTTAGCCTGTCTGATCGACGCTATCGTGTTGGCGCGCCTACGCGAACATCGTCATCAACGCAGCAACCACAAGCGGCAGAGTGATACAGAAATTATGAAGCGACTGATATTCATTCTGCCGTTGCTCGGTTTTTTGTTGATCGGGGGCTACCTTGCGGTTGGCCTTACTTTGGATCCACAAAAATTACCTAGCTTACTTGAAGGCAAACCCGTGCCTGAGTTTGATCTGCCGCCTCTCGCAGGGCGAGATTATGTGGGGTTCTCAAGCGACGATCTTAAAAGTGAAGTGTCGATGGTGAATGTGTTCGGCTCGTGGTGTGTTGCTTGCCGTGTAGAACATCCTTTCCTCATGAAAATTAAAAAGAA
>CAWUWH010000036.1:0-3396 GCA_963926035.1 uncultured Rhodospirillales bacterium
TGATGACTTGGTCACACAGGCACTTCCATTGTCTGAAGTCATTTGGCGTGAGATCAGTGGCGGACAATTGCCACAGAGCCCTGAAGATCGTGCCGACGTGCAGCAAAAATTAGACGCACGTGCACGCGATATCTCAGACCCAACGTTCAGGCGTCATTTTTCAGATTTTTTTCGCGCAAACTTTGGGGTGAACGCGGGGCACAACCACAATCATATAGCCCGGAAAAGCCTTACAAATCCAAGCGCGGATATAACACTGGCAAGACCGAGGGCGCGGTGATCACCGATGCGCGCGCAGAAACATCAGGAATCCCGTCCCCAGATACGCTACGAGAACGTATCTTGTTAGCCACCTTAATCAACTATCCTGAGGTGTTTGACGAGATAGAAGAAAGCCTTGGTATGGTTGAGTTTTCTGCGCCTGACCTTGACAAATTGAGGCAGCAGGTCCTAAACACCCTCGCTGCTCATGAAAGCCTTGACACTGCACGTCTCTGCGACCACCTCTCAGAGGTAGGGTTTGTACCGATGTTAAAGGTGCTATTGAGTAAGAACGTCTACATGCACGGTCGGTTCGCAAGACCTAATGGAGACGTGAAAAAAGCGCTGGAAGGGTGGGTTGATACCTACCAACAGTTGACGGCGAAAGCTAACGAGACCGAAATTAAAAAGGTCGAGGCGGCTTTGGGGGAAGATACATCGGAAATGACCTTTGGACGCATGAAGGCGTTGAAGGTCACTTAATTTTTTGGGGTGCCGACCTAATTTGGGTATCGGACGTTTAGGGGTTTTGAATATTGGCCAAAGCACAAGCGAGCGAAACGCGGGAAAGCCGCGAAGAAAGCACCGATAGCCCTCTTCTTGATACGATGGGTGCTGCCGTCAAAAAGATGGTCGCTAAAGGAAAGGAACGCGGTTACGTCACATATGACGAACTTAACGCTGCCTTGCCTCCGGAAGAAGTGAGTTCCGAACAGATTGAAGACACGATGGCGATGCTCTCAGAAATGGGCATCAACGTTGTTGAAAACGAAGAACAAGAAGAAGCTGCCAACGATACGCCCGCCAACGACGAAGAAGAGCCGCGCGAAAAATCCGCTGCAGGTAATGTCGATGAGAGCGATCTTGGCCGTACAGATGATCCGGTACGTATGTACTTGCGTGAAATGGGCTCAGTTGAGTTGCTGTCACGTGAAGGCGAAATCGCAATTGCCAAGCGGATCGAAGCCGGCCGTGATATGTTGATCGGTGGCATTTGTGAGAGCCCGCTCACTATTCAAGCCATCGTTCGTTGGCATGACGCGTTGATCGCCGAAGAGATTCTATTGCGCGAGATCGTCGATCTCGACGCGACACTAGGTGGCGGCCCAGGCCAGCCTCCAAAGCCCGGCGAAGAAGAAAACTCAGCCGACGATAACACTGAAAACAAAGATGGCGCCGCAACTCCAGCCACGGCAAAGCCTGCAGAAGAGGCTAAAAAGACCACGTCTGACGATGATAAAAAAGACAGCGAAAACGGCGAAGAATCTAAAACTGACGATGACGACGATGAGGATGATGACGAACAGAACAACCTCTCGCTGGCTGCTCTTGAAGAGAAGCTAAAGCCAGAAGTCATTGAAACATTTGAAGAGATTGCCAAGACATACAAAAAGTTTCAGCGCCTGCAGGCTATTCGTATGGAAGCTATGCAAGGCATCGGTGAATTCAAATCTTCACAAGAAAAGCGCTACGCAAAATTACGTCAGGATCTGATTGAACTGATGGAAGACGTGCACCTTAGCAATGACCGCATCGAAGCGCTTGTTGACCAGTTGTACGGCTTAAACATGCGTCTCGTGCGCTTAGAAGGTAAGCTTCTCCGCCTGGCGACAACATCACGTATCCGCCGCGAAGACTTCCTTGAAAATTACCGTGGTTCCGAGCTTGATCCTGACTGGATCAAGACCTGCACAAAAATGCCAACCAAGAACTGGCAGCGCTTTGCAGAACGCTACAAGGACGAAGTGAAATCGATCCGCGAAGAAGTTTCAAACGTTTCTGGCGCCGTTGGCCTGCCAATTGGCGAATTCCGTCGCATTGTTGGCATCGTTCAAAAGGGTGAGCGCGAAGCCGCAAAAGCAAAGAAAGAAATGATCGAGGCAAACCTCCGTCTCGTGATCTCGATTGCAAAGAAATATACCAACCGTGGCTTGCAGTTCCTTGATCTGATTCAAGAAGGTAATATCGGTTTGATGAAGGCCGTTGATAAGTTTGAATATCGCCGGGGCTACAAGTTCTCAACTTATGCGACTTGGTGGATCAGACAGGCAATCACACGGTCAATTGCTGATCAGGCGCGTACGATCCGTATTCCTGTGCATATGATTGAAACTATCAATAAATTGGTCCGCACATCACGTCAAATGCTGCACGAAATTGGCCGAGAGCCAACGCCTGAAGAATTGGCCAAGAAGCTTTCCATGCCACTTGAGAAAGTGCGCAAGGTCCTCAAGATTGCAAAAGAGCCTATCTCACTCGAAACCCCTATTGGCGATGAAGAAGATAGCCACCTGGGTGATTTCATTGAAGACAAGCTTGCTGTGCAACCATTGGATGCCGCAATTCAGGCGAATTTGCGTGAAACCACGACACGTGTTTTGGCGTCACTTACGCCACGTGAAGAGCGTGTGCTTCGGATGCGTTTTGGTATCGGCATGAACACGGATCACACGTTGGAAGAAGTTGGCCAGCAATTCTCAGTGACACGTGAACGTATTCGTCAGATCGAAGCTAAAGCACTGCGGAAGCTGAAACATCCATCACGCTCACGTAAACTCAGAAGCTTCCTCGATTATTGATTACGCATGTGCCGAGTATCAACTTTTCGGGTTGTTACTTCCTGCGCAAAAGGTGTAATCACTACGGGCGGTTTTAAACAACCGCCCTTCGGTGGGCCTGTAGCTCAACTGGTTAGAGCCGACGGCTCATAACCGTCTGGTTGCAGGTTCGAGTCCTGCCGGGCCCACCAATCTCCCTGATACGAGCCCACAGCCAGACTAATACCGTCCCAAAAGCCCGCGGTCCCGGGGGTTTTGGCGCGTTCTCCGATGGGCAGAAACCGTGCAACAAAGACAAAATCACGGAAACTGACCAAAAGTCTCTATTGGGCACTTTCGGCAACCAAACTGTGGTGGTTTTGATAAAATTCAGAGCGTCTTTATCGAAGGTTTTCGAGAAATTTGGCCTGCTCTGCCCAATCAAGTGGAATAGAAGAGAGACGCCTGAGCCTATAGACACTCGCACCCGAGTTCGAACGAATGCTGGTTCGTAGCGGTATTCATGTATTTAAGATCTGGTTTTCGGTAAGCCGTGAGGAACAGTTACGACGGTTTCAATCTCGTCAGAATGATCCAC
>CAWUWH010000037.1:0-21347 GCA_963926035.1 uncultured Rhodospirillales bacterium
CCAACGACAACGCCAATAAACAGCATTATCACATTGTCCATTGTCGCGAACAGTTGGAATGCTATGCCTAGATTTTCGACCATGCCTGAGCTTCCTTATTCAAAAATGCCAAGGGGCATAGGAATATGCGCCACCTTGAGAAAGAAATAATACAGCCCAATGGGCAAAATGATTGCGATTGGCAATATGATTTTAATACGCCGCTCACCACACAATAGAGCAAACGTAATAACCGAAATAATCGAAGCGATGACCATGCCAAGCCAGTCGATCAGAAAGAAATATACAAACAAATTAGTGATTGCGACCATGACCATAAAGACGGAACGTCCCATTGGATGGTGATGTGTCTTGGCGTTTTCTATGGCTGCAATTTCTTCGTCAGCCATAAGTTCTTTTGCCGTTTTCAGGCCCTGATATAAAAGCTGAACACCCAACAACAACATGAACCACAGAATAATCTTGATCCAAAAGTCCGGCGACAAGGCCAACACTTTATTCGATTTTGGGACTTGGACGCTTATCGGGACAATAACGAACAACATAAAAAGAGCGCCTACACTGAGGACCGCGCCTAGAATTGCATCAGAAAATCGGACAAAGAACATGATCGCTCCTTAAATTGGAGATAACAAATAGAGATGGCTGAAGAAAGTTAGAGTACTTCCTTCAGCCATTTTCTCAATCTAAAGATCAGGCAGTCTATTCGATTCTCATGCCTAGATCAGAAACAAGCGTGTTAAAAGCTGTGAACTGATCATCCACAAACTTTTTGGTTTCTGCTTCATCAAGAATATGTGGTACAGAACCGAGAGCTTTAGTGAACTTATTCCAGGCTTTGTCTTTTTTGACCAACTGCAGTGCGTCGCGAATTTTCTTTGCGACAGCAGGGTCCATTCCTGGAGGGCCATAAATTCCACTCCAACCAACAAGAACCTCAATCTGAGGGAACCCAAGTTCACGAGCTGTTGGCGCATCTTTAGCAACTGCCTGACGCTCTTTCGTTGTGATCATCAACGGACGAAGCTTACCACCAGCAATATGGCTGGTTAATGCAGAAGAGTTTGTGCAAACAAGATCAACGTGTCCACCGACTGCTGCTGTTGCTGCTGCCCCGCCACCCTTATAAGGAATGTGGTTCATGGCATCTTTTGGATTTTTCACATCCATCATGCTGAGAACCAAAGGCACAGCAACATGTAGCATGGAACCAACGCCTGCAGAACTAAAGCTTAGCTCACCTGGCTTCGCTTTAACCGCATCAATCAAGTCTTTCATTGTCTTGTAAGGCTTAGATGAAGCTGTAGCGCAAATTACTGGGTTTAATTCAATAACGGCCAGCATTGTGAAGTCGTCATACTTGTATGGGATGTTAGCTTTCATCGCCGGAGAAACCGACTGCGAACCAATACGTGCAAGCAACAAAGTATAGCCATCAGGCTTTGCCTTGTTCACAAAAGTCGAACCTGTCACGCCACCAGCGCCTGTTCGGTTAACAACCATAACAGGCTGATTAAGATAGCTAGGCAAAACAGATGCCATTGTACGCGATGCCATATCTGAGGCCCCGCCAGCACTGTATGGTGCAACAAGGGTAATTGGCTTGGACGGATAATCAGCAGCATATGCCGTAGAGCTAAGGACTGCTAAAGCAGCGCCAGCAACCACGGAGTTTGTGAATTTATTTGAAAGTGTCATCAGAAGCTTCTCCTGTTTGAAAGAATTTTGGACCGAACAATTATTGGTCTAGTTTAGTCGCACAGTTAATTCTGTGTCATCTTATTATGATAACTATTGCATGGAGGTCAAAAGAATGTCAACTTTTCAAAACATTGTTTTGCAATGTGAAACAATGTTATGCGATTTTCTATTAAATGAAACTATCTCCGTGAGCACGCGTGAGTGTGGTGATCATTTCGACCAGTTTCTCACCCATGTCTTTAAGAAGCTCCGGGTTTAACCGATTTGAATAACCGCCACAGTTAAACGATAGGATCGTGCCATCACTTAAATGCATAGGCACACCAACAGCACTATATTCAGGCACCCAGTCTCCAGCAGACATTGTATAGCCAATCTCTTTATAAGAACTAAGTGCACTATCAATGCCGCGTTTGATTTCGGGCCAGCGCGCATCATCATCAACACGAAGTTCTTCCAACAGCTTCTCGCGTTCGGTTTGCCCTAACCCAATAATGTACGCTCTTCCAACTGCAGTTGTCGCAATATCGCGCGCGACACCAATATCGAGCGGCCATGTCGCCATCGTCCGATGACGTGCGCGCTCAATAATGATCATGCTCAAACCATCACGCATGCCAAGAACAACGGCGCCACTGACTGAATCAGCAAGCTCTTGCATCATGGGGCGTGCCAACTCACGAATAGAAAGTTGACGTAAGACCGGATATCCAAGTGTCAGAATATGTGGGTGCAGAAAATAGCGCCCCGTATCCTGATCCAGATGCAAATAGCCCAGTGACATAAGTGTAAACGTCAATCTTGATAAGGTCGGTTTTGGGAAACCCGTTCTGCGAGACAGTTCCGCATTCGACACACCCCGGTCCTGTGCACGAAATGCGCGCAAGACCTCAAAACCGCGAGCCAATGACTTAATATACTGCCGATCCTTATGCGCATCCGCTGATGCCGCAATGTCCGTATTTTTTCTTAACCCCATCTGCCTGCTCCCCCGCCATAAAACGTACTCAAAAAGTCGTCGACTTGACAATTATGCTTAGCCTGGTGAATAGTGCATTCTAATTTGCAAAATACTATTTTGCAATGCAAAACATAATTAGGCAACATCGTGCAAAACGTTTTACCCTATATGCTGCAACCGAAGTCGATTGCGATCATTGGCGCATCGCCAGATATCAATAAACTGAACGGTCGCCCCTTACATTTCCTGCGGCGCGATGGCTATGCAGGCAAGCTTCTCCCGGTTAACCCAAAGTATAGCGATATTGATGGGCTTACCTGTTATCCGGACGTGGCATCGTTACCCGAAGTGCCCGATATGGCAATTATTGCTGTCTCTCAAAAACTGGCCACAAATGCCGTCAAAGCGCTTGGAGAAAAAGGCACGCCTGTCGCCATTATCTTTAGTTCCGGATATTCAGAGATCGGCGACGAAGGGGCTGCATACGAACGTGAACTTTTGGACACTGCGAAAGAACATGGTATCCGCATATGTGGGCCCAACAACCTTGGCCTGATCAATGCTTTTGAAAACGTCACAGCAACGTTTAGCCAGTATGCCGATCAACCACCTATTGCTGGCCCCGTTGCTTTCGCAAGTCAGTCCGGTGCATTCGGTACAGGAATTTCAGCACTCGCACGAAGCCGTGGCATTGGCCTTGGCTATTTTGTGAATACAGGCAACCAAGCCGACATTACATTAGTCGATGTTCTGATGGAAATTGCTGACGATGAACGTATCTCCGTTCTTTCCGCTTATATCGAAGGCTTACGTGACGGCCGCGAACTCATTCAGTTAGCCCACAAGGCGATGACTGTTAAAAAGCCACTGATCATTACCAAGGTTGGCCGCAAAGCCGCAGGTGCACGTGCAGCTGCGTCTCATACAGGCTCGCTCGCAGGCCAAGACATTGTATTCGATGGGGTCTTGAAACAACACGGGGTCATCCGTGCTCGAAATGAAGAGCATATGCTTGATCTCGTATCCGCATTCTCCTGCTGCCCTATTCCAAACGGCAAAGGTGTCGCGTTCATTACGCAATCAGGTGGCGCTGGCGTTTTAATGGCAGACCGGGCCGAAGAGTTAGGCCTGGATGTTCCAACACCATCGGCACAGACACAGGCAAAACTTAAAGAAGTCATCCCGTCTTTTGGGTCTTCGGCAAATCCGATTGATGTTACCGGGCAATTCCTTGCTGACCCAAAAATCCTCAGTGAGTCGATCAAGATTTCTTTGCAGGATCCTAATATTGATTCCTGTATTGTTTGGCTTCAACTGATGCACGGACACGCTGACTTATTGGTCGACATCTTCACGGATGTGAAAAATAGCGTCGACAAACCATTCATTGTTTGTTGGATTGAAGCACCGGAACAGGCGCTACAGAAACTTCGTAGCGCTGGCATTTGTATTATCGGTGCAACTGAACGCTCGGTTGATGCGATTGCCGGATTGGCCGAGTACGGTGAAGCACGAAAACTATGTGCAAGCCAGACATCTGCGCCTGAACATGTTGAAATACTCAATACAACTGTCCCTGGGGTTGCGGTCCCAACAATGACTGCCGCCAATATGCTCATGGGTATGGGCATTCCCTTGGCGCCAACGCTACTCGCAGAAACACCTAAAGAGGTACGAGCAACAGCTGAGCAACTTGGTTATCCTGTTGCTGTAAAAATTGAGTCTCCAGATATTTTACACAAGACCGAAGCTGGCGGTGTCCGCCTAGGCTTAACGAATGCAGATGATGTTGAGACCGCGACCCAAGAAATTCTGGCAGCTGCGAAATTACATTACCCTGCCGCATCCATCTCAGGCGTTGTCATTCAACGTATGGCGAAACCAGCGACGGAGCTGGTTTTAGGCTTACGTCGCGACCCCGTCTTTGGCCCTGTAATTATGGTCGGACTGGGCGGTATCTTTATCGAGATTTTAGAAGATGTTGCCTTTGCTGCTGCGCCAGTAACACCGCCTCAAGCCGAAGCCATGCTGAGCCGTTTGCAAGGCGCTGCTATCCTCGACGGTGCCCGCGGAAAGCCCCCCGTTAATCGAAAAGCATTGGTTGAGATGATCTGCAACCTTTCTAATTTCGCGCTGGTACATACTGAAATCGCTGAACTCGATCTCAATCCAATATTCGCGGATGACAAAGGTGTTGTTGCTGTCGATTGGGTGTTGATTGAAGACGCAAAAAACTGATGGGAAAACCAATGCCGCTTGTACTCTTGGAAAAGCCTGCTGCGCATGTCGCGCTTATACGGATGAACCGCCCAGAAGCGTTAAACGCTTTGAATATGGCGACACGTATAGAAATGGTTGAACATTTCAGAACACTCCATGGCGATGATGATGTGAGATGCATTGTCATCACAGGCAACGAGAAGGCTTTTGTTGCGGGTGCTGACCTCAAAGAGATGTCAGATAAACATACAGCCGAAATGACCATGAATGGTACGCGCGATATGTGGCGCATTGTTGCAGGTTGTCGCCATCCAGTGATTGCTGCGGTCAATGGTTTTGCCCTTGGCGGCGGATGTGAACTCGCGATGCACGCTGATATTATTATCGCCGGCGAAAGTGCGAAGTTCGGTCAGCCGGAAGTAAAAGTTGGCATTATGGCAGGTGGTGGCGGGACGCAACGACTTGTCCGTGCTGTTGGTAAGTTTAAAGCCATGAAAATGCTCCTAACTGGTGAGCCTATTCTCGCCAACGAAGCGCTTGAAATGGGATTAGCGAGCGAGGTTGTTGCAGATGATCAAGTTCTGATCCGAGCTCTTGAACTCGCGGATAAAATTGCCGCTTTACCGCCCCTTGCGATCCGACAAACGAAAGAAGTTGTGCTTGCTGGTGCCGATTGTCCTCTTGATGTAGGCCTGACGCTTGAGCGTAAAGCATTCGATATTCTGTTCGATACAGAAGACCAAAAAGAAGGCATGCAGGCCTTTATTGAAAAACGTAAACCTGAATTCAAAGGGAAATAAAATGACCATCGAGCCTACTGATGAAAACCTGATTGTTGGCGTTATTGGTGCGGGTGCCATGGGACGCGGCATTGCGCAAGTTGCTGCAACGGGCGGATGCAACGTCAAAATCTACGATACGCGACAAGAATCTTCAGTAGAAGCTATAGAGTTCATTAGCGGTATGCTTAATCGTGCTGTTGATAAAGGCCGCATGGAAGAAGAAGACGCCAAGACAGCAATTGCCCGCATCGAAATTATTGATGCAATGGCAAGTTTTGGTGACGCGCACGTTGTCATCGAAGCCGCGACAGAGAACTTGGATATCAAACGTAAAATCTTTGCCGAGCTTGAGAGCGTTGTGGCGGATGATATTATTCTCGTCTCAAACACATCTTCATTATCTATCACAACAATCGCCTCTGAATGCGCACATCCAGAGCGTGTTGCAGGATTTCACTTCTTCAATCCTGTGCCTTTGATGAAGCTCGTTGAGGTTATTGATGGCGTTCGCACAGCATCGCATGTTCCCGACTTCCTTATGGGACTTGGAAAGCGCATGGGCCGTGTGCCTGTTCGTGTCGCAGATGCACCCGGCTTCCTGGTGAACCAGGTTGGTCGCGGATACACCATCGAAGCCGCTCATTTAAACAGCGAAGGCGTCGCCAATTACGTAACCGTCGATCGAATTATGCGAGATGCAGCTGGGTTCCGGATGGGGCCATTCGAGCTTCTTGATCTCACAGCGTTGGACGTTACGCACCCTGCAACAGTACTTATTTATCAGCAGTTCTATGACGAGCCGCGTTACCGACCTTCAAGCATGATGAATACGCGCATGGAAGCCGGGCTTTTAGGCCGTAAAACCAAACAGGGTTTTTACGCATATGAAGGCGGCAAGCAAACTGTGCCAGAAGAAGCTGCAGCTCCGGCCTACGACGGTCGTAAAGTTTGGGTCAGCTCAACCAATTCTGATGCCCATGCAGATGTCACAGCACTTTTGAAAACGCTGAATGCAAATATTGATGAAGGCGAAGAGCCAGATGATGACTCACTCGTCATTGTCATGCCGCTTGGCCTTGATGCGACGACAGCCGCGTTAGAAGAAGGTGCCAATCCAGAGCATACCATTGCTTTGGATACATTGTTCCCGCTTAGCTTACGCCGCACACTTATGAAGACACCCATCACTAAACCTGATTACGCTGATGCCGCACTAGGTCTTTTCAACAGCGACGATACTAAAGCATGCATCATCAATGATAGTGCCGGGTTTGTCGCGCAGCGTATCCTTGCAATGATAATCAATATCGGTTGCTCAATCGCACAATCAGGCGCGGCAACCCCAGAAGATATTGATAAGGCCGTAACACTTGGTCTTGGGTATCCCCATGGACCACTGAGTTTTGGTGATACATTGGGGCCGGATCGCATCCTCGAGATTCTCCTCTCTGTTCATGAGGTGACGGGTGATCCGCGCTACCGCCCGACCCCATGGTTACGTCGCCGCGCCCTTTTAGGTGTCTCGCTACTTACCCCACAAAGCTAATCTCAACACGTTCTTCAGGAGCCTACTCAACATGTTAGACGCATACATTTATAATGGTCTTAGAACCCCTTTTGGTCGCAATGCGGGCGCACTAGCTAAAGTTCGCCCCGACAATATGCTTGGCGATATTATCCGCGCCGCCGTCGATGCTTCGTCTTTCTCTGAAGACGCTATTGATGATGTTATTGTCGGATGTGGCAACCAAGCTGGCGAAGATAGCCGTTGCGTTGCGCGCCACGCAATTTTGCGTGCCGGCTTACCCATCAAAACACCGGGCACAGTATTGCAACGGAACTGCGGTAGCGGTTTGGGTGCGATTATCTCAACGGCACATGCGATCACGTGTGGTGAAGGCGATGTGATGGTTGCGGGCGGTGTTGAAAGCATGACACGCGCGCCTTTTGTTGTTGGCAAGGTAGAGCAAGCATACGCTAAGCAGCTAACCTGGTATGACTCAGCTTTGGGCTCACGGTTTCCAAACCCACAAATCGAAAAAGAATTCGGCTCAGATAACATGCCGCAAACTGCAGACAACCTCGCAGTGGAACATGACCTTCGCCGTGAAGATTGCGACAGCTTTGCCTATCAGTCTCAGCAAAAGTATGCCGCCGCAAAAGCCGATGGCTTCTTTAACGATGAAATTCACGCCGTTACCGTTCCAGGCGGACGAAAAGCGCCCGATACAATCGTATCTGAAGACGAGTTTCCACGCCCTGGCACTGAATTAGAAAAACTAGCATCAATGCGTGCATTGAACCCTGATGGGGTGACAACAGCCGCTAACGCATCTGGCGTCAATGACGGCGCCGTTGCCATGATGGTCGCAAGTTTAGCCGCTGGAGAAAAAGCAGGTCAGAAGCCTATCGCACGCATTCTATCGAGTGGCGTTGCAGGTGTTGCACCTCGGATTATGGGTTATGGCCCCGTTCCTGCTGCAGAGATCGCATTAAAGCGTGCGGGCCTTACAATGGCAGATATGGATGTTATTGAAATTAACGAAGCCTTCGCTGCACAGGTTCTTGCCTGCATGAAGGGCATGGGTTTGGCGTTTGATGACAGTCGCGTAAATCCAAACGGCGGCGCCATTACTGTGGGTCATCCATTAGGGGCTTCAGGTCCTCGTATTGCGTTAACAGCAGCACGTCAACTTGAGCGCATCCAAGGTCGCTATGCACTTGTCAGCATGTGCATCGGCATGGGCCAAGGCATCGCCATGATCATGGAGCGTCCGCAGCTGTGACCTCAAAAACCTCCACATTTATATGGGAAGACCCTTTGTTGCTCGACGATCAGTTGAGCGAGGAAGAACGCATGATGCGGGATGCCGTTCACGGCTTTGCGCAAGACCGCCTTATGCCCGTCATTGTGGACTGGAACCGCAACGAAGGCTTCGACCGCCAGATCATGCTTGAATTTGGCGAGATGGGCTTTCTGGGCGGCACGCTTGAAGGATATGGCTGCCCCGGTCTTAGTCATGTTTCCTATGGCATCATGTGCCGGGAACTGGAGCGCGTTGATACAGCATTTCGTTCAGCTGTTGGCACGCAATCTGGATTGGCTATGGGGGCTATTCATAGTTATGGCAGCGAGGAACAAAAAGAACGTTTCCTCCCCGCTATGGCAAAAGGTGAAGTACTTGGTTGCTTTGGATTGACCGAGCCCGATCATGGGTCCGACCCATCTGGTATGAAAGCGCGCGCTAAAAGTACCGACGGCGGCTACCTTATGACAGGTAACAAAGTCTGGATCACGCATTCACCCATAGCTGACGTTTGTGTTGTTTGGGCCAAGGATGACGACGGGGTTCTTGGCGGCTTCCTCGTTGAGCGTGGCATGAAGGGTCTGGAGACTCCAAAAATCGAAGGTAAATTCGGTGTCCGTGCATCTCCAACAGGAGAAATCAGCCTAAGCGATGTGTTCGTCCCTGAAGTAAACCGCCTGCCCAAAGCAAAGGGATTGTCTGCGCCTTTATCATGTCTAAGTCGGGCACGTTTCGGTATTAGCTGGGGCGCGATGGGCGCGGCTGAATTCTGCTGGCATGCAGCACGGCAATACACGCTTGATCGCGTACAGTTCGGACGCCCATTGGCAGCCAATCAATTGATCCAGAAAAAGCTCGCAGATATGCAAACCGAAATCACGCTTGGCTTGCAAGTTGCGCTGCGGATTAGCCGACTTCAGGACGAAGGCAAAGCGACGCCTGAAATGATTTCGCTGGTCAAACGCAACAACGCTGGCAAAGCCCTGGAGATCGCTCGAACATCGCGAGATATGCATGGTGGCAACGGGATTTCAGATGAATACCATGTTATCCGCCACGTCATGAATATGGAGGTGATCAACACCTTGGAGGGCACGCACGATATCCATGCCCTGATCCTCGGGCGTGCACAAACTGGCATTCAGGCGTTTTCAGCGTAGCGGATACGTCCCGGTTCTAACCGGGCATCCCACACGTTAGGCTTTATCTTCAGCCTCATCGTTAATAACTGACGCTTTCGGGCATTCACGGAAAATACGCGTTGTGCATGTCACACATATATCGGGATCTAGGTTTGCAACAAGCTTCGGGAGCATTTCCATTTTACGGCGGAAAATGTGATCGCGGCCTACTTCGCGCGGCACATGAAACTATGCCAACTGACGTCGAATAAGCGGATAGCGAACCGCGAGATAGAGGCCGCCTCCACGCGCTTGCCGTCGTTTTGATTCTTCGATCAAAAGCTCTGCGCCCGCAAGGTCAACGCCAACAGCACCGTCCAACATTAATTCAAAATGTTTTGGATCTGGGCGTTCTTTTTCAAGGCGGCGAAATTCTTTTTCAAGGAACTCAACAGAACCAAAATAAAGCGAGCCTTGAATCCGCGCAAACAGCGACTGAGGGCACTCAGGTAATTTCCACTAGATCGGACTCATAAATGGTCGACCAGGCACTTTTGCGTTAGGCACGTTGAGCGGCAATCCGGGTCGCATTGTCCGCAACACAAACATTGCAAGCGAGATCATCACACCGGCATAGATTGCAAACTCCAGATTGACTAAAAGGACCGCGAGGAACGTCACAACGAGCACCAGACTTTCTTACATGCTCGTCTTAAGAATATGCTTCATACCTATAAAATTAATCAGTTTCCAAGCCACTAGCATAATCAAACCTGCCATTGCTGGGATCGGGATGTATACGATGAGCGGCGTAATCACCATCAAAATGACAAACAGAAATATGGATGCAAATATCGCTACCATTGGTGTTCTGGCACCAGACTCGTAATTAAGTGCCGAGCGCGCAAATGATCCCGACTCCAAGTAGGACGAGAAAAAAGATCCACTAATATTGGACAATCCCTGTCCAATAATTTCCTGGTTACTGTCCAGCGACTGTTTTGATTTCAAAGAAATTGCGCGCGCAATAGATACCGCTTCAAGCAATCCAATAAGGGCAATAGCAATCGCACCTGATGACAGAGATCGCAAAGATTCTAAGGAAAGGTCCGGAGCGCCAAAGGGAGGAATACTTGTGCCCACAGCTTGTACGAATTGCACCCCATGTTCGCGCGTATCAATCACAATGGCGAGAAGCCCACCAAACAAAAGGCCAACCAGATAATTTGGCCATATCGGTAAAAATTTCTTACATGCGAGTATCGATACAAGGGTGCCGATCGCGATCGAGAACACGTATATGTCCGTATCTGGCAACACCCTCCATAAAGCGTTCAGAAATGCATCTATATCTTCTGGTCTGGGGAGATTTTGACCAAGAAAGCCCGATATTTGTGTGAGGGCGATTAAGATCGCAGCGCCTGAAGTAAACCCAACCATCACGGAATGAGAGACCAGGCTGACCAGCTGGCCCAAATTGACCAAGCCCATGAGAACTTTAAATACACCTGCCATAAGCGTGATTGTGAGAACGGCTTGGATATATGCAGCACTACCGGGTTCGTGAATATTACTGAGTGTCGCAAAGATCACGACTTAAATGGCTGTCGTCGGGCCTGAGATCAAATGCCAGGACTATCCAAATAACGCCGCAATAATTTGCGTAATCATCGCAGTATATAAGCCGTATTGGGGTGACAACCCGGCAATCGCTGCGAACGCTATACCTTGAGGCAGAACAACTGCCGCGTTTGTAAATGCTGCAACACTATCGTCTTTTAGCGTTTCCCGATTGACCATTCCGATCCATTTTAGGAATGGCAAAAGATTTTACGGTCGAAACGGTTGAATAAACGGCTCTTTCGGTAATCGGGGCATTCAATGTGCTCGGACGAGGCCGACCCTAAATTTTTAGATGTATCGATATTGGCAATTCAATATCAAAAGAAACATTATGAGGTAGAAAATAATTTAATCATAAAAAAGAAATGGCAGAGGCCCCATAAAGGAAGCCTCTGCCAATCTTCAAAGCATCAGACTGGATTCTGAGGCTGCATATCATCTGCACTAATGCCAGCAACTTCTACCGGTGCCTTCATGGCATCACGACGGAAAGGCTCGCCTAGCTCTTGGTTCAGGATGACCTCAATAAATGTGGTCACACCATCTTCCATTTGCTCTTTAACAGCAGTTGCAAGGGCTGCTGTGGTTTCTTCCATGGTTGTCACTTGCACACCCTTAAGGCCACAAGCATCGGCAATTTTGGCGTACTGGACGTCTAGGTCGAGCTCTGTGCCGACGAAGTTGTCCTGATACCACAAAGTTGTGTTACGCTTTTCAGCACCCCACTGATAGTTGCGGAAGATAACCATTGTGATGGCTGGCCACTCGTCACGACCACAAGCCGTCATTTCATTCATGGAAATACCAAAGGCGCCGTCGCCTGCAAAACCAACAACAGGCGTATCTGGGTTGCCAATTTTAGCACCTAAGATTGATGGGAAACCATATCCACAAGGTCCAAAGAGACCTGGTGCGAGATACTTTCTGCCTGCTTCGAAGGTCGGATAGGCGTTACCAATGGCACAGTTATTACCAATGTCGGACGAGATGATGGCATCCCGCGGCAAGGAAGACTGGATCGCCCGCCAAGCTTTGCGTGGTGACATGCGGTCCGGGTGATTGTCACGAGCACGCTCGTTCCAAGTTGTGCCTGGATCGTCGTCTTCGTGATCCATAGAAGCCAAAGCCTGCAACCAACGAGACTTGGTCGTCGAGATCAAATCTTCGCGAGACTTCCGTCCATCATCACCAGCAGTTGAAGCCAGCTGAGCAAGAAGTTGTTCAGCAACCAACTTGGCATCACCTTGGATAGCCACGTCGACTTTTTTAGTCAGGCCAATACGGTCTGAGTTCATATCAACCTGAATGATCTTGGCATCTTTAGGCCAGTAATCAATGCCGTAACCAGGCAGGGTTGAGAATGGGTTCAAGCGTGTGCCCAATGCTAGGACGACGTCAGCCTGAGCGATCAGTTCCATCGCTGCCTTCGAGCCGTTATAGCCCAATGGTCCAGCGAACAATGGGTGTGAGCCCGGGAATGCATCATTATGCTGATAACCACAGCAAACAGGTGCGGATAATTTCTCGGCCAAAGCCTGAGAGGCATCAATGCCGCTCGAAAGGATGACACCAGCACCATTTAGGATAACCGGGAATTTAGCTTCGCTCAGCAACTTGGCTGCGTCAGCAACAGCATGGCTTCCACCAGACGGACGCTCGAGACGAACGATTTGTGGCATCTCAAAATCAAAGATCTGAGTCCAGTAATCGCGAGGGATGTTGATTTGCGCCGGAGCCGCACCACGCCAAGCTTGTTCAATCACGCGGTTAAGAACTTCAGGGATACGCGTTGGATCACGAACTTCTTCCTGGTAGCAGACGCACTCTTCGAACATCGCCATTTGGTCGACTTCCTGGAAACCGCCCTGGCCGATGGTCTTGTTTGCCGCTTGAGGCGTCACCAATAGCAACGGTGTGTGGTTCCAATAGGCGGTCTTGATCGGTGTCACAAAGTTCGTGATACCAGGGCCGTTCTGTGCGATTGCCATGGACATTTTGCCCGTGGAACGTGTGAAGCCGTCAGCGATCATGCCAGCGGTACATTCATGAGCACAGTCCCAGAATTTGATGCCCGCTTTAGGAAACAAGTCGGAAATCGGCATCATGGCGGAACCAATGATCCCAAATGCATGTTCAATACCGTGCATTTGTAGAACTTTAATAAAAGCTTCTTCCGTGTTCATTTTTGTCATTTTTTCTCTCTCTTAGTAAGTGAACTATTATTGGTTGTAGACAATTCTAATAAACGAGAACTGATGGTTAAAAAAATCGACCGCCTATAGCATCATCGCAAGTGCACATGATGTGAGGCGCGCTTCAGGCGGATCAGCGCGCGAGGTTAAAACAATTGGAACTTTGGCACCCAGAACCAATCCTGCCGCTGTCGCACTCCTGAAATAGACCAAAGTTTTAAAGAGTGTGTTTCCAGTTTCAATGGTTGGTACAACAATCAAATCGGCTTGACCTGCAACTTTGCTTTTCAGGCCTTTGACTTTCGCAGCCTCCGGCGATATAGCAAGATCCATGGACAGCGGCCCTTCAACAATCGCATTCTCAATGCTTCCAGACATCGCAAGCCCAGCAATTTCAGCTGCATCCATGCTACTTGGCACAGCTGGTGATGCAATCTCAACGGCGGAAAGAATAGCGACTTTCGGCTTGGAAACACCGAACTTTACCATCGCTGAAACAGCGTTCTGGGTAATATCTATCCGTTGCGAAACATTCGGTGCAACGTTCAAAGCCGCATCCGTGACGTAGAGTGCTTGTTCTATACCGGGGAATGTCATCTGGAAGATATGGCTCATACGCTGTTCTGTGCGCAGTCCATTTTCTTTATCAACAACGGCGCGCATCAATGCATCCGTGTGTACGGCGCCCTTCATCAGGACTTCAGCGTCACCACTACGCGCCAGTGCGACAGCTTTCGTCGACGTATCTTGTTCAGAGCCCGTATTAATGATTTCGAAGCTGGATATATCCCAGTCGATCTGCTTTGCCATATTGCGAATAGCTGCTTCATCGCCAATAAGCACAGGCTCAATTAAACCTGCTTCTTGAGCATTCCGCACACTTTCTTGAACAACTGACGTTTCTGCGCCAGCAACGGCTGTGCGCTTTGATTTTCCCTTGGTCGCTTTTGCAATTTGAGCTGCGGGAACTTCAAATGCTTGTGTGCTTAACAATGTCGAGGCTCCTCTGACGGACATCTGTTATTCTTTATAATGGAATATGTGTGCATTTTATCTGCAATCCTCAAGGATCATATCGGATGCTTTTTCAGCAATCATAATCACGGGGGCATTTGTATTTCCTGAAACGATCGAAGGCATAACCGATGCATCTGCAATACGCACCCCTTTGATGCCAATGACGCGAAGTCGCTCGTCGACGACTGATGTTTCATCCGATCCCATTTTGCAGGTACTCGTTGGATGATAGATTGTTTGTGCAATATTTCGTGCACAGTCCAATAGCTCCACATCTGTCTGAACACTAGGTCCAGGTAAATGTTCTCGAACGACGAGTGGTTTCATCGCGCGCGTGTTCACAAGTTTACGGGTAAATTTAAGTGAATCGATAGCCGTTTGTTGATCAGTTCTTGTCGCGAGATAATTTGGATGGATTGCAGGGTAAACCATCGGATCAGGTGACACAATTTCGATATGGCCCTTACTCTCTGGGCGAAGTTGGCAAACGGACATCGTAATGCCTGAGAACGGATGCATTTCGATACCTGGCTTGTCAGCACTCAAAGGCTGGAAATGATATTGTATATCCGGCAGCTCAAGATCTGGTCGGCTTTTACAGAAGATCGCGACCTGGCTCGCCCCCATACTCATAGGACCACCACGGGTAAGGACGTATTGCATACCCATCATCATACGACGAAAGAAGCTGTTAATCTCTTCATTCAACGTTGCGACATTCACTTCATAGATGGTTCTGATCTGGAGATGGTCCTGCAAATTTCTCCCGACACCCATCATTTCTTTAACAACGGGAATCCCCAGTTTCTGCAATAATACGCCCGGGCCCATACCTGAAAGTTGCATAATTTGCGGTGAACCGATGGCACCTGCAGAAAGAATAATCTCACCGCCGGGCTTCAGCTTAAACGTCGTATTTTTCTTTTTAATAGATACATTGACCCCTATCGCGATACCATCATCAATAATCACTTTTTCAACATGTGCGTGGGTAGTAATATCTAAATTATCACGGCTTCTAGCCGGGTTCAAAAACCCGACCGCTGTCGAACATCGAAATCCATTCTTCGCTGTTTGTTGGTAATAAGACGCACCTTCTTGTGTTGCGCCGTTATAGTCTTTATTGCGCGGCACACCCAATTCTTCAGCAGCATCAATCAGCGCTTCGCAGATATCGCGTTTAGCACGCATATTCTGAACTGAGAGCCCGCCACCCACAGCGTGAAATTCATCTTCACCATTTTGCTGGTCTTCAGATTTTTTAAAATAAGGCAGCACATCATCGTATGACCAACCAGCGTTACCAAGCTGACGCCAATGATCATAATCTTCCTTTTGGCCCCGCACATACAACAGGCCATTAATCGAACTTGAGCCACCCAAAATTTTACCTCGAGGCCAATCAATCGAGCGGCCATTCAAACCTGGAGTTGGTTGCGTTTTATAGCACCAGTCCATAAGTGGATTATGAAGTGTCTTGAAATAGCCAACAGGGACATGGACCCAAGGATGCCAATCACGTCCACCAGCTTCTAATAAGAGTACGCGCTTAGAATTATTCGCAGATAAACGGTTTGCCAATACACAGCCTGCGGAACCAGCCCCCGCAACAATGAAATCATAGGGTGCGTCATCTCCGTTTGACGACATTGTTGCATTCCTCAACCCGGTTACACGTTTATTCTACGTCGCTTGTGGATGACCGACCATTACAAATCGGAAACACCATATCTTACGACTTTTAGAATGTTGCATAACAGACATAATTATACAACAATGAAATAATAATAATGTTTTTCGTACAAATACGTCTTAAATGTAAAAGTAAAATTTAATATCCAAGTTGGTTCTTGGTGTTAATGATGAAAATTCTTACATTGCAAATACCAACTGAGAGTTCCGTTATTCTGACAATGTTTATCTATAACCTCGGGAATTCCTATGCGTGACAAGGGACACAGTTTCTTAAGAGTTTACTCAATCATTGAAGCAGTGGCTGGTTCCCCTAGGCCAATTTCATATGCAGAAATCAGTGATCGCCTGGACTTAACAAAACCAACGGCGCATCGCCTTTGTGAGCTTTTGGAATCTCAATCGATTATTCAACGTGCTGTCGATGGTAAAAATTATATTCCCGGGCCAAGTTTAAGATTGCTGTCCATGGAAGTCATAGGGAGCAGCACATTGCTGCTCGAGAGGCAATTGGTGTTGCAGACGCTTTCAGATAAGACAGGTGAAACATGCAATCTCACCGTTCCTGATGGCACTGAAATGCTTTACATTGATCGTGTTGAAACAGCATGGCCACTGCGTATTTCCATGCCAGTGGGATCACGTGTGCCGCTACATTGCACTGCAAGCGGCAAGTTATACCTAAGCCAATTGGCGACGCGCGAACGCCGTCGTCTGATCAACACGCTGTCTCTCGAGCATTTCACCGACAACACCATTACAGATGGCGATGCCTTGATGGACGAACTTAAAAGTGTTCGTTCAAATAAAGTCGGTGTCGATGATCAAGAATACGTCGAGGGTTTAGTCGCAGTCGCTGTGCCTATAAATGATACCATGGGCCGCATTTGCGCCACGTTAGCGATCCATGGGCCGGCCCCCAGATTATCGATTGATAAAGCGATGGAATTCCTCCCAGATATGCGAGAGGCCGCTGACCGCCTGGAATGGACGATCAGGGCTAGTGAAAAAGCTAAATAATTTAAATACGCCAGCTTGGCATTCTGCCATTGAACGCTCTTACCTTGGCGTACTTGAGGTTTTCGTCGTCTCCTGCGTTTCCGCAATGTCAGTGTACGAGGCTTCCTCGAAAGACCGTTCGTTATCCCAAACATTTTTTGGGAGTGGCAAACCTTGTAAGTCTGCATCACTAATTGGCTGGTCCGGCGTCAGCATTGTGTGCTCGCCATATTCAAATCCTGCGACCTGAGCTACATCGCGGAACACGGCCCCATTGGCCCATACTGTGCCAAGTGCTGCAATCGGTATTAATCTGACACCCAAAGCCTGTAAATCTTTAAAGCCCTCTTCGTCTTCGAGTACATTAACTGAGACAAAAGGGATTCCGTTATCCAGAAGAAATTCTTTGGTTTTTAGGCAGCTGGAACAACCGGGCTGTCAATAAACTTTCAGCGGCAATGCCAGGTTTTCTGGTGTACCTGCACCGTCAAGTTGGCTCATTACATCCTCCTCATTGATTAGCTCTTATATATATATCTGATCCTAAATTTGTCAGTTTCAAGTTTATGCTAACAAATTTGCAGTGATATTGCCTTAGCACAGATTAAGCATTAGCGTATAATATCCATAATTATTTAATGGTTTTTTACTCTAGGGATAAATCTCGTGTCAGATGAGCATGTCCGCAGATGGAATCAGTTACCCTTTGAAGATCGCATCAATCTGGTTAGCACAGTAGAGCCATGGGAATGGCTGGCAGCAGATTAGGCCGACTTAAGGCAAATGCGCTTCATCAGCATTACATACGGCTTGGTCTTTGTTGTGTTGGGATATGCCGTAACCATTGGCCTGTATCAATTTGAACTCTATCACTTGATATGGCCCTTTGCCGCCGGGTTTATTCTCATCGCACCTGTGTTCTGTGTGGGCACCTATGAGCTTAGCCGTCGACTGATGACTGGCGAACCCATAACATTCATGAGCGCATTAATGGCATGGAAGCGTGCGCCGGGGCTAATCTTTGGATGCGGTCTGGCGATGACTTTCTTTTTAACTATATGGATACGTACCGCAGCTTTGCTTTACGTGATTAATTTCCCCTATGAAATGCTGACGATCCAGAGATTGATCAATCAGACTTTCTTCACGATGGACGGCTTGATTTTCTTCACTATCGGGACATTAATTGTTGCCTTCTTTGCTGTGACTGCGTTTCTCTTAAGCGCTATTTCTCTACCATTGATGATTGGCGAGAAATCAGACTTCTTACCAGCTCTTCTCATCTCAATGTTCGTTGTCACCCGGAACCAACCCGCCATGTTGCTTTGGGCCATCATTATTGTATGTGTTACCGCTTTGGCATGGCGACAGCATTGATTGGTCTAGCCGTTACCCTTCCACTAATCGGGCATTCCACATAGCATGCATATAAAAGCTTGGATAAGTCAGCAGACGCAGCACCTGCCGATTAAAACGGCCCCAATCATTTTTTTGCATGCCCCCCTCTCTGAGCACAGTTCTTACTAGCTATGTCGACATGGTGCCCATAAGTTTATTGATTAAAGGTTCATGAAACAGAGGAGACATGGGACGTCAACAAAACATATCGAAATATGCCATTAAGCGTGACATTGCAAATCCAGAATAGTCGCTCGTTGGTGTGATAGATTTTGATGGCCTTGGCCGCACTGTTCAGGCTCTACAAGACGCCTTTTCTCTTAATTTCTATCACACGTTTGCAGTCATGGCGAACGCCCTCCGATCAATTCGCATTAAACTTGAAACCAGTGGCATTGGTGCCGAGGTTGCCTCCCCAGGTGAATTGGAACTTTCCCTATCAGCTGGTTTCACACCTGATCGCATCATCTTTGATTCACCCGCTAAAACTGTCGCCGACTTACGTGGCTGCATGCAACACGGCATCTCGTTCAACCTCGACAACGAGCAGGAACTCGCACGTGTTGATGCCCTTCGCAAAGAGTATCTTGATACGGCGTCTATCATCGGGTTCCGCGTTAATCCGCAGATCGGATCAGGTGAGATCAGTTCAACCAGCACCGCCACCAGCACGTCTAAGTTTGGTTATCCTTTAGCCGATGGCAACAATCGCCAACGACTTCTTGATATTTATGCTGAACGACCATGGCTAACATCAATCCATACACATACAGGCTCGCAGGGCTGCCCGCTTGAACTTATGACAACGGGCATTGCCGTAAGTTTGGAGTTTGCCGAAGAGGTGAATACCGCACGCGGGTCTCAACAGATTGAGCGTATTGATATTGGTGGTGGCCTACCGGTTAACTTCAAATCAGAAGAAATGAAGCCAACATTCAAATATTATGCTGACGTTTTACGCGCCAAGGTCCCAGTCTTGTTCAAGGATAAGTATCAGGTGAAAGCTGAATTTAGCCGCTCCATCGCGGGAAAGAACGGCTTTATCATCACACGCGTTGAGTACACCAAAGAAAGTGGCAGGCGGCATATCGCAATTACTCATGCAGGTGCGCAAGTGTCAACCCGCAACGCGTTCTTACCGCAGTACTGGCCGATCCGCGATGCTGGCTTTTCACCAGATGGCGAAGAACGATCTGACAACCCTGTGCAAACAGACGTTGCCGGGCCTTGTTGCTTTGCAGCTGACTTGATCACCAAAGATGCATTATTGCCAAAGATGGAACCAAATGATTACGTCGTCGTCTACGACACGGGCGCATATTATTTTAGCAACCACTTCGATTACAATAGCCTACCCCGGGTCGTAGTTTATAGCGCAGAAACCACATTCAGCGGTCTTGAGTTAACATTGATACGACGCGCAGAAACGCTCGCAGATGTTGTGCAAAATATGAGCTAAGCGCGATGGCAGAACCTAATCTTTTGCATCTGGTCTAGTGAATTTAACACCAAGTTTTTCTTCATAGACTTTAATCATCGCGCTCTTTGGTTCACGGCCAAACCCTG
The DNA here is from genome assembly GCA_963926035.1 of uncultured Rhodospirillales bacterium. GTDB lineage: Bacteria > Pseudomonadota > Alphaproteobacteria > Rhodospirillales > Casp-alpha2 > UBA4479. Next base: position 20,080 of record CAWUWH010000037.1, read on the forward strand.
CATCCATTGTAGATTGATAGCTTTTGACCATGGCGTCGACGACCGGGATCGAAGCTCCCGTCTCATCTCGCATGCGTTGCACATTGATGATATCTTTATAGGCATCTTCCATTGCGAAATCCGTATGGAATGCACGGTCCATCATGCGCGGCACGAAATACTCAGATGCAAAACTTTTTGAGCTGCCTGTCGTCATCAATTCAGCCACAAGGTCAGCATCCAGACCGACGGCGAGTGCTAATGGAATGACTTCAGAAATAGCTGCTATATTGATATCATAGACGATATTATTGAGCGCTTTCATGGCCTGCCCACAACCTACAGGTCCGGCATGAATTATATGCTCACCCATATCATCAAGATAAGGCTTCGCAAAAGCAAAGCCCTCAGCCGAACCACCGAACATCATCGTTAACGTGCCATCGTGTGCACGGAATGGCATGCCTGAAATAGGGCAATCCCAATACGTAATGCCTACTTCCGCTGCCTCTTTGCAGATCGCGATGGCGTCTGTGCGATCAAGTGTCGTGGAGTCTACGATAGTCAATTCATTTCGACGTGCATTGTGAATACCGCCTGGTCCAAACATGACGGCGCGCACTTCTGGTGCAAACGGCAGGCACATAAAGATTAGATCACATTTCTTGGCGATATCCGCTGCACTGTCACACGCAATAGCACCTGCGTCCAAAAGTGGCTTCATGGCTTCGCTGATCGGATCAAACACGTAAACAGGTGAAACTGTTTTCGCGAGATTGAGCGCCATCCCACCGCCCATTCGCCCAAGGCCAATGTATCCAACTGTCGTCATGCTATTTGTCCTGATGTTTAATTCGAAAGGACATGTAGTCTATGAAGACTGCCAAGCCAGCACAACTGCGTTTTTAAAGTGAGTACTTTATATCGCCAACTTTGGTAGCGATATGTTTTCATGTGCATAAATTTCAGCAATAAGGTTGTTTCTATCGGTATCGATCCGTTTGAGAAGTTCCCTGCGGGATTTGTTCATCTTTAAATGGCTACCGCTCCAACGAACAATCTCAAGAATGATCGGGGTCAGCGCGAGGCCTTTTTGGGTCAATGAGTATATATAACTACGACGATTTTCGGGGTCTTGCGCCTTATTAACTACGCTTGCAGCCTCAAGATGCGTAAGCCGATCCGCAAGAATATTGGTGGCTATCTTTTCTTCTGCATCAAGTAAGTCACCGTACCGCTTCTTCCCATGCAAAATCATGTCCCGAATAACCAATAAGGTCCATCGCAGA
>CAWUWH010000038.1:0-2986 GCA_963926035.1 uncultured Rhodospirillales bacterium
GATACACTTCTTGAGCAACTCACAAGCCGCAATGATCTTGATGACAGCCTACGGGATGAAATTCGCAGCAAGATCGAAGAACCCCTAAGCGCCGCAACGGGCAGCCAGAAAGCGATTGAGCTCAACAACGCTCAATCGATAACAGAAGCCCATGAAGAGTTTCGCAAAGGACGTGAGCCTGCGCACCGGATTATGCGACACTTGAATGGCGGCAACTTCTCCTTTGTCGTCGCAGTCATCGCGCTGAGGTCAGGCAGTCGCCACGAAACATTGGCGAACGCAATCCAACGAAACAACGCACAGGCAATAGTATCCGCATCGTGGAAAAGTGGTCTCGATCCTTATCTGACCGTAACCATTCAAAAGAAACTACCAACGATCAGCAGCTATAATATTCTACCGCCTTCTGACAGTGGCGGCTTCTCGCTCTCGAATGAAGAAATGGAGGCCATTCTGCGCACTCTATAGAATAAAGGGTGCAAGTTTGGCTTCAATTAGGCTGAAGAGCCCGTTTAAACTTTCTTTTGATGGCGTGCTTTTGAACGTGTGATTGATTTGATCTTCGGGCGTAACTGACCTGATTTCTCCTCAATAAGCTGCTCTTGCTCTTCCAGGTACGTCCGCGCAGGTTCATCACCATCTAGGCCGTTAAGATCAGCACCTGGAACTTTCCGGTTTGAACTTATCGATCCATCTTCATAAAGAACATCAAACAATACGGTGGCTGGGCTGGCAGCAGGTTTGCGTCGGGCCATAATTCATCTCCGAATTTCATTATCGCGCGCAGGCGGAAAGGTCTGTTTTAGTCGTGCAGCGTAAATTCAGACGCTGTTGAGGCAGACAATACAAAATCATAGGCAGAATTGCACCCGGTAATATCGAAGCCGGTTTTACGCTATTTATCTTAAAGCAGGTTCATCACGAAACATGTGTCTGAGACAGTGTTTAAAAATTGCAGTCATGTGACTTTCATTTTCGATCTCAAGAACATCCTTCATGATTTCTCTTTGATCGTGCTCACCTTTTTTATATGACCAACATCCTCAACCGTTAAGCGCCAGAGCCCAATCCACCAGTCACCAAAAACATGGGCATCAATCTGTACAAAATCAAGACGCGTCACACTCGCATGTCGTGGGTCGCCTTTGATCTTACCAAACAGCTCTTGAAGCGTACTTTCAGGCCCTTCAAGGTACTGATAAAATTACCATTATTATAAATGAGGATACCTGATACCTTCCGCGCCGCGTTGTTGGTCTTAGCTCGAACCAGCAAGCTTTCCAATTCCTCGTCATTCATAGGTGCGGTGCAACTGCTTAAATAGGCAAGCGCATACAATTACTTAGCCTCATTCGTCATTATTTTCTCAACGTGTCTTTTTTTATTATAACTTGTGCACACTTTGCATGCTCATTTGACCACTATTCATTCCATAACGATAAATCAGAAGATTTTATAACTCTTTTGCTGCCTCCTCGATGGCATTGACCGTCTGATCAAGATCGTCTGACGTCAGCGCTAACGACATATACATTTTACCCGGAGACTTGAAAATTCCCCGGCGGCGCAGTCCTTCGTTGAAGGCCGCAGCTTTTTGGGTATCACCTTGTGTCACATCTCGATAGTTATACAGACGCATATCTGTAAATATGGTATCGAACAGTGACGCATGCCCACTAACACAATGCGCATGACCTGCATCGCCCAAATGCTTATTTATTGCACCCGTGATCATATCACCCGCAGCAAAGAGCTTCTCGTATTGACCTGGTCTACGAAGTATCTCCATCGTCTTCAGTCCGGCTACTGCGGCAATTGGATTACCACTTAACGTCCCGATCTGCATAAGATACGCGTCAGCATCAACTTGTGATTTATCAAAATGCTTCATCATATCCGCGTTCCCCGCGATCGCAGCTAGCGGAAACCCACCACCAATCACCTTGCCCAAGGTGCATAGATCAGGCGTCACACCGTAAAGTTCCTGTGCGCCGCCATAGGCCAAACGGAACCCTGTAACAACCTCGTCAAAAATCAAAACGATGCCATGTTTGTTGCATAAATCCCTTAGACCTTGCAGAAATCCAGGCACTGGCGGAATTATACGCTGCAAGGGCTCAACGATGATTGCCGCGATATCCGTTGCATGTTCATTCAACAGCGAACTGGCGAATTCGAGATCGTTGTATGGCGCGATTAACATTTCATCACGCACGCCATCCGGAATACCGGCTGAGTCAGGGACCGCAACCGGAAAATTGACGAGCTTTTCTGGTGCCAGGCTCATTTGGGCTTCGGCCGACATGCCGTGATACCCACCTTCGAACTTAACAATTTTGTCTCTGCCCGTGAACGCACGCGCTAAACGCATCGCATACATATCGGCTTCGCCGCCCGTAGAGACAAAACGGACTTGTTCTGCACACGCCATGGCATTGCAGATTTCTTCAGCAAGCTCGATGCCATGTGGGTTATTCGCAAAGAACGTCATGCCTTTGTCGAGTTGCTCATGAACTGCGTCGAGGACTTCTGGATGACCGTGCCCAAGCATCATCGGGCCTGACCCGATTAAGTAATCAATATACTCATTCCCATCCATATCCCAAACGCGCGAACCCTTGCCCTCACGAATGATCATACCTGGATCAAAATTACCAAATCCACCACCTGGCAAAACCTTCTTAGCGCGCGCGATTAAGTCACTTTGTGTCATGGGATATGCCCTTCAAATAAAGTCATCTCCCTCGACGTTATAACAAAAAAAGTATCACATCAAAAAAAGTGTCACGCCTTTACGCGCTTTCATACCTGAATTTGAACAGAACGATTTAAGTGCTGATGATGCCAACAATCATCTCCATCGAAATTGACATCAATGGATACTTTCAGAAGATTTATAACGCCTCAGGCCTCAAACTTGGCCTTAGTTCCAACCCTCGACACCGGACATATTTGGAAGTATGTGAGCAATACCCTTATGACAATC
>CAWUWH010000039.1:0-8596 GCA_963926035.1 uncultured Rhodospirillales bacterium
GTCTTTTGCTGGCGAACCTGGGGCGGGAGACGGTAAGTCGACCCCTTCAAATGCAGCGAATTTTTTAAAGATATGTGCCGTGAGCTCAGCCGGGTTTTGAACGGGCAAAGTATATCTTCCAGAGATCATGCGGGCATCTGCTGGTATATAAGGCATGGCTTCAGGCGGTGTGGTATACGCGCCGTCATCTGAGCAGGGCGCGATTGAACTCAAGGTTTAGCCCGCCCAATCCTTGATTGTAAGGTGCGGTTGCAGGTTGCGAGGTTTCAACTTCTGTAAACTCAGGCATGGCACTATGGAACAGGAACCGGCCATCGACCTTTGTGATGCCGATATCTCTTAAGCGGACCGCCAATGCGCGCAAGTCTCCGACCGTGAGCAAAGGGTCACCATCTCCTGAAAGCACGAGATCGCCCTGAAGGACGCCAGCCTTCAAGAGGCCTCGCGCATGAAGTTGTGTTGTGAAACGATAACTGGGCCCAAGAATGCTGAGAGCCGCAATCATCGTTGGGAGCTTTGCTGTCGATGCGGGAGGAAAAGCCACGTCTGGTTGATGCGCAGCGACAACGTTGCCTGTGACAGCATCGACGACCAGATACCCCCAGTTTGTTGAATTTAGGCCTAGGGCCTGAACTGCTGCCGTATCATCCATCGCTGCAATGGTTGCGATATTGGGGCGCTGGACGGGTTCAGTGACTGAAGGTTCAATGGGAGGCAATATGGTACACCCCATAATAATGGCGCAAAAGTATAGGGATATGGTTTTTTCTACGACTTTCATACGAAGCAATATAGACCGTTTGGCATTGTGCGGCTAGGTTGCGACGCATGAATGCATCTGATCCCCAATCTCCCCCAAGCAAAAATCTCGCCTTGGCAACCATCGGCGGTGTCACCGCTGTGCAAGTTGTTGCGACGATGGGGATCCTTATACCTGCGGCGATTGCACCAGAACTGGCGCGAACCCTTGATTTGCCGGTTTCCATGATTGGGTTTCAAGTCAGCCTTGCTTACGTTGGGGCGACGTTAATGTCGCTTTGTGGTGGACTTGTTCAGCGGAAATTAGGGGCGGTTCGGGCGAACCAAATTGCGGCCACAGCTATCGGTCTCTCGTTATTGATCATTGCGATACCGCATGTCGTAGCACTTTTTGTCGGCTCGTTGGGGCTTGGCATTGCATACGGCATGACCAATCCCGCGGCGTCTCATCTGATGATGAAGATCGCGTCGCCTACCAATAGGAATTTGATTTTTTCTGTGAAGCAAACGGGCCAGCCATTGGGGGGCGTGGTTGCCGGGCTTATGGCACCACCTATTGCCATTGCCTTTGGGTGGCAGTGGTCATTGATGGCAGGGGCATTTCTTGCGCTCTCGACCGTTTTATTGATCCAGCCTCTGCGCGCCAAACTTGATGGTGATCGCGATCCCACAACAAAATTCAGGGGCGCTGTCTTTAAGGATGTCAGTCTGGTCCTGCGTATTCGTGAGCTTAGATTACTTGCGCTGGCTGCGCTCACGTTCTCGGGCGTTCAACTCGCCCTGATGACCTTTGCTGTTACAATGCTGGTTGAGGACGTGAAGTTTGATCTCGTTCTTGCGGGTGTTGGCCTTGCGGTTATTCAGATCGCCGGTGTTGTCGGACGATTGGGCTGGGGTGTGATTGCAGACCGTAACGGCGATGGGCGTAAAACACTCTTATTCGCACAATCTCTATCTGTTGTTGCAGCTGTTGCCACAGTGTTCTTGTCGGATAGCATGCCTTTGGTTGCGGTGTTTGGGATACTCTTTTTGTTCGGTATGTCTGCAGTTGGCTGGAATGGCGTATTCATGGCCGAGATCGGTCGCCTGGCACCCGAAGGTAAAATTGGCAGCGCCACAGGTGGCGTGCTTGTGCCGACCTTTATTGGTGTCATGATGGGGCCATTGGTGTTCTCTGCTATTCATGAAGTCACTGCGACATATACAATGTCATTTGCAGTGCTGGCTCTCGTCACGATGACGGGTATGGTGCCAATACTGATGATGCGCGGGTCACGCCAAAAAGAGTGACGTTGCTATACTCTTATGGGATTATGATCGTCATTGTGGGTTGAGGAGGCGGTCATGCCGTTTATTTATCGAGACGCTGAAGGCAGCATTCTTGCCGTCTATGATCAGCCCGTTGACGGCGGCGAGGAAGTTGCTGCTGATGATCCCGGTCTCCAGGCATTTATACAAAAAAATATGCCGGGCGTGGTCACGGATGACTGGGTCCAGTCTGACTTGTAATTATCTCGTGTTCTCGAGGATTTGATCGAGCTCTTGATTGATAAAAAGCTGATCATGTTCACAGACTTTCCCGCAGGTGCGCAGAAAAAGCTTTTGGAACGTCGTGGATTACGTAAAGAATTCTCGTACGTTGAAGATTTGTTAGTTTGTGGTGAAGACTTCGAAGATAACGAAGGCGGTCTTCTCTAAATCATACAGATGCGGTTTGAGCAGACACTGTGACCGGCTTTTATATCCGGCCTGGTCCTGTGCGCTGATATAAATCTGCAACCATTTTGCTGCCCGTTTTGACGAACAAGAACGGGAAGATTGCATGCGTCGTACATACGAGTGTCGCAATGGCCATGCGCCCCGAAAACCCTAAGGCCATAAACAAATGCTCAAAATAAGTTTCACCGATGTCGCTTGGGTGTTGGGTGAAAAGTTTGAACATTTAAGCCTCCATATGTGTAAGATTTGATGGAGAGATTGTAGACTAAGTTATTTGGAAATAGTTTGCTTTCTTGCTATATATTTCATCATTTATTAGAAATCTAATCTAGAGAGTTCAATTATATTGGAATAAATATTATGGATCAGTTCGATCGGAAGATTTTAGATCTTTTGCAACACGACGCTGCGATGCCGGTTGCCGAGATTGCTGAACAGATTGGTCTTTCGACGACACCGTGTTGGCGGCGGATCAAAAATCTTGAAGATACAGGCGTAATTTGCAAGCGCGTCGCGGTGTTGGATGCAGATAAAATCAATGCCGGTGTGACGGTTTTTGTCGGCGTTAAGGCCGGGCATCATGCCGCGGATTGGTTGGAAGATTTTGCAACTGCCGTTGGCGAAATCGATGAAGTTCTCGAAGTACATCGACTGTCAGGTGAAATCGATTACTTGTTGAAGATCATGGTGCCGAATATTGCCGCGTATGACGACGTCTACAAACGGCTTATTGCAAAGGCTGATTTTGCTGACGTGAGTTCGTTCTTTGCGATGGAGAAAATTAAGTCAACAACAGCGTTGCCGCTGCAGTACGCCATATAAGTTCGACCGAAATTTGCCTAATCACGCAGCTGCCGCAGGGCCTTTGATTTCTATGCGGTTACCCTCGGGATCATCCAGATAAATAGATGAACCTTCGCCTACAGCAACATTTCGAGGTTTGACAGGGCTTGCCTCTATATCGTGTTCTTTAAGGTGCGCAAAGATCGCTTCTGGTTTCCAAGGTTCAATCCGAAGGCACAAATGATCCATATTATGGGCTTCTGCCCCTGGCGGTGCGCCATCTTCCGCGCCTAGCGTGCTGTTCATATCGACAAAATCAATTAATGCACGTCCGGCACGAAGTTGATATAGGCCGATGTCTGGGACTTTGCGTTCAATCTCGCAATTAAGGACGTCGAGATAGAACGACATCATGGTTTTGATATCACGTGCCCGGATCACATCGTGATCGATACCCAAAAGGGTGAATGGAACTGTGCTCATTTACCTAGCAGCCCAAGGCTTCGGCAAGATCTTCAGCGCTATCAGCAATGATGTCCCAATCGCTTTCAGCTTTGAAGTCTTTAGTTTGATCGACGCCATATTCTGTCGGGCGGTTGATGTAGCCCGTTCGCATGCCTTGCTCGCGCGCAGCCTCAAGGTCATCGTTATGTGCGGCACCCATCATTACCTCATAAGGTTCCATGCCAAGCAGGGCAATGGCGTTTTGATAGACTTTTGGATCTCGCTTATAGGCCTTGTGCATATCGCTCGAAAATACGAAATCCCAAGGAATGCCTGCACGTTTGGCCATATTTGCCAGCAGTGTTAACGAGCCATTTGAAAGTGGTGCGATGAGGTGTTTTCTTTTGATGCGGATAAGGCCGGGAATGCTATCAGGCCATGGGTTGATACGATGCCAAGCCCGGTTTAAATGATCCCGCTCTGCCTCGTCCAGCATATCCAAACCAAATGGTGCCAGAATTTCTTCAAGAATTTCACGGTGAATGACGTCAATCGGTGTCCATTCCCGCTCGCCGGTAATAACAGGCTTCATGCCTGGTCGGTAACCAGCGCGCCAGGCTCGGGCAAAGGCGTCACCATCAAAATCTTTAACACCTTTGGCTGCGGCAATAATCTTGGCTTCACGGGCGATTGACGAGCGCCAATCTGATATTGTGCCAAATGTATCAAATACGATGGCCTTGATGTTTTGGATGGACATAACGTTGACTCCTTTGATGGTAACTTTCGCTGGTTTGGTCGAAACGATCAAGCTGCGCTTGGGGAATATTTTATGCGTTTATTCATTACCGCTCTTTTATTGGTCTGCCTTGTTATTGCTGCGCCTGCTGCAAAGGCCCAGAGCAATCTTGTCGATCTGGAACTGGTCATTGCAGTAGACGTCTCTGGTTCAGTTGATGACGATGAGGCCGCACTTCAACGGCAAGGCTACATAAAAGCGTTCCGTGACCCAAAAATAATTGAAGCGATCACACGAGGACAGATGGGTGCCATTGCGGTGACGTACTTTGAGTACGCTGGCAGTCATCATCAGCTAACCTTGGTGGACTGGTCGCGTATCACAGGGCCTGAAAGTGCCGGTAACTTCGCGGATGCCTTGGCCTTTGAGCCTATCATGGTCAACGTCTGGACCTCTATCAGTGGTGCAATCGAAGCGGGGCAGGCGGCCTTTCGAAAAAGCCCGTATCAAGGGCGACGGCATGTGATCGATGTATCGGGTGACGGGGCAAATAATGGCGGTACGTTGGTGACTGTGGCTCGTGACCTTGCATTGGTCGATGGCATCACCATCAATGGCTTACTGATCGTCAATGACAAGCTCATCCGATACGGTCGACCGCAAATCCCAAATCTGGATTATTATTATACTGATTGAGTGATTGGTGGTCCTGGCGCCTTCATTATCGTTGCGAACGGCTTTGAGGACTATGCGCGTGCTGTGCGCCATAAGCTTATTCTCGAGATTGCGGGTGTGGTCCTGATAAAGAAACCAGTTGCGACGTTCATACCTGCATATGGACACGACCGTCCGTCGTGCACTATTGGCGAGAGCTTACGTCAAGATTGGGAAGATGATTTTTAACGGATGGTGGCTAAGAGAAACCGGCCACTGACGCAATGCCAGCGGCCGGTCTAAATTACTCTGCAGCTTCCAGGTAGGAATCAATGCTTGGGCAACTGCAAACAAGGTTGCGATCGCCGTGTGCATTATCAATCCGACCAACGGTTGGCCAATATTTATCAGCACGTAAGCCTTTGATGGGATATGCCGCGACTTCACGTGGATACGCATGGTCCCATGTATCCGCCATTACAACGTCAGCTGTGTGCGGGGCGTTGACCATTGGATTGTCATCTTGTGGCCATTCGCCAGCTGCAATCTTATCCGCTTCATGCGCGATGGAGATCATCGCATCGACAAACCGGTCTAGCTCTTCTTTGGGTTCCGATTCAGTCGGTTCCATCATCAGCGTATGCATCACAGGCCAGGACATGGTCGGGCTGTGAAACCCATAATCCATGAGACGTTTGGCGATATCATCAACCGTCAGATGTGCAGCATCCTGAATGGGACGGGTATCAATGATGCACTCGTGAGCAACAAGGCCACCCGCACCTGTGTAGAGAATTTTATAATGCTCTGACAGACGCTTGGCGACGTAGTTCGCGCTGAGGATAGCGACTTCAGTTGCTTTGACCATGCCCGGCCCGCCCATCATCGCGATGTACGCCCACGAAATTGGCAGGATCGATGCTGAACCCCAAGGCGCAGCTGCAATAGCACCTATGCCCGTTTTAGGGCCTGCTTCTTCTGTTAGTGGATGCCTTGGCAGATAAGGCGCCAGATGTGCACTGACTGCGATGGGGCCAACACCGGGACCGCCGCCGCCATGAGGAATACAGAACGTCTTGTGCATGTTCATATGCATAACGTCGGGTCCGAACTTGCCTGGACGGCAGATGCCGACCATAGCTTGAAGGTTCGCACCGTCCATATAGACCTGACCACCATTGGCATGAACGATGTCACAAATTTCACGAATTTGCGTTTCGAACACCCCATGCGTTGATGGGTACGTGACCATAAGTGCTGATAGTTTTTCAGCGTGCTTTTCAGCTTTTTCGGTCAGGTCAGCCACATCGACATTACCGTTATCATCGCACTTTACGACGACGACGTTCATGTTCGCCATAACGGCGCTGGCAGGGTTTGTGCCGTGCGCGCTTGATGGAATCAGACAAACGTTCCGATGATCATCGCCACGCTCGTGATGATAAGCACGAATTGTCAAAAGACCAGAATACTCACCCTGCGAACCAGCGTTCGGCTGCAAAGATACCGCATCAAATCCTGTGATGTGACAGAGCTTGGCTTCCAGGTCCTTGATAAGCTCAAGATATCCTTGGGCTTGATCTAAAGGCTGGAAAGGGTGAATGCGGCCAAAGCCAGGCCACGTGATTGGGATCATTTCTGATGCAGCATTCAGCTTCATCGTGCATGAACCGAGCGGGATCATGGCGCGGTTAAGGGCTAGATCCTTTACTTCCAAGCCGCGCAAATAACGCATCATTGCAGTTTCAGAATGACTGCCGTTAAAGACAGGATGCGTGAGGATCGCACTTTCACGAACCAATGATGCCGGAATGCCATCCGCGGCACTTTCATCCAGATCAGCGGCGCTTAAGCCATGATCGTCATTGCCCGAAATAATGGCGAACAGGGCATCAATGTCTTCACGTGTGGTGGTTTCATTGACCGAGACACCAACATGATCAGCATCGATATGACGAAGATTAAAATCATTAGTCACAGCTCGTGCATGGATTTCATCTGCCTTACTTGGCGTCTCAATGACAAGTGTATCGAACCATGCAGTGTTGCTGACTGTCAGACCCAGTTTCGTCAAACCTGACTGAAGTATTGATGTCAGGCGATGCGTACGCTCGGCAATGCGCCGAAGCCCTTCGGGGCCATGATACACACAAAACATGCTGGCGACGTTGGCGAGCAATACCTGCGCGGTGCAGATGTTCGATGTGGCCTTTTCGCGCCTTATATGTTGCTCGCGGGTTTGCAGCGCCATGCGAAGAGCCTGACGCCCCTGAGCATCAACAGACACACCGATGATGCGGCCCGGAACTGAGCGGCGGTATTCTTCACGGGTTGCCATGAATGCCGCGTGCGGGCCACCAAAGCCCATCGGTACGCCAAATCTTTGTGCTGAACCCACAACAATGTCTGCACCCCATTCACCAGGTGCTTTGAGCATGACGAGCGCCAACGGATCGGCAGAAACTGTCAACAATGCACTGGCTTCATGAATGGCATCAGCGAGTGCTTGATAGTCATGCACATCGCCATCGACATTTGGATACTGCAGGACAACGCCAAATACGGTCGTTGGGTCTAAATCTTTAAACGGGTCGCCAACTTGAACTTTAAAGCCAAGTGGTTCAGCGCGCGTTTCGACCACAGCAATCGTTTGCGGCAGGCAGTCGGCGGCGATGAATATCGTCTCGTTCTTGTTCTTGCCAGACCGCTTCATCAACGTCATGGCTTCAGCGACAGCTGTGGCTTCGTCCAACAAAGAGGCATTAGCGAGCGGCATGCCCGTCAGATCCATGACGGCTTGCTGGAAGTTCAAAAGTGCCTCGAGACGGCCTTGAGAAATCTCAGCCTGATAGGGTGTATACGCTGTATACCAGCCCGGATTTTCAATCAGGTTCCGCAAAATCACACTTGGCGTAATCGTGTCGTGATAACCAAGACCGATCATCGTCTTCATGACCTTGTTCTTCGCTGCCATGCGCGCAAGTTCGGCCAATGCCTCACTCTCGCTGATCGCCGGTACATCAAACGGGTCGGCTATTCTGATCTTGTCTGGGACAGCTGTATCAACCATCGAGCCCAGGCTCCCATAGCCAATCGTTTTGAGCATCACGTCGATGTCTTTGTCCGAAGGCCCGATGTGCCGATTGACGAACTCGTCCTTATTCTCAAGATCGTTCAGGCTGGTTCTGCTCATTCGTCTAGGTCCTTGAGATGCGCTTTATAGGCAGCAGCGTCCATGAATTCGTCGAGTTCTGACATGTCTGAAATCTTGATTTTAAACATCCAGCCGTCGCCTTCAGCGTGCTCGTTAACCGTTGTTGGCGCATCGGCCAGGTCTTCGTTCACTTCAACGACTTCACCGCTGCATGGTGCGTAGACTTCGCTGGCTGCTTTAACAGATTCGACAACACAGGCGTCATCGCCTTGCTCGAGTACGGTGCCAACTTCGGGCACTTCAACGTAAACCAGTTCACCTAATTGCTCTTGAGCATGATTCGT
>CAWUWH010000040.1:0-9815 GCA_963926035.1 uncultured Rhodospirillales bacterium
AGAAGATCTCTCGCCCGAACTTTTATATTATCTGGCAGAAGATACGTCGGCATATGTTCGTCTTGCCGTTGCCAGTAACGAGCGTGCACCCCGGCAGACGGATTTGTTGTTGGCACAAGATACGGATACGGATGTTCGTGGGGGTCTTGCTGTAAAAATTACGACGGTTGCGCCTGAATTGAACGCGGCAGAAAGTAGCAAGATTTACGCACAAACGCATGAAGCGCTGGCAACCCTCGCATGCGATCAGATCACCAAAGCCCGCGCGATCCTCTCCGACGCCCTCAAGGACGTCGTTGATGCGCCTGCAGAAATCATCAAGATGCTTGCGAGCGATCTTGAAATTGAAGTTCCTGGCCCGATTCTCAAATTCTCTCCTGTTCTCAGTGAATCTGATCTTATTCAGATCATTGAAAAAGGGCCAGTAAACTGAGGCGTTGCGGCGATTGCCCGTCGCTCAAATGTTTCAGAAAACCTGGTTGATGCAATCACCGGAACGGAAGATGTGGATGGCATCGCTGACCTTTTAGGGAATGACAGTGCCCAAATTCGTGAAGAGGCGTTCGATGATCTCATCAATCAATCAAGCAATGTAGAATTGTGGCATGCCCCGCTTGTTTCACGCCCAGAATTACCAGAAGGCGCTGCGCAGCGGATGGCAGGGTTCCTTGCTAAAAACATACTGGACTTATTGAAACAACGATCAGACCTAGATCCGACAGCTCTTGCCGCCGTAAGTGACATCGTCCGAGACCGGCTTGGCGGGAATAAAGTTGATGATACGAATGCCGTTGGCGCCGGATTTGATTTATTAAAAGTTGAACCACCGATCGCTAAGGTCACTCGGCTCCATGTCGGCAATAAGCTGACAGATGTGTCTATCGTTAAGGCCATGCAAGCTGGTGACCACGTCTTTGTCTTTGCGGCCTTAATCGTTCGAAGTGCTGTAGACCTCACTGTGGCGCGAAAGATTTTTGTTGAAAAAAGCCCGAAAGGTATTGTTGCACTCATTGGGAAAACCAGATTGCCATCATCATTGTTGGTTATGATCCAACAGCAAATGGGCCGGATCGATCCATCAGAAATAATTGAACTTCCAGAAGACGACAGCTTCCCAATGGCTCAGAAAAAAATTGTTTGGCAGATCGAGTTCTTCACCGATATGAGCGCGCGTGCATGATAAATACTCAGTACTGATTTAATTATGGTTTTAAAAATTTTCTCAAAGAAGTCAAAGAAAAAGAAGAAAGTAATTTCTTACGAGGAAGCCAAAGCGCTTGCCGTTGATGGTGACGAAAAATCATGCGCAGATTTGGCAGGGCGCAATGATGTTCCGCGAGAAGTCCTCTATTATCTTGCTGATGACCCTTCTCCAAATGTTCGCAAGAGTATAGCGTCGAATACGGCAACACCTGAACATGCGGATCTGTTATTAGCGAAAGATAAGAATGAGAATGTTCGAAGTTCTTTAGCTGAAAAAATTGCGTGTCTTTCACCTGGATTCACCGCCGACGAACAAAATCGTCTGCGCAGCATGACATATGATGCATTATCTATATTGGCAAAGGATCAAGCGACACGCGTGCGGCAGATACTGTCTGAGGCTTTACGGGATGTGGCTAACGCGCCGCCAGACGTCATCCGCAGGCTTGCATGGGATATTGAAGCAGCCGTGGCAACGCCGGTATTGCGGTTTTCGCCGATACTCAACGATGAAGACTTAATCAAAATTATTTGCGCTAAGCCTTCAAAAGGTTGCACTCAGACGGTTTCTCAGCGGGAAAATGTTTCTAATGCTGTTTCCAGTGCCATTGTTGATTGTTCAGATACGGATGCAATTGCGCTTCTTTTGGGAAACGATAGTGCGCAAATTCGTGAAGAGACATTAAGCAAAGTCATTGATCAAGTGGATCAGATTAACCTTTGGCATAAGCCCCTTGCTATGCGGCCGCGTCTTCCTACATCGGCGGCGGTGAAAATAGCGCACTTTGTTGCCGATGATATATTAAAACGCATGGCCGCACGAAAAGATCTGACGCCAAAAGCATATGCGGCAGTTTGAGATGTGGTTCACAAACGTTTAGGTGATAGCGAAGCGGTTATGCCTGATGCTATGGGCTCATCTGATGGCGTTCAAAGCGGCATGAGTGTTGACGATGATACCGAATTTAATCGCGCTGCTAAAATGTGGGCTGATGGAAAGCTTGATAAGGCCGAAGTCATTAATACGATTAATGAAGGTCAGAAAAAGCTCGCAATGGCGATGATCGCAGTGACGTCTGATTTGTCTTTACGCATTGTTGAACGGACATGCGCCGCAAAAAATGCAAGAGGCTGTCTAGCCATTTCTTGGCGGACGAGCCTTTCAGCAAACACGGCCGAGATCGTGCAAGAACAATTGGCTGGCATTTCAGCGGGTAAGGTGCTTTATACAAATAATGGTGAATACATGGTCCCGGAAAAAGACCTCGTGTGGCAAATCGATTTTTTGTTCGACGCCTTTAAGGTGTCCGTTAACCGCGAGTTATCAGAGTGCCCGCGCCACCTTCGGTAAACAATTCGACGAGAACGGTGTGGCTGATCCGCCCATCAATAATGGCCGCGCCATCAACGCCACCCTGGATGGCTTCAATGCACGTTTCGATTTTAGGGATCATGCCGCCCGTGATCACGCCAGCTTCAATAGCTACCTGAGCTTCTGAAACTTTAAGTTCAGAAATGAGGCTCTGATCCGCATCAAGGACACCATCTACATCTGTCAGCATATACATGCGACAGGCTTGTGTTGCGGCCGCAATCGCGCCTGCTGCGGTATCTGCATTGATATTTAAGGTCTCGCCATCAGGCCCGGTACCAATTGGTGCGATCACCGGAATAACGTCACTATCTTTAAAGGCATCGAGCACAGCCGTTGATATAACTTTGGGTTGGCCAACAAGACCCAAGTCAATGACCCGCTCAATATTGCTATCAGGATCACGCTTTGTGCGTTTTAAGCGATCGGCACGAATGAGGTTCCCATCTTTGCCAGACAGGCCAATGGCCGTGCCGCCTGCATTATTGATCGCTGAAACGATCTTCTTATTGATTGAGCCGGACAAAACCATTTCCACGACATCAATCGTTGATTGATCGGTTACCCGCAATCCATCGATAAACTCAGACTTGATTTGAAGCTTTTCCAGCATCGCACCAATTTGTGGTCCGCCGCCATGCACAACTATTGGTCGGATGCCGACTTGGCGTAGAAGCACCATGTCACGGGCAAACAGGTCAAAAAGTTTTGCATCGCCCATGGCATGGCCGCCAAATTTGACCACGACGGTACGTCCGGTAAAGCGCCGCATATAAGGCAGGGCTTCCGAAAGAACTAGGGCTTTGGCGAGGTTAGCCTCGCGATTTTCATCTTGTTTCTTGCTCATGGCGGGAAAATTAGCGTATGCGCTCTGGAAACGCTAATCCTTTGATCGATATTTACACTATAATGGTTCTGCTAAGCGGCCCAGTTCAGCCCGAAGTGTTCCGATACCGCCTGTATCTCGCGCACTTGTGCACATGATTTGCGGATGCGCAGCACCATGTTTTACGAGTTCTAAGGTGATATCTTCAACGCGCTTTTTAAGTGGGCCTGATTTGATCTTGTCACATTTTGTCAGCACAATTTGATAGTTTTGCGCTGCCTGGTCCATCATTGCCATGGCTGTTCGGTCACTATCTTTAAGTCCATGTCTGGAATCGATCAGTAAACAGCAGCGGCGAAGCTGAACGCGGCCTCGGAGATAGTCTTCAATCAGCCGGGTCCAACCTTCAACTTCAGTCTTTGAGACCCGCGCATAGCCGTATCCCGGTAAATCGGCAAGCATAAGGCGATCTTTGGCGTTAAAGAAATTCACTTCGCGCGTCCGCCCAGGTGTATTTGACGTCCGGGCTAAACTTTTGCGACCGGTCAGTGCGTTCAGCAAACTCGATTTGCCAACGTTGGAGCGTCCTGCAAATGCAATCTCGGGGATATTCCCCGTCGGGATTTGCTCCATTGCACGCGCACCCAGCACGAAGTCGATCTCACCTGCAAAGAGCAGGCGCCCGGCTTCCAGTTCGTGCTGATCGTATTCCAGGGCGTCCTGCGTCATTGTTGTTGCCTAGTTTAGGGCGTCTTTTGTGTTAATGCCCATGCGCCGCATGATAATCCACTGTTGGATGATCGAGAGCGTGTTGTTCCAAGCCCAGTAAATCACGAGGCCAGCTGGGAAGCTTGCCAGCAAGAACATGAAGAACAGCGGCATAAAGAGGAAAATCTTCGCCTGAATTGGATCTGCAGGTTGCGGATTCAATTTCTGTTGAATGAACATTGAGAAGCCCATCAAAAGCGGCCATACGCCAATCATCAAGAAATCTGGTGGTGTGAATGGAATCAGACCAAACAGGTTGAAAAGCGATGTTGGGTCTGGCGCAGACAAATCTTGAATCCAGCCAAAGAACGGTGCGTGACGCATTTCGATTGTCACGAACAGAACTTTATAAAGTGCGAAGAAGACGGGAATTTGAACCAGAATGGGCAAACAACCTGAAGCCGGGTTCACTTTCTCCCGCTTATAAAGTGCCATCATTTCCTGATTCAGCTTCACCTTATCTTCGGAGAAGCGCTCGCGTAGCTTAACCATTTCTGGCTGGAGCTTCTTCATTTTGCTCATCGAAACATATGATTTGTTTGCGAGCGGGAAGAATAACGCCTTAATGGCGACTGTGAGCAAGAGGATTGAAACCCCTAAGTTAGCCACGCTGGAGTTAATCCAAAGCAATGCCAGGAAGATTGGTTTGGTGAGGAAGTAAAACCAGCCAAAGTCGATGGCCAGGTCAAAATTCTCGATACCCAATTCCTCAGAATACGCATCAAGCAGTGTGACTTCTTTTGCACCGGCAAAGAGATGGCTTGCTGATGATGCTGTGCCGTTTGCCGGGACAACGACTGGTGCACCCAGGAAGTCTGCCTGATAGACGTCTACAAGGCCTTCTTTACGCTGTAGGAAGCGTGTTTGTACTGTTTCACTCTGATTAGGCACTAACGTCGCCAACCAATACTTGTCTGTGATGCCGATCCAGCCGCCTGTGGTTTCAGCTGAAATGCCAGCAGGCTCTTCGCTCAGATCAGAATAGTCAATTTCCTGAAGTTGACCGCCGGTAACACCGAGCAGTCCTTCGTGGAGGATATAGAAGTCTGTTGTTTCTGGTGTGCCGTAGCGGCTGATAAGGCCAAATGGATAGAGCGTCATGGCGTTGCCCGTATTGTTCTGAACGCGCTGCTCTACACCAAACATATAGTTTTCGTCGATACTCATGATACGTTTAAAGACCAGCCCTTTGCCGTTGTCCCACGTTAGTGTGACAGTTTGGTCAGGCGTCAGCGTGGCACGATCCGCGTTCCATTCTGTATCCAGGCCAGGCATTGGCTGGTCTTCGGTGCCAGTCCATCCGTAGCCGGAATAGTAGGCGCCAACAGATCCACGTGGCGATAACAACACGATCTCGTCACTCTCAGGATCAATACTCTTACGATACTTAGCTAGCGTCAGATCGTCGACCAAACCGCCTGTAAGTGAAATGGAGCCGTGTAGGCGAGGTGTATCAATACGAACACGCTGGGTGCCGCTCAGGGCTGCTTTACGGCTTTGTTCTATTAATTCTGCCGAGCTCGCGATTGGCGCGCCGCCTGGAACTGCAGGGATTTGACCGTTCGGTGCTGCAGGCGTTGCCTGACCCGATTGAGCTTGCTGTTGGGCTGCTGTTGCCGCCGCTTGCTGCTCAGGTGTCGGCCCCGGATTAAAGAAAGTCTCGAAAAGCACAAGAATGGCAATCGATAAGACGATAGCCAAGATCATGTTTTTATTATCGGTCATGAGCGTTCGGGGCTCCCTTTTCGGTCATCATAGTTGACCGCAATTGCTGCGGGGACGGGATCGTATCCCGAACCCCCCCAGGGGTGGCAACGACTGATACGTTTCAAAGTCAAAATACTTGCCTTGAATGCGTTGTGCGTTTGAAATGATTCGTCTGCATAAGCAGAACAGCTTGGGTGAAAACGGCATGATCCCGCGATAAATGGGGATATGCAGTATTGATAAATAGCGATTAGGGCGCGAAACGGCCATGCGATGATTTTAGACGCCATTGAATGATACCTCATCGGTAATACGATCAACGGCATCTAATTTCTTCAAGCTTTTCAAGAAATCATCCTTTAGGGCGTCGAACGGTCTTGCTGTGGTCGCGGCACGACCGATGATGACAATATCTAGGCCGGGTTTAACAATACCCGGAAGTACGGCGTCCACGCATGCACGCAATCTGCGGCGTGCGCGGTTTCTCGTCACGGCGTTGCCCACTTTGCGGCTGGTTGTAAAGCCAACGCGCACAAGATCATCCCCGGCTTCACCGGGTCTGCGCTTGCGAACCTGAACAACCATTCCCGCTGTTGCCCACTTACGTCTTGCGCCAGCAGTTGCCAAAAAATCACGCCGCCTCTTTATGCGGGTGATATGTGTCAATGTGGGGGACGTAGACATGCGGGCGTAATAACGACCGCTGGCCTTAAGCGGACAGGCGCTTGCGGCCCTTGGCGCGGCGGTTTTGAAGCACTCGACGACCACCTACCGTCGCCATACGGTGACGGAAGCCGTGACGGCGCTTGCGAATTAGCTTACTCGGCTGGTACGTGCGTTTCACGAAACTTCTCCTTCAAAATCGACCGCTGTATACGGTCTGGTTGCAGTCAAGTCAACGACCGCATGCTTATTAGTTGGAGATTGTTTAACCTGCTCACGTGAACTTGAAAAGGCGTCAGTGTAACGTAGGTTGCTCAAGGTGGCGATATCGCGACAATGCCGATGTTCGTGGGCCATTGGTGCGCAGGGGTTGGCGTCGATCTAAAACGTAAGATTGATCGCTGTAGGTGTGAAATTTTTTTAATAGATGGAGTGGCGCTCATGTCTGAGAGCGATCAAAATTTAAATATGAATACGGCGCCTGTGGCACCAAAAAAATCATTGGTTATGCGGCTGTTACCGTTGCTTATTATTACGGCTGGTATCGCGGTATTCTTTGCCTTGGGGCTCAATAAGTACCTTTCTTTCCAGGCGCTTAGTGAGCATCGAGAGTTTTTGACAACCTGGACTGCAGAGAATCAGGTGCAGGCAGCTGTAATATTTATTGCTGGTTACTGTGTCATGGTTGCCTTGTCTTTACCGGGGGCTATTTGGGCAACGTTGGCAGGCGGTTTCGTGTTTGGCACTGTCGTGGGCGGTGTTTATGTCGTGACGGGCGCCACACTCGGTGCGACGGCAATTTTTCTTATTGCACGTTATGCCTTGGCTGACTTTTTTCGATCAAAAACAGGTGGCGCGATTAAAAAAATGGAAGCCGGGTTTAATGAAAACGCCCTCAGTTACATGTTTATACTGCGGCTTGTCCCATTATTTCCGTTCTGGCTGGTTAATCTCGTCCCTGCATTCTTGGGCCTAAAAATGCGAACATATATGATTGGAACGTTTTTTGGAATTATGCCGGGATCGCTGGTATATGCCAGTGTTGGAAACGGGTTAGGCGCTGTATTTGAGCAAGGAGGAACACCTGATTTGGGTATTATCTTCACGCCTCAAATTTTAGGCCCTATTTTAGGGTTGGCATTATTATCGCTTGTACCAGTCGTTTATAAACGCATTCGTCGTGGTAAATCCGCCACGCTAGGGGCTTGAACAGATGAGTAAAACAATAAACACAGATATTTGCGTCATCGGTGGTGGATCTGGCGGTCTTTCGGTCAGTGCAGGTGCCGCGCAGATGGGCGCTGATACCGTATTGCTTGAAAAAGGTAAAATGGGCGGTGACTGCCTGAACTATGGCTGTGTGCCGTCTAAAGCGCTATTGGCAGCAGGGCATGCGGCTCAACACATAAGAGATGCCGCACGGTTTGGGGTCGACGCGGGAGCGCCCAAAGTCGATACAAAGCGGGTCTTTGAACATGTGCACGGCGCGATTGGCGCAATTGCGCCTAATGATTCTGTTGAAAGATTTACAGGCCTCGGTGTTCAGGTCATTGAAGACGAAGGAAAATTCGTTGATGCGAATACGGTTGAAGCCGGTAACACACGCATTACGGCGCGGAGATTCGTCATTGCAACGGGATCATCGGCGTTTGTGCCACCCATTCTAGGCTTGAGCGATGTTCCTTTCTATACAAACGAAAACGTCTTTTATGCGGATGAGCTGCCAAAGTATCTAATTGTTATAGGTGGTGGACCCATTGGTATCGAGCTTGCGCAAGCGCATCGTCAGTTGGGATGTGATGTGACTGTCCTCGAAGTATTCAAGGTTATGGCGAAAGATGATCAAGAGCTGGTTGAAGTTGTCAGAGCGCAACTTGATGCAGAAGGACTGGTCATTCGTGAAGGTGTTAAAATTTTGCGGATTGGGAAATCTGGTGACGGCATTGCCGTTGTTCTTGAATCTGATGAGGGCGAAGAAACGTTAGATGGCTCGCATCTTTTGGTGGCGACGGGTAGGCGGCCTAATGTTAACGGCTTGAACCTTGAGGCTGCGAATGTGACCTACTCATCAAAGGGTATCGAGGTGGATAAGCGGCTTCGGACCTCAAACAAGAAGATTTTTGCTATTGGTGATGTCGCAGGTGGGCTGCAGTTTACCCACGTTGCTGGCTATCACGCAGGCATTGTCATCAAGAACGCTTTGTTCCGGTTGCCTGCCAAGGCGGATCACAGCTCGGTACCTTGGGTTACGTATACCTCTCCTGAACTCGCCCAAGTTGGTTTGACCGAAGCGCAGGCGAAAGAACAATACGGCGATGATATTCGCGTCTTGCGCTGGCCCTTTCATGAGAACGACCGTGCGCAGGCTGAGGGTGAAATACATGGCATGGTCAAAGCGATAACGACCAAAAAAGGTGTTATCCTTGGGTGTGGTATCGTTGGGCCACATGCGGGTGAGCTGATCCATACCTGGGTGTTAGCAATGTCGCAGAAAATTAAGATTGGTGGGGTTGCCACGATGATTGCGCCGTATCCGACGTTTGGCGAAGTGAATAAGCGGGCAGCGGGTAGTTATTATACGCCATCGCTATTTAGTGAAAAGACGCGGAAGATTGTGCGTTTCTTATCTATGTTTGGCTAAAGTAGTGCTGGAAAACCAATGAGCGAAGCAGATTAGACAAAAAAATTGATGCCAAGAAGATTTGCAAACCTATCGACACGGCTTCTGATTCTGACCGTCAGTTTTGTGATGCTCGCAGAAGTCTTGATCTGGACGCCATCTATCGCCCGGTTCCGATTGGCATATATGGAAGACTATATTGGTTTTGCGCACCTTGCGATGCTGGCATTGAATGCCATGCCCGAAACACAGCCCAATCAGGACCTTGAGAACGAACTTTTATTTCAGACAGATGCCTTGGCCATTATTGTGGCCCGGGAAGATCGCAAGATGCTGATGGTTGGTGGGGATATGCCGCCGGCTGTCGATCTTACTGTTGATATGCGTGATATTTCATTCGTTGGGCTGGTCTTTGATGCTTTCGATACGATGTTGCGCACGGACAATCGGGTTATCCGTGCGGTTGGTATTCCGCCCAGACAACCCGATGCCGTTGTTGAGGTTCTTTTTGAAGAACGGACCATGCGCAACGCGATGTTTGATTTCTCCGCGCGCATTTTAAATCTTTCGATTGTCATCTCATTTATCACCGCGACCATGGTATATATCTTACTGCAATGGATGATTGTACGGCCTATTCAACGCATTACGCGGTC
>CAWUWH010000041.1:0-18138 GCA_963926035.1 uncultured Rhodospirillales bacterium
ATATCTAGATGCGATGTGGAAAATTAAAGACATCTCGCTTGAAGAAACGGCACAGACCATTCTTGAAGATATTAGTGATCAAGTTATACCAAGCTGGCTTGAGATCAGGTTGAGCAAACAATCTGAGCATACCGAACATGAAGTCCAGATCGAAGACCGACAACCGCATTGGAAAGACCGTGGATTTCTAGACCGACTGGCACCATAAATTCATTCCTTGCAAACACCCCTCACCCGGAGCTTAGCGCCCTCCTCTCCCGAGGGAGAGGAGAAGGACAGGATGAGGGCGCGTACAGGGTTAACGGTTCTTGCGATTGTGTTCGGTCACGCCGATTTCATCTAAGTCTGCTTGCTCTGCGCGGGCAATATCAGCATCGACTTTGGCCATCCGTCGTTCCTCAGAAATTTCAAACTTCTTGAATTCAAGGAATGCGAGGCGAAGTTCTTCGCGGGATGAGACAACCACCTGTTCTTGTTCCTGTATGCGCGCTTGATAGTCTTCACGGCGCGCAATGGCAGTGGCGGCGTATGCGCCATACGTCATACCGCCTTCGGTCGGCATCGTCGCAGCTTGCTCTTGCTCGTGCACAATCTCGTCTTCGAGCCTTTGCAACAAGTCGAACAGGGTTTCTAGTTTCTGAAGTTCAACGGCGAGTGCACGACGTTTTTGGTCGACTTCCCAATCGTTGAGCCGCACCAGCGCTTTAAAGTCTCGCACCATTCAAATTAACTCGCGCCATCATTGGATGGCGGCTCAGGCACATCACCCGGCATGCCTAATATCTCATAGAGGCGATTATAGCCGTCAGCCAATGTGACGGAGTCACCAATCTTTTGGCCTAGAAATTCTTCAAGCATGGGATAGTAATCGATAGCTTCATCAATCGCCGGGTCTGAGCCCTTGCGGTAAGCGCCAAGGCGGATCAGTTCAGCCATATCTTCGTAGGTCGATAATAATTGCCGAGCACGGGTAATCGCTGCATTTTGCGCATCAGTATTACACCCCGGCATGGTCCGGGAAATACTCCGGAGCACATTGATTGCCGGATAACGGTTACGCTCAGCAATTTGGCGATCCAACACAACGTGACCATCCAAAATGCCACGCACAGCATCTGCCACAGGCTCGTTATGATCATCACCTTCAACCAAAACAGTAAACAACCCCGTAATATCGCCTTGACCTTCTGAGCCCGGACCTGCGCGTTCCAAAAGCTTTGGCAATTCTGCAAAGACCGATGGGGTATACCCTTTTGATGCAGGCGGCTCACCCGCCGACAAACTGATCTCACGCTGCGCCATGGCGAAACGTGTGACACTGTCCATCATGCACAGCACGTTACGGCCCTCATCACGGAAGTATTCTGCAATCGCTAATGTCGTATAGGCAGCCTGTCGACGCACCAATGGTGGCTCATCAGACGTGGCGACGATCACAACCGTATGCTTCATGCCTTCTTCGCCAAGATAGTCTTCGATAAATTCTTTCGCTTCACGACCGCGCTCGCCAATCAGGCCAACAACGCTGATCTCTGCATCCGTGTTCCGGGCCATCATCGACAACAATGTCGACTTGCCAACACCAGAACCTGCAAAGATACCCATCCGCTGCCCACGGCATGTGGTCAGGAATGTGTTCATAACCCGCACACCCAGATCAATCTTCTCACCAACGCGGCGACGTTTATGAGCGGACGGTGGGGATGCATGAATTTTATAGGGTGCAACACCGGCCGTGATGGCACCTTTGTCATCAACAGGATTACCGAACGCATCGATAACCCGACCTAGCCATGATTCGTCTGGATAAACCGAAGGTTCTGTCGAGGCGAGTTCAGCTTGGCACCCAAGGCCAATACCTTCCAACGCCCCAAATGGCATTGCAAGTGCACGTCCACCTCGAAAGCCAATCACTTCACAAATTACATGATCGCCCTTGCGACCATCTACTCGTACATGATCACCAATCGACAATGTCCCTTGAAGGCCACCGATTTCAACCATCAGACCAATGATATCAGCAACCCGTCCGAACACTTGATGGTCCGGAAGGCGCGCCACTTCATTGGCAATGTTATTTGAAAATACGCGCAAAAAATTAAGTCCCGTCTCGTCCCATTCGCATTAAAGCTAACACGAAAACCTGAAAATAGAATGCACCAACTCAACTAATGTTTGGTAAAGGGCGTGTCTAGATAATGCGTGTCCTTCATATGTATTCTATAGATTTAGGTGCTGATATTCCTCCCTTGCACGGCATAGACAGTTAACATTAGGGCCCCACAACCCGCGGTCAGCTTATGGTTAACGGCCGTTTTGGCCTATATCTTAACAAAAATAAGCAAAAAATTGTGGAAATCTCCCATACAGCCTGCATTTCGAATAATCGCTAAAGGGTTTGGCGTAAACTCCGCAAATGGTATTATGGTTAACAAACATTGATTCGCGGCCAAATTCTAGCCCGGAGGCGAAGCATGCGCGTACTTTTAGTTGAAGACGATCCGACGACACAGGCAGCCGTTAAGCTGATGCTGGAGACAGCAGGCATGGTGGTGGATGCGACTGATCTCGGCGAAGATGGTTTGGAAATAGGCAAGCTGTATGAATACGACATCATGATCCTGGATCTGATGTTACCTGATATGGATGGCCTTGAGGTGTTGCGTCGACTTCGTGATTCACGTGTTCAAACACCTGTTCTGATCCTGTCCGGCCTTACTGAGTCCGAGATGAAAGTTAAGGGTCTTGGCATTGGTGCTGATGATTATCTGACCAAGCCATTCGACAAGTCTGAACTGATGGCACGGGTGCAGGCGATTGTTCGTCGCTCAGCAGGTCATGCGCATTCGATTATTCATACTGGCCAAATGTCAGTTAACCTTGATACGCATATGGTCGAAGTTGAAGGCCAGTTTGTGCATCTTACGGGTAAAGAATATGGCATCCTTGAACTCCTCAGCTTGCGCAAAGGCACAACGCTGACAAAGGAAATGTTCCTGAACCATTTATATGGCGGCATGGACGAACCTGAGTTGAAGATTATCGACGTGTTTATCTGCAAACTCCGCAAGAAGTTAGCAGTCGCAACAGGTGGTGAGCATTATATCGAAACTGTTTGGGGACGTGGATATGTTCTACGTGACCCGGAAACAATACCCGCAGCGCAACACGCTTAAACGCATCTATCGAATTTAGTTGAAGATTTGAAGTAAGCCGACTTGTGATAACTTGTACTTAATGGTCTCGCTATCGAACGGCTTTATGATGTATTCATCTGCGCCTGATTTTATCGCCTCTTGGATATGTTTCAGATCAATGTTTGTGGTGCAGAACACAACGATTGGTGCGCCACCGCCGGGCATTTGACGTAATTCGCCTAAGAATTCGTTTCCTGAAACGACTGGCATATGCCAATCCAAGAGAACACCATTTGGCATCTCTTTCTGGCAAGCCTCAAGGGCTTCGCGTCCATCAGCAGCTTCTTCAACCTCGAACGCAAGTTCTTGAAGAATTTTTCGTGCGACCAGGCGGATCACTTTTGAATCATTAACAATCAGGCAGCGTTTCATTTATAACCTATTGAGGTGTGGAAAGAGCGGCAAACTGAACTGTGCCTTCATCCGCTGCGACTTCGAGTTCACATCCCGCTTCGATAACAAGCAATTGCGTGATTAAGCTATGGATCGAGCGGCTATCGAGAGAGGCTGCTGTGTGACCCGGTGTCAGCCCGCGCGCAAGGTCTTCGCGCAATCCTGCATCCACGCCTGTCGCTGAGACGGCGATGCCGGTTTGGCCTTCAATGTCGGCGACCTGAACGTGCACGTGCCCACCTCGGGGTAAACATTCCGAGGCAATTAAAATAAGATTGAGCAATAGCTTACCCATTGTCGGGTCTAGCGGTTTCGCAACACCTTCTGGTTCTGGCCAATCGAGTTTCGTATTCCCAGACAACAGTAATTCGCTCGCAAGCTTCTTCAGCACTGTGATATCGGCGCCATCGCTACCGGCCCCACCGGCACCGAATGCGACACGATAAAACGCCAATCTCCGCGTGAGCTCTTGGCCACTATTCTTCGCCAATCCCATCGCACTATCATCAAGGCCACCCATTTCGGATAAAATTTCTAGGCCTGCATTAACAGCACCAGCTGCACCGACAAGATCGTGACACAACCTTGAACATACAAGTTGGCTGAGCCGAAGTTGCTCACTCATTTAGTCATCTCCAAAACGACGTCAGACGGGATTCCGTCTATCCAATTGATGTTAAGATATCATTTCGGTCGGCATCGCCAAGCGCCTATTGCAGAATCAGTCATCAGCGCACTTGATTATATCCTCAGCAAGGTCTGCAACCACAGAGTTGGCCCGCTCTCCAGGGGTGCGTGATGCGTTTGCACGGCGATTGGCTTCACGGCGCACCTCGGCAGTATCCACAGGGATTTGTCGTATGATGACAGCCATAAGAGATTCCAGGGCCAGCACATGGGCTGCGAGATTCTCTGTATCCGTGCCTTGGCGGACGACGCTTGAGCCTAAGGATTCCATACCCTGCCCAACCTTATCCAAACTCGTCTGCAGATGCCCCATTTGCTCCATAAAGAAATTTTGGCCGAGATCACGTATCGTAAGCGCAGCGCTCTCTGCCTCAGGTTCTTGATCATTGTTGCTCATGACACATCCCTTTCTATATCAGCAGCCTACTCTGTGTCTTGGCGTAGCGCTAGTCGAGAGCGTTCATATATGAGTAAACTCTTGAAATTAAATAAAAAAGTACTATATTCATGGCAATCGGCAGAATGTTTGCCGGTAATAGGGAATGGTGAAACAAATGAAATCAGTCGTCATTGGCGGTATTGCCGCTCTTATCATTTCGGTCGCAGCTGGCGCCGTCATGAACACCTTAAATCCAACTTCAGCTGACAAATTCTCAACATCTAATGTGCGTATAAAGTAACTTTTCTTCGCCGTTAAGCATCGTTAATCCACGAAAAAGGGCGACACAAACGTATCGCCCTTTTCATGTGCCTCTTATAAAAATCGCTACTCAGCGGGTCGTTGCTGCCCAGAATTTTTCTGCATTTCTTCTTCGACCCAGAGCGAGTGGTGCTCTTTGGCCCAGTTGATATCAACCTGACCAGAACTCACAGCTTCGAATGCACCTTCCATACCGACTGAACCAATATAGATATGCGCAATCACAATCACAATCATCACCATAGACATGATTGAATGCCACAAGACAGAAAGCTGCACTTCTTGTAGCTCCGATGTAATTGCAGGCAGATTAAATCCAAAGTTATTAAGGAATGCGAATGTACCAGCCCATGGCTGAAATTCGTAAGGCCAAATCATCGCAATACCAGAGAATGAAAGCGAGAAGCCACCTAAGATGACCGACCAGAAGATAATTTTCTGGCCAGCATTAAAGCGTCCTGATTCCGGATGCAGGCCCCTTGTAAACATACCACCACCAACAGCCAGCCATTTAAGGTCGCGAAAGTTTGGCACGTTAAAGCGAAACCATAAGAGAAACATCATTATAAGACCCACTATAAAGGCGAACGAGACGTAGTTGTGACCTAATTTTCCATAGTACGTAATCATCCCAAACGCCTCAGCACCCATCATGTCTTTCAGGAAATACCGACCGTAAAGAATATTCAGCCCCGTAAACGCCAGAAAGATGAAACTCGTGGCTGTGAGCCAGTGAACCGCACGCTCAAGCGCGTTAAAGCGCTCAATTGTTCGACCCTGTGGATCTGGTCCATGATCGATTTTGATCTTTCCACGTACCACGAAAAATATGATCAGCAATAAGATAATACCTGCCATAGCATAGGCACCGTATGAGGCCAGAGGGCCATTACGAAAGCCGCGCCAAGCATCTCCATCGGCCTGGACAAGTTGTCCCGCCTGCTTGTCGGGGATGGATACATCTCCACGAATTCCGCCCTTGATAGCACGCCACATCTGTGCATCTGACATTGATCCTAATGCGTTGCCAGGGACGTTTCCGCCTTGCTGTGCATGAGCTGCATTATCGATAATAAGTGTCGCACCGGCGTTTATTACCATCGACCCAAAACCAACAAATATTGCCATTATGGCAATCAAGCTCATGGTATGAATAAAATGTAAAATCTTTGTCATTTGGCTACTCCAAATATGTCTTTATCACCTTAAAACGTAGGATGTTTAGTTCCCACTTTGATATAAACCACGCTTCTGAAGCGCTTTAGTTGCATCATTCGGCTCTGGCGGACGAACTTTACTGCTACGCGATGGCGCAGAGCCCCCTCCGTTTCCGGCTGATACACCACCTTGCAGGCGGGCACGTTGACGAAGCTCAGCAAGCGACGCATCACTAATGAAAGATGCAGGTGCGCCACCCGGATAAATACCGGCGTTGTATTTCAGCGGCCTTCCTTGCTCTTCTGGACGACATCCAGCAAGCACCACAAGCGAGAAACATACGACACCGATTGTCTTCAAAAATTGCTTATTCAACATTGGCGTTCCTTGTCGTTAATTATGGATCCGCCCACATCAGTTTAATGATGTAAGAATCATTTATGAAACTGAAACTCTTAGATAAAGGAGGGGCGGCACCTTTAAATCACAAGATGCCGCCACCTGATCTTTAGCTATAACCGAGAGGTCAGGAACCAGCCTTTAGATCGTAGGCAGTACCCCAACCCCATGCACCCGAGCCGAAGCCACGGGACACAACACGCTCACGGTAAATGTCAGAGACCATATTACCATCTCCACCGAGGAGTGCTTTTGTGGAGCACATTTCAGCACAGATGGGCAACTTACCCTCTGCGATACGGTTACGACCGTACTTCTGGAATTCAGCCGAAGAGTTGTCGTCCTCAGGACCACCAGCGCAGAAGGTACACTTGTCCATCTTGCCACGAGATCCAAAGTTGCCGGCTTGCGGGAACTGCGGCGCACCAAATGGGCACGCATAGAAGCAATATCCGCAACCGATGCAGAGGTCTTTTGAGTGAAGCACGATACCTTCTTCAGTCTCGTAAATGCAATCTACCGGACACACCGCAATACACGGCGCATCGGAACAATGCATACACGCTACTGAGATTGAGCGTTCACCAGGTTTTCCGTCATTAATCGTCACAACGCGGCGACGGTTAATGCCCCAGGGAACCTCGTGTTCGTTTTTGCACGCAGTGACACAGGCGTTGCATTCGATGCACCGTTCTGCGTCACACAGGAATTTCATTCTAGCCATTTCTGTGTCTCCCTATTTTACGCTGTTTTGACACGGCAAAGCGTGGTTTTGGATTCCTGCATTTGGGTCACCGAGTCATACCCGTACGTTCCGCACATGTTGGCTGCTTCGCCAAGCACATATGGATCAGTGCCTTCAGGATACTTGGACCGAAGGTCCTCGCCCATCCAATGCCCACCAAAGTGGAACGGCATAAAGACAACGCCGGCTGCAACACGCTCAGTAACAAGCGCCTTCACCTTAGCGCGTCCACCCTCTGGGCTTTCGACCCACATCATGGACCCGTCTCTAATACCACTATTATTGGCATCAACTGGGTTGATCTCACAGAACATGTCTTGCTGAAGTTCGGCAAGCCATGGGTTAGCACGTGTCTCGTCACCGCCACCTTCGTACTCCACAAGTCGACCCGAAGTTAACACAATCGGGAAGTCCTTTGAGAAGTCCTGCTTTTGGATCGAAGCATACTTAGTTGGCAGACGGTAGGCCTGCTTATCCGAATATGTCTCGTACTTTGGCAGAAGGTCACGACGTGGCGTGTAAAGTGGCTCACGGTGCAATGGCACCGGATCTGGGAATGTCCAGACAACTGTACGCGCTTTAGCGTTACCGAATGGCGCGCAACCATGCTTAATGGCAACACGCTGGATACCGCCAGAAAGGTCGGTCTTCCAGTTTGTCTTGTCGCCAGCAATTTTCTCGATTGTTGCACGTTCTGCGTCAGTCAGCTCTGTATCCCAACCAAGCTTTTTCAGCATGGCCATGGAGAATTCCGGGTGACCGTCCTTCAACTCGTTCCCAACTGGGTATGAGCCTTCGGCAAGCAGGTTAGAGCCATTACGTTCCACACCAAAACGGGCACGGAAGTTCAAGCCACCTTCAGCAACAGACTTCGAAGTATCGTACAACACAGGGGTACCCGGATGATTCATTTCCGGCGTTCCCCAGCAAGGCCATGGCATTCCATAGTAGTCGCCATTTGCTGGTCCACCCTTCGCAAGAAGAGTAGTACGGTCAAATGTAGACTGGTTCGCCATATGCTTCTTGATACGCTCCGGCGATTGGCCTGTGTAACCAATTGTCCACATACCACCATTGAATTCGCGTGTGACGTCTTCAATGTTTGGTTCGGAACGACCGTTACCAAGATCATCCATTTTGATATTCTTGAAGAACTTATCGGCCCAGCCGAATTTCTTCGCAAACATTGCCATAATCTCATGATCAGTTCGCGCTTCGAAAATTGGATCAATAATTTTGTCACGCCACTGCAGTGAGCGGTTAGACGCTGTTACGGAACCACGTGATTCGAACTGTGTTGCTGCAGGAAGAACATAGACACCGTCTTGACGATCAGGAATGACGGCAGCAAATGTTGGCACAGGATCGATGATAACCATCAGATCTAGCTTCTCCATCG
The DNA here is from genome assembly GCA_963926035.1 of uncultured Rhodospirillales bacterium. Classification (GTDB taxonomy): domain Bacteria; phylum Pseudomonadota; class Alphaproteobacteria; order Rhodospirillales; family Casp-alpha2; genus UBA4479. The sequence continues at coordinate 8,679 of CAWUWH010000041.1, forward strand.
CCTTCTTCATTTCTGGCAAACGTGTCTGCGAGTTAACAGCATGCCCCCAGTAAACCATTGCACGTAGGTTATCTGGCTGATCAATATTGTCTTTATTTTCAAGAACACCATCAACCCAACGAGACACAGGAATGCCTTTTGAGTTCATCATTTTCTCTTCTTGGAACTGACCCTTCAGGAAATCATAATCGACATCCCAAACGCGTGACCAGTGCTTCCAAGCTCCCTTAGACAAGCCATAATAGCCTGGCAAAGAGTGAGACAGAATACAAAAGTCCGTTGCACCTTGAACGTTGCAATGGCCTCGGAAGATGTTTGCACCGCCACCTTGAGTACCAATATTGCCCAACGCTAACTGTAATGTGCAGTATGCGCGAGTGTTATTGTTACCGTTGGTGTGTTGCGTGCCACCCATGCACCAAACAATTGTGCCTGGGCGGTTATTGGCCAGCGTCCGTGCAACACGACGAAGCTGCGTACCCGGAACACCGGTGACACGCTCAACTTCTTCAGGGTTCCACTTTTTAACTTCGGCACGAACTTGATCCATACCCCAGACGCGTTGCTTGATGTACTCTTTATCTTCCCACTGGTTTTCGAAAATGTGGTAAAGAATACCCCAAATCAGCGCAACATCTGTACCTGGACGAAACTGTACAAACTCGTCAGCGTGCGCTGCTGTCCTCGTAAAGCGCGGATCACACACAATGAGGGCAGCATTGTTTTGCTCTTTTGCCTTCAAGATATGCTGCACAGCGACTGGGTGTGCCTCAGCGGGGTTAGACCCGATAAGGAACATTGCCTTTGAGTTGTGCATGTCGTTGTAGCTGTTTGTCATCGCACCATAGCCCCAGGTGTTTGCTACACCTGCAACTGTGGTCGAGTGACAGATCCGGGCCTGGTGATCTCCGTTGTTGGAGCCCCAGAAAGCATAAAACTTGCGGAACAGGTATGCTTGTTCATTGCCAAACTTTGCAGAACCAAGCCAATATACTGAGTCAGGGCCAGAGGTCTTTCGAATATCTAGCATCTTGTCGCCAATCTCATTGATGGCGTCATCCCAGCTGATTTTCTTCCACTTGCCCCCTTCCAACTTCATCGGATACTTAAGGCGACGATCACCATGTGCAAGGTGACGGACGGAAGCACCTTTGGCGCAGTGGGCACCCAAGTTAATGGGGCTATCAAAGCCAGGCTCTTGGCCGACCCAGGCCCCGTTGGATACTTCGGCAATAACCGTGCAACCTACAGAGCAGTGTGTGCAAACAGACTTAATCTGCTTGATATCGCCTGCAGCAGCTGTTGCCGCCTTGGCTTGCTTGACCATCCCAGCCGGTAAGGCTGAGGCCAGCGCTATACCACCGGCAGTTACTCCTGATCGCTTCAGGAATGTACGGCGGTCCATTGAACCACCAACGACGCCGGCTAGCGCCTTAGTCAGACGGGGGCGTCCCGCAACCCCGTTGCTCTTCTTTGTGAGCATCTAATTTTCTCCCAAAATTGAAGTCATAAAATATGAAATCCTTGAACCCGCTTAGAAGCGACTGAGCTCATAGTATTTCATGACATGTTCTGTTTCCCGGTAACCGCTAACCTTGCGATCCTCAGGCAGTGCAGCCTCGGCCGTCTTTCCTGTTAGAGCGGCAGTTGCGACACCGGCAGCACCGGCGACACCCACTCCTTTTAGAAAGTCACGACGAGCCAGCTTTTCTGATTTCTCAGTTTTGCTCATTGCTGTCTCCCTTTAGTTAAACCACGTACATGGCGACCATCACGGTCTGTCTTCACCTTTAGGTCCCGGATAATACCCCCAATTATGGCAGGTAGATGACCGTACCTTTGCTATTAAACGTTGATGGCCAAAGCCACCCCATGACAAAGCAGCTAAGCCGCCATATCAAATGCTTCTTTCTCGACGTCCATAAACAGCCGACCAATGGTGCCCACAGGCATATACAGGGCCGCAGACTTAGCCCCTTCCAGGTCGACGAACATCTTCCCGGCCCATGAGGCCAAGTGCTTATCAAAAAAGACTTTAGTTTCCCCTCGCCCAGCACCAACGCCAAGCTGACGCATCAACAAACCGTGCATCATTTCACACAGGCTCGCGATATGATCCTCAGGCTCGTCATTATCTTCAGCAGGCTCAATGCCCAAACGCGCCATGTCCTCGCGCAATGCGGCGAGTGGCTTGTCGTAGATAAGACCAGTAATGTAATACGATGAATATGGTGTCATTTCACCACCGGCACCTATACCATAAAATAGCGTGCCATATTCTTCTTCGGCTTTTATTTTGGGAGTTTGAAGACACAACTTGCCGAAAGAGGCAATCGCTTCACCAAGAGGTGATGCGTCATCGTGCTCTGCTAATGTACGCATCAGATCAAGTGTTTCATCGTCCATGGGACCGGACAAAACACGAGCAAGCAGACCATAAAAATTAGCTCGCATCACGTCTTCTTCAGACACAATCACGACATCATTACTTTCAACAGGTGTGGCGTTATTATCAGTTGTGGACGTGTCCACGTTGCCTCCCTTGATGCTTCCCTAACGCGCCGAAGAATTATATCCATGGCATCTTTTAATTTTTAGTTTTTATATAGACACTTAATTATCAGGCTGATTCAGATCGACTGTCAACAATAAAAACATTACAACCACCATACCGCGGTTGCGAAAAAGTCATTAATAATCAGCTGCTTAAATACACTATAAATTTGTAATTATAGGTTTGGGTCGTCTTCACCATCACCGACGTCATCATCCTCAACGTCTAATGAGGCTTGTTTTGTGGACGTTTCGTCTTGATTTGCATCGGCATCGCTGATCTCTGCATTTGCCAATTCATCCTCACCTACGCCTTCAAGCTCAGTGTTTTCGCCGTCTTCGGCTTCTTCTTCGTCTTCGTCAAAGGCCCGTCGAGCCTCTTCAGGCATCATGTCGCGCAATTCTTCTTCACTCAGATGCCCACGACCAATCTTGTAATTACCAACCATTTCATCGATGACTTTATCGATGATGTTGAAGTCCTCATCATAATCATTAAGCCCGTCCCTGAGATTAAAGAACGGTGACGCGCGCCATAGCATCCGAAGCGCTTTTCGTTTCATGAATTCCGGCACACCGTCTTTAAGGAAAGGCGTAAAATCCGACCCTTCAACAAGCGATTCGACGGGGGGCAGTCCAGCAACAATCTCTTGCTGCTCTTCGGTCAGGTCTTCTTCATCTATCCCGGCGAACACGGCGTCGGTATCAAAGATTTCAACGTCACCATGCTCTCGCGGGCTTGTCGGCTCGGCGTTTTCATCAGTCTCAACATCTGGATCTGGCTCAGCATGGCCAATCCCCCGGGTTAATGCGTCGTCATCATCCTCTGGGTCTGGCGCCAACGGGGCCATCGCAGGAACAAAATTTCGGACCATAACACCGCCCGGCAACCGCTTTGCTGCTGGCTCCGCTTCCTTGACCGCGATCTCTGTCTTTACCTTGTCGACAGCAACGGTTGTTTCTTCACGTTCATCCGCACCGCCTTTATTTTTCAGACGTGACCAACGGCTTAAGCGTTTTTCAGTACCCGCCATCTTCAACCGCCTCCTGGCTTACGGTGTGCGCCAAAATCACCTTTTCGAGGATCATAGGGCTTCCGTTTGCGTTTCTTGAATGGCACATCTTTGTGGTGTGTGTCGCAGAATGTTTTAATCCAGGCTGCGATCTCCGATGGCATCAACACGCCTTCGACCAATTGGTCTGTATCTTCGGTATAGCCCTCAGCTTCATACGGGCATGCCGTGATCAGATGCACGACCATTTCTGGATCGTCAGCTTCTTCACCTGGGCTCAAAACGATATAAATATGTGGCGGCGTATTGGACAAATTGACGCGGTAACCTTGAGTCTCGCCGCGGAAAAGCTCCAATGGGACTGTCGCTGCATGGAAGTGTACCCAGTCGTCGCCTTCACGCATCTGGGTCCAACCTTCATGCGGATCTTTCGGCGGTGCTCTCGGAAACACGGCAATCGGCTGATAAGAATAATCCTGCCATCGACTGTCGCTGTCCTTGCGTTCAATCACCACACCCAGCTGCATAACCTCGTGAATATCCGGCGCAGACGCCTGTATTTTTAACAACATGCCCTCGGCTTCTTCGAGGTTTTCCGGTCGATTTACATTAAAGAATGGATCAACCGGCTCAACCGGGAATGGGACATGGGTAATGCCAATCCGGTCCGTCCATAAATCGATCTTGCGCATCTCTTCTTCGATCATGGCTTTGCGCAATTCATCTTTAAGCGCGATGGGCCAGACACCAAATACGGGATGTGTCCGATCACCGGTAATAGCACAAGAAAGCAGCGAAGCACCTTCGTTAATCGGCACCATTAATTCTACGACAAGATTATGCGGCAAAAACGGTGCGTCTGTTGCAAAGCTGATGACGTGTTCAGCACCCGGCACATTATCCGCCGCCCATTCCATGGCCGTCAGGATACCCGCGAGGGGGCCCTGATGACCCTCAATAACGTCAGCAACGACGGGTAATCCATATTTTTTGAACCGGTCTGCATCGCCGTTCGCATTCAAAACCAAATGGTGGACCTGAGGACGCGCGCGGTCGATCACGTGATCCAGAATGGGCTTTCCACCAAGCTCGCGCATTGGCTTGTCGCCGCCGCCCATGCGCCGCGCCAAACCACCAGCGAGCAACACGCCAACGATGGGTTTCTTTTCGTCGCTCATGCCGCTTCCTTTTCAGGCCAAACAAGTTCAGGGCCAAGAATATCAATAGCTTCATCCGCACCTAAGTTTCTAATCACCAGCGGGCCTCCAGGTGCCGGGCCGCCACGCTCATTAACAACATCAATATGTGCACCATCAGACAGGGTTTCGCCTGTGATCGCGGCTGATTTCAAACGACGGATCAGCATCCCTTCAACAATATGCCAGGGCATAAAAGGATCACTATCGTCCAGAGCAAAAAACCATGTCATCCGCTTAACTTCAGCAGCAGCTAAAGGATGCAATGTATCCACATCATGAGCGGCATCGAACAAACTATCACGGTGCGTATGGCGAAAGACAACGCGACCTGTCTCGTCTGCAATGTCATATGTAAGACCTAATGTGGCGGCCACGTGTTCCCTGAGCCGCAACCGAAAATCCTTTGTAACACCTGCATAGGCACGTACGCGCTGTGCTTCTGGGTAATGCTGTAAACACAGGTACACCCCAGGCCGTGCCATGCGCTCAAGAGCGTCAGCATTCATATCCATATGCGTTGGCGAAACCGGCCCTTCCCAATGCAGATCAAGGGTTTCAGTCTCACTCATTCAGCTTTAGCCCCTTTGCGACCCGTGCCTTTGGGCTCGTCTTCGACTTTTGTGACGTCGATATCAAAGTCAATTCGGTCCTGACCTGCGAGCGCAATGAAGCGCTTGCCCCGGGCCCGTCCAACCAGCGTCAGCCCCACTTGGCGGGCCAATTCAACCCCCCAGGCGGTAAATCCTGAGCGCGAACAAAGTATCGGTATCCCCATCTGCACCGTCTTGATCACCATCTCTGATGTGAGGCGTCCCGTCGTATAAAAAATCTTATCTTCGCCCGTGATGCCATGCATAAACATATAGCCTGCGATCTTATCGACGGCGTTGTGGCGGCCAACATCTTCCATGTAAATCATAGGCTTATCTTCATGACAAAGGATACAGCCGTGGATCGCACCTGCCTCCAAATACAAGCTCGGCGTCGTGTTGATTTTCTTGGTCAGGGTATACAGCCACGACGTTTTCAGGCGTGTATTCTGGTTCAGCTCAACGGTCTCGAACTTCTCCATCACGTCACCAAAGACCGTCCCTTGCGCACATCCCGACGTCAGAGTCTTTTTCTTAAGCTTCTCTTCGTAGTCAGTCTCACGCTCAGTGCGCACCACAACGACTTCGATCTCGTCATCATAATCGATACCGGTTACTTTATCGTCGGCGCGCAGCATATTCTGGTTCAGCAAATACCCCACCGCGAGATAATTCGGGTGGTCGCAGATCGTCATCATCGTCACGATCTCGCGCCCGTTCAGAAACAACGTCAGGGGACGCTCAACGGTCACTGATGTTTCAGCGACGTTGCCGTCCTGATCAACACCACTGACCCGCTCGGTCAGCTTTGGGTCCGCCGGGTTCGGGCGGATTAAAAAATCGTCAGCAAAAGGAACGTCATCGCTTGGACGTGTCACGTAAGTCTCTCCTACCAAGATGTCGAATAAACATCAGCGATATCTTTCGATCTTAATTTGGTGTCGCGATATTCAGAGGCAAGGGGCGACATATCAAGACAGATTATAACAGTTCTTAAAATGAGAGGGCCAAAATGCTGGTCACTCTGCATAATTATGCATTAATATGCATAAATTCCGGAAACTTGCTCTAAACGACTAAAATATGACGAAAGATTGAGCTCATGAATGATATCTCAGACGCGTTCCAAGCGGCCTTGCATCTTCTGGTGTCTTTTGACGCCGGATTGATGGAAATTGTCAGTTTGTCATTACAGGTTAGTTTTAGTGCGGTCGCGGTCGCCGCCCTCATCGGATTACCCTTAGGCGCTGCCCTCGCTCTGTTTAAATTTCCCGGCCGCGGCACTTTAATCGTCATGTTAAACGCGTTGATGGGCTTACCGCCTGTTGTCGTCGGGTTGATCGTCTATTTGATCCTGTCCCGAGACGGACCTCTTGGCGTGTTGGGATTATTGTTTACCCCGACAGCCATGATCATCGCCCAGGCCATTTTGGTCACCCCGATCATCGCCGCACTGACAAGGCAGGTGGTTGCCGACCTTTGGGTTGAGTATGCCGAGCAAATAAAATCACTGGGCGCAGGACCACTGCGCGCGATCCCGGCACTTTTATACGACGCCCGCTTTACGTTGGTCACAGCGGTACTTGCAGGCTTTGGCCGCGCCTCAGCCGAAGTTGGTGCCGTGATGATTGTCGGTGGCAACATCGATCATGTGACCCGTGTGATGACGACCGCCATTGCGCTTGAAGTCTCTAAAGGTGACCTGGCCTTGGCCCTCGGCCTCGGCATTGTCCTGATCAGTCTATCGCTTGCGATCAACGCGGCGACCCACACCATCAAGCACCGCGCGGAGGCACAATGGGTTTAGCTGCCGCCAATCAAACGTCGACACACAGTACCCTTAAGTCAGGCATTCTGCCGATGAAAGCACGGGGACTTTGTTATGCCCCCGACGGTGACGAACTAATCAGAGACGTATCGTTTGAGCTTCAAGCCGGACCAAAGACGATGATCCTCGGCCCCAATGGCGCAGGTAAATCATTGCTACTGCGATTGTGTCATGGCCTCCTGGAACCCAGTTCCGGTTATGTTACATGGGCATCCGCTAACACATCTCAAACGCAAAGGCGCCAGGCCATGGTTTTCCAGCGACCAGTGCTGTTACGCCGCTCAGTCGCTGACAACATTGATTATGCCTTGAAGCTCCACGACATCGCCAAGGCCGATCGGGCGGGCATAATCGATGACGTGCTTAATCGGACTGGGTTGGCGCGATTTAAAGCCACACCGGCACGACGCTTGTCAGGTGGCGAACAGCAAAAACTTGCCCTGGCGCGGGCCTGGGCATGTCGCCCGGAAGTTCTTTTTCTGGACGAGCCCACCGCAAGCCTTGATCCAGCAGCGACCCACGCCGTCGAAAATATCGTGCAAACCATGCATGACGAAGGCACCTGCATTGTCATGGTCACCCACGACATCAATCAGGCAAAGCGGCTCGGCGATGACGTGATGTTCATGCACAAAGGCCATTTACTCGAACACGCGTCCGCAGAAAATTTCTTTAACAAGCCCGAAAGCGGTGAAGCCGCTGCTTTTCTTAAAGGTGAATTACGTTGGTAACGATAAACAGATAAGGAGGATTCTCATGTCACAATTGAAAACACTATTTATCGCCGCATTCATTCTGATCCTTACCGGCACAACACACGCTGCAGATAAATACATCACGGTCGCTTCGACGACTTCGACCGCAAACTCTGGCCTGTTTGATTTTCTGCTCCCGACGTTCACCATGAAAACTGGCATTGAAGTTCGTGTCGTTGCTGTTGGTACAGGCAAAGCCATCCGCCTCGCGCGCAATGGGGATGCAGATGTACTGTTCGTGCACCACAAGCCATCAGAAGAAAAGTTCGTGGCCGACAGCATGGGCGTGGCACGTTTCGATGTGATGTATAATGATTTAGTCATGGTCGGCCCAAAAGCTGACCCGGCAGGTATCAAAGGCTCAAAAACAGCAAATCAGGCACTTAAGAAAATCAGCGACACGCAAGCACCATTTGCATCACGCGGTGATGACAGCGGCACAAATAAGAAAGAACTATCTCTCTGGAAGTCAGCCGGCATTGATCCCAAAGGTGCATCTGGCACCTGGTACCGGGAAACCGGGTCAGGCATGGGGGCAACGTTGAATGTCGCGTCTGGCATGGGCGCATATTCTCTGACGGACCGCGCCACATGGCTCAAGTTTAAGAACAAGGGCGACCTGGAAATTCTCGTCGAAGGCGACACCGTTCTGTTCAACCAATACGGCAACATCCTGGTCAACGATAAGAAACACCCTCACATCAAAACGGCCCTCGGTCAGATGTTTGTAGATTGGGTGGTATCTCCAGAAGGTCAGACGAAAATTGGTGAATATCAGATTCTTGGCAATCAGGCATTCTTCGCGAATGCTCAGCCGGGCAGCTAACGTAAGGCCCTTCATCCAGGGGAAACCTTTGTGTATAGCAACCCCTCACCCGGCGCTCTGCGCCACCCTCTCCCGAGGGAGAGGTGGAGATCTCATGTGGTCTGACACCTCACTCTCTACCGAGGGAAAGGGGGTCAGAAAGAAAGTGCGACCTGGCCTAAGTCGCCAAAATCTCCAACGACTTGATCGCTGGGATTGACAAGCGTGGCGCCTGTCATGGTACCTGTTGTGATGACGTCACCATTGCGTAATGGCAAGCCTATACCATTGGCTTCGTTCGCCGCCCAGCATAGTGCTTCAACGGGATCACCGAGCACATCTGCGCCGACGCCCTGATTGGCCACATCACCGTTCAGCAACAATTTTGCCGTCGCGGCTTTGAGGTCGACGTCTTGCCAGTTCGCGATTTCAGGTCCCGGCACAAACGCAACATTGAATGAGAAATCACTGATACAAAGATTTGAACCCGCACCCTTGAAGCCGCCTTCAAACCGACAGCCAACAACTTCAATGGCGATATGTGCGCGCTCGATTGCGGCCACCACATCAGCTCGGGTGATTTCCTGACTGCTGCCCAGATTTCGACCCATAACAAATGCAAATTCGCATTCAACGGCCGTGCCTTGTTCTGGGCGTACTTCGAGTTTATCGCCGGGCTCATGGATTAATTCGGTAAACACAGGCCCGATAGACGGC
>CAWUWH010000042.1:0-3865 GCA_963926035.1 uncultured Rhodospirillales bacterium
AGAGGTCCACGATAGCGACACACGCGACAAGCCCGACGTCATTCTCGTCGGCGCACTTGCAGCCATCCTCGATTACACCCATCAAAACAAAACCGCCGCCTCCAAGGGAGACGACGGTAGGGTCTTGATGGTTGCGGGAGCTAGCAAGCACCTTTACCGAACTTCGGCAGTGCTTTGATCCGAGGACACGAAACCGACATTGTTTGCACCTAAATTTCGTTGAACTATTGTAGACTCTATTCATGCCTTTGAATGACGGAGGCCTGTAATTCATAAAGCTTTGATTTTCAGGTCATTACGTTCAAAACCCGAACCCTTAAATTTACTCCGGGGAACGATTCAGCAATAATGTCTGCTTTCAGGGGTAGAACGGAATTGATTCAGAACCGTTAAAAATTTCGCTTTTTACCCGAAGTGGATATTCAGCATTACGATGCTTCTCTGAAGCCACCACGGTTAACGATGAAGTCTGCGACGACGGAAACGCCTTCTTTGGTCTTCATATTTGTGAATACATATGGCCGGTCACCACGCATGCGTTTCGTATCACTTTCCATGACGCCAAGGTCAGCACCAACTAAAGGTGCCAGGTCCGTCTTGTTTATAACTAATAGATCCGAACGCGTAATACCCGGGCCACCTTTGCGAGGTATTTTTTCACCTGCTGATACGTCAATTACATAGATCGTAATATCCGCCAGTTCAGGTGAGAACGTTGCCGCAAGGTTGTCCCCGCCGGACTCAATAAGGATCAAATCAAGGTTTGGAAACTTCTCATTCATCGTATCGATAGCTGCAAGATTGATGGATGCATCTTCACGGATCGCTGTATGCGGGCAGCCTCCCGTTTCAACACCCATGATGCGTTCTTCTGGTAATGCGCCTACACGGGTTAAAATGAGAGCATCTTCTTTTGTGTAGATATCATTGGTAATCGCGCAGATATCATAGACATCTCTAAATGTCTGACATAGCCGCTCCATCAGTGCCGTTTTCCCAGACCCAACCGGGCCGCCGATACCAATACGCATGGGTCCGTTTTCTGAATACGTCATGATCTGAATAACCTCGTATACTGTGTTTCATGTTGCATGGCGGCAATATCTGAAAGAAATGCTACGCCTCCAATTTTTGACGTATCTGAGATGCCCGCCATTTTAGTGACCGACTCAATCGCGTGTTCAAGCTTGACCATGACGTGCTGTCCCGCACTTTGGCCAAGGGGGATCAATCTCACCCCAGCCGACACTAGATTGGCTGCAGACGCGTGAATGAAAGCGTGTAGTGCCAAATCTTTCTGGATGCCATGCCCTCGCGCTGCCATCGCAACGATAACAGGATAAGCGACATCAGGTTTCAATGCCGTACACATGGCCTGCGCATTGTCCCAAGCCCAGGCATTAAGGACCGCTTTCACGAAAGCATTTCCTTGTGCCGTAATTTCCAGGTAACGCTCAGAAGATGGAGCCATTGCACATGCTAAAGCGTTGAGCTCCACCAATGCATTTTGATCATCACCCGCATCATAAGCATTTGAGAAAAGAACGGCGTCAGACCATCCACCGCCAACTTGCACGACATCAGATATCCAGCAGTTAAGTGTTTCAATATCCCTGATACGACCATCTTCGACAGCCCACTCTATGCCGTGCGAATACGCAAAAGCGCCAACGGGGAAGCTAGGCGATAGCCAGGTCATTAACCGGTAAAGAGCCCGCTCATCCATGAGAGTGGCCTTTATGGTCAGGCGTGTCAGAATGTGCATGTGCATGATTATGATGGTCATACGCCCCAAGTTCTGGATTGAACGGCGTGGTTACGCTTGTGACCGAAGCCCCTAGTCCCTCGAGCATTTCTGCGATGACATGGTCTTCTAGAATGAGGATCCGATCACCATTAATGTCGGCTGCCAAATGCCGGTTGCCAATATGCCAAGCAATACGCGCAAGGTGCTCTGCATCTTTACAGCGCACTTCAAGCAAAGGTTCAGCCGCAGCAATAACCGCAATCAACCGATCATCAGATAAGATCAGTGCATCGCCATCGCCTAGAACTGTTGCCTTTTCAAGATCCAGGACAAAACCTAGCCCACCAGTCCCTGTCATGGTCATACGCCGGCGATACCTATCATCATACGCGAGAACGACATGATCTGCGGCAACCCCATCCCAATGCCCTTTTCGTTTAATCTCCAATGCACGTAACATCATCACCTCAGAACAAGAAATAGCGTTGCGCCATCGGCAACTCAGCCGCCGGTTCGCATGTTAATAATTCACCATCCGCACGGACTTCATAAGTTTCTGGATCGACGTCGATATCAGGCGTGAGATCATTCAAGATCATCGACTTTTTAGAAATCCCACTACGAGTATTCGATACGGCGAGTAGGTTTTTCTCAACGCCAAGGCTTTCTTTTAAGCCAGCACCAATTGCTGCTTCTGAGACAAAGGTCACACTACTTGCTGTCATCGACTTGCCAAAGGCACCGAACATAGGGCGGTAATGAACGGGCTGAGGTGTTGGGATCGACGCATTTGGATCACCCATAGCGGCCGCAGCAATTGTACCACCCAACAGTATCATATCTGGCTTCACGCCAAAGAATGCTGGCGACCACAATACAAGGTCAGCACGCTTACCAGCTTCGATTGACCCTATGTGTGCTGACATCCCCTGCGCGATTGCAGGATTGATCGTGTATTTGGCGATATAGCGACGCACACGAAAGTTATCGTTATCGCCGGTCTCTTCCAGTAATCGACCACGCTGGCGCTTCATTTTGTCTGCAGTCTGCCACGTGCGAATAAGGACTTCTCCAACCCGCCCCATAGCCTGACTATCTGACGCGATAATTGAGAAGGCACCAAGATCATGAAGAATGTCTTCGGCAGCGATCGTTTCACGGCGAATTCGACTTTCTGCAAATGCGACATCTTCCGGAATTTTGTTATCAAGATGATGACATACCATCAGCATATCCAAATGTTCGTCGATTGTATTCACGGTGTAAGGCCGCGTCGGATTAGTCGATGATGGAATAACGTTCATCTCGCCACAGACTTTAATGATATCTGGCGCGTGCCCGCCGCCTGCCCCTTCAGTATGGAACGCATGGATCGTGCGACCTTTAAAAGCATCAACCGTGTTCTCGACAAAACCCGACTCGTTCAGGGTATCGGTATGGATCATCACTTGAATGTCCATCTCGTCAGCAACGCTGAGACAGCAATCAATCGAAGCCGGTGTCGTCCCCCAATCTTCATGCAATTTCAGTGCGCACGCACCCCCAAGAATTTGCTCGTATAGAGCCTCAGGTTGAGACGCATTCCCTTTGCCAGAGAACGCCAAATTTACAGGAAACGAGTCCGCAGCCTGAATCATTCGACCAATATGCCAAGGCCCTGGCGTACAGGTTGTCGCATTAGTGCCCGTAGCTGGCCCAGTGCCACCACCTAACATCGTTGTTACGCCAGACATTAACGCATCATCAATCTGTTGCGGACAAATCATATGTATGTGTGAATCAAATCCACCAGCGGTCAGAATTTTTCCCTCGCCCGCGATGACTTCAGTTCCTGGTCCAACAATGATATCGACGCCCGGTTGAGTATCTGGATTTCCGGCCTTGCCAATAGCCGCAATCAAACCCTCTTTTAAACCCACATCAGCTTTGACGATACCCCAGTGATCTATGATCAGTGCGTTCGTAATAACTGTATCAACAGCCCCTCCGGCGCGCGTCGTTTGGGACTGTCCCATCCCATCGCGAATGACTTTGCCGCCACCAAATTTTACTTCTTCACCGTAAGTTGTGTAGTCACGCTCAACCTCTACAAATAGCTCTGTGTCAGCCAAACGCACT
>CAWUWH010000043.1:0-12230 GCA_963926035.1 uncultured Rhodospirillales bacterium
CTCAACGCCGGCTTTAAGTAAGCCGTTCATGAATACTGAATAGGAAAGCCCATTCTCGCGCGCACCAGCATTGATACGCTGGATCCAGAGGCGACGGAACTGACGCTTCTTTTGACGACGGTCGCGGTAGGCATACTGCAAACCCTTCTCGACGCGCTCAATAGCGATCCGAAAGTTCGTTGCACTACGGCCCCGATAACCCTTCGCGAGTTTAAGAACTTTTTTGTGACGTGCATGCGACGTTTTGCCGCGTGAAACTCGTGCCATTTTAAAATCTCCTCAGATCAAGCGTTTGGCATGTAGGACTTGACGATCCGTGCGTCTTGCGGCGAGAGAACCATCATTCCTCGCGACTGGCGCTTCATCTTATTGGATCGCTTGCGGAGATTGTGCCGTTTGAAAGCAGCAGCTGCGCGTACCTTACCGGTACCCGTAATCTTAAAGCGCTTTTTGGCGCTTGATTTGGTCTTCAGCTTGGGCATTTCCCTCTTCCTTCATCTCTGTGGTGTTTAAAAACACCTGTTAACTTTAGAACGCCATGCGTTCCGGGGTTCAAGCGGCCAGGCATGCCCTTTTAGCCATACCGCTTGGCCATCAAATCATGACAGCGCGCGGTTTATAGCGGTGCTGGCACAGGATGGCAAGGCATAGTGCATATCAAAACACCGACTTATCCCAAGAATTCTGAGAAAGACCAGTGTTTCGAATAGATTTTACAGGAGTTCCATTTAACGGGGCGCGATGACCATTGTCATTAAACGCCCTTCAGGCCGTGGATATTGTTCCACCTTAGCGATCTCTTCAACTTCTGCCTGGACACGCTTCAGCACTTTAAGGCCTAAGTCTTGGTGTGCCATTTCACGGCCACGGAAGCGGATGGTCATCTTGACCTTATCGCCATCATCAAGGAAACGGCGCACAGCCTTCATCTTGACCTCATAATCGTGGTCATCAATGCCGGGACGCATCTTGATTTCCTTAACTTCAATAATTTTCTGTTTTTTGCGGGCTTCGTTAGCCTTTTTCTGTGCCTCGTACTTGTACTTACCGTAATCGAGGATTTTACAGACAGGGGGCGAGGCATTAGGTGACACTTCGACGAGGTCTAAACCAACCTCGACAGCCATATCAATTGCTTCTTTAAGTCCGATGACGCCTACCATTTCTCCGTCTGCATCGACGAGGCGAACTGGGTCAGCTTGAATATCTTCGTTGGCGCGGGGTCCATCCTTGGACGGCGGCGCCGGTGGGCCGGGTCTACGAGCTATGGAAATATCTCCTATCACAATTAAGACTAAGTTTCGCACATACGAAACTCATATCTAAGATGGCATGAAAAAGCTTAGCCGCCAAGCGGTCCGAGCGCTTCCACCTTAAGTCTATCGACTGCTTCTTGCAGCGCAAGAATTTCTTGATCCTTGCCACCCAAACGGCGGATCGCAACGGTCTTGTTTTCTTCTTCGCGGCCACCAACAACCAAGATTGCAGGGACTTTGGCATGACTATGTTCACGGATCTTATAGTTGATCTTTTCACTTCGATAATCGGCCTCAACGCGAATACCCGCGGCGCGCAGCTCTTCAACAACTTCACGGGCATATCCATCTATATCGTTGGTTATTGGCGCGACAACGGCTTGCACAGGTGCCAACCACATGGGTAAGCGCCCAGCAAAGTTCTCAATTAAAATGCCGATAAAGCGCTCAAACGAGCCCAAGATGGCACGGTGAAGCATAACGGGACGATGTTTTTCGCCATCTTCGCCAACGTATTCCGCGTCCAGGCGTTCAGGCAGGACAAAATCAACCTGCAGCGTGCCGCATTGCCAATCACGGCCGATCGCATCACGTAAGACGAATTCGAGCTTAGGACCATAAAATGCCCCTTCGCCGGGGTTCATAACTAAATCAGCACCAGCTTTCAGTGCAGCTTCTTTGAGTGCAGTCTCGGCTTTATCCCACGTTTCGTCGGTACCAGCACGGACGTCTGGGCGGTCTGAAAATTTGACAACAAATTCCTCAAACCCAAAGTCCCGATAAATAGACGCGAGCAAATCGATGAAAATCTCAGTTTCGCTTTCGATTTGATCTTCGGTACAGAAGATATGGGCATCGTCTTGAGTAAATGCGCGGACGCGCATCAATCCATGCAGGGCACCCGACGGCTCATACCGATGACACGAGCCGAACTCAGCCATGCGCAAAGGAAGGTCGCGATAGCTTTTCATGCCATGGCGAAAAATTTGCACATGGCACGGGCAGTTCATTGGCTTAAGAGCCAAATGCCGGATCGCGTCTTCTTCAGGTGAGGAAATACTTTGCTCTTCACCATCGTCGCCTTCAGTGGCTTTGGAGCTTTCATCCACTTCAGCAATAAACATATGGTCGCGGAACTTGTCCCAATGGCCCGAACGCTCCCAAAGGGAGCGGTCCACCAGCTGTGGGGTTTTCACTTCTACGTATCCTGCGTCATCAAGGCGCATACGCATGTAGTTTTCACAGGTACGATAGAGCGACCAGCCTTTAGGATGCCAGAACACAGATCCCCGTGCTTCTTCTTGAATGTGGAAGAGGTCCAGTTCACGGCCAAGACGGCGATGATCACGCTTTTCTGCTTCTTCAATGCGCGTCAGATAAGCTTTGAGTTCTTTCTCATTACGCCAGCACGTCCCATAGATGCGTTGCAGCTGCGGGTTTGATGCGTCTCCCCGCCAGTAAGCGCCAGCAAGCTTCAAAAGTTTGAAGGCTTTGCCCATGCGTCCTGTTTTAGGAAGATGCGGCCCACGGCAAAGATCAATCCAATCGCCTTGGCGATACATTGTGATCTCATCGCCCTCTGGCAGCTCCATCACCCATTTGGCTTTAAAGCTCTCGCCCTTTTCTTTGAAGTAGGCTACGACGTCATCGCGTGACCAGACTTCACGTACAATGGGGATGTCCCGGTCGACGATATCGGCCATACGTTTTT
The DNA here is from genome assembly GCA_963926035.1 of uncultured Rhodospirillales bacterium. Classification (GTDB taxonomy): domain Bacteria; phylum Pseudomonadota; class Alphaproteobacteria; order Rhodospirillales; family Casp-alpha2; genus UBA4479. Next base: position 2,968 of record CAWUWH010000043.1, read on the forward strand.
CGATGGTTTCGAAATCTTCGGTCGAAAACGGCTCTTTGCGATGAAAATCGTAGTAAAAACCCTCGTCTGTCGCGGGGCCGAATGTGATTTGCGTTCCAGGGTATAGTTCCTGAACAGCCATCGCCAAAATATGCGCGCAGTCATGTCGCAGCACTTCAAGGGCTTCGTCTTCTTTTTTATCTGTGATGATGGCAACATTGGCGTCCGTCGCGATCGTCCGGTCCAAATCCCATAGCTCGCCGTCGACGCGCACGACCATTGCCGCCTTGGCCAAGCCAGGTCCAATGGATGCAGCGACCTCGCCCCCGGTTACAGGGTTGTCGTAATTGAGTATTGAGCCGTCTGGTAGTGTGATCGCGACCATTTATCTCTCGCCGGTCATTAAAAACAAATTTGTGTGGGGTAGTTAAAGCGCCTTACGGGACCCGTCAAGAACCGCCTGCCTTGAATATACTCTCCATAACGTCATCGACCGACAGATCGTCCAATGATTCTCGGCGAATAATTGTCACATCCTGGCCTCGTTGTGCGCAAAGTGTTGGGTCTGATGCATGGGAATATAAGACGAAAGACTTCGTATTCGACGCGGCCGCAATGTGCATGGGCCCATTGTCATTCCCTAAGGCAAATTGAGCACCTTTGGCGACGTTCACAAGATCAACAAGTGATGTCTGACCCGCTATATTGCGGGCATTCTGACATCCTTGTGCAATTTGTGTGCAGAGTTCGAGTTCTTCTGGTCCACCGCAAAGGACGGGTGTCGTCGGACTTTGATCCAATCTTTGCACAACCTCGCGATATCGCGCTGTTTGCCAGCGTTTATCTTGACGGTGCTGCGCGCCACCCGGGGCAATCGTGCAATATGACGGCGGTAAATTTAAATGAGAGACGTCCCGCACGAACGGGGCTAAATCTGGTGAAGGCACTTTGTGGATACCCGCTGCCAAAAGCTGCTCCGTTTGGCGTTCAATGGTATGCATATTATCGCGATTAGGATTCGAATGGGGATGTGAGCAGCCGCTCACGATCCCAGACCATTCGGGATAAGTGCCAGGCCAGAATAATCGTGCATAACGGTTCGAGCGGCTTGAGGTCTGCAAATCATAGACTCGGTCGAATTCACCGTTTCTAAGCGTGCAACGAAGCCTGAGCCACCCGATCAGATCAAGCGACTTTGGACGTTTGTCGATGATGATGTCATCAGACACATTGGCAGTACCTAAAAGTTCGCTAAATGCCTTCGTTGTCATGAGTGTTATGTGATCGTTGCTATGATGTTTGCGGATCGCGTTCATGGGGCCCAACGCCTGAAAGACGTCACCGAGGGCTCCTAATTTTATGACGAGTATTCGCTTGGAACTGGTTTCACGAGCGTTCATGATCGTTAGGCGCGGCCTTGCGCCGCCAAGACTTCGTTGTATACATCAAGCGTCTTATCGCACATTTGTGTCTTTGAGAAATTCTTACGGATATGCTCAATCGCCGACTGTGCCAATTTGGTGCGCGCAGCATGATCAAGCTTTAAAGCCGTCTCAATCGCGTGCGCAAGCGCTGTAGAGTCGCCCGCAGGTGTCAACCAGCCAGTAATACCCGGTAAAATCGTTTCACGCGATCCACCATGATCTGATGCAATAACTGGACGGCCCATTGCCTGGCCTTCACAAACAACGCGACCAAATGCTTCTGGATCTGTTGATGCCGATATAACCAGATCCGTCAGCTTATAAGCTGCAGGCATATCGTCACAATGATCAATGATCCGCAACACTTCTTCGAGGTTATGGCTCATGATTCTTTTCTCAAGCTCGCGCCGATAATCTTCGCGGCCTTGATTGCTGCCAACCAAAAGGCACCTGATATCTGTGCGACCAAGCGCTGCGATGGCATCAATCAACACCAGTTGGCCTTTCCAGCGGGTTAATCTGCCGGGCAACATAATGATCGGCACACCATCTGGCAGGCGCCAATCGGTAGCGAGTTTAATGACACGTTCAGCAGAAACTTTCTCAGGATCGAATCTATCGATATCAACGCCCCGGTGGATAACGCGAATACGATCAACAGGGACGCCGTAATGCCGGCGAACATGGCCGCCAATGAAGGTTGAGATCGCAATCATACGCTCGCCATACGTCATCACGGCATTATATTTGCGCTTAAGCCAATTGCCGATTGCGTATGTGCCATGAAAAGTTGTCACCAAAGGCACTTTGGTTCGTTGACAGGCAAAATAAGCGCTCCATGCCGGTGCCCGAGAGCGAACATGTACGATATCGACGCGCTCTCTTTTTATGAGTTCGACCAGGCGCGAAATATTGCGATAAATAACAAAAGGATTCTTAGAGGCCACGGGCAGCGTAAAATGCTCCGCACCTACGCGGGTTAAGTCATGCACGAGTAGCCCGCCTTCTGATGCGACCAGCGCACGTCCACCGGCTTGAGAAATTGCGCCTGCAATTTCGAGAGTGCCCCGCTCAACGCCGCCACTCCCACCTAGTGCTGGTAAAATTTGCAGCACTGTAGGCGGCGTGCCGTCCTGTTGCGCAGGGCGTTCCATTTCGTCGTCCAGGGCGTTATGGTGCGCGTTATTATTCATGACCATGTCACTTTAAATATGGGAAACTGCATGTCGGATCAATTAAAAGTCGCGAATTTTCTTCAACGTAACGACGGAGAATCAATTGCATACCATCATACCCCAGGCAAAGGGCCAGGTGTGATGTTTTTGACCGGATTTAAGTCTGATATGCAAGGCGGAAAAGCCCTGGCGCTCGAAGCGCATTGCGTTTCAATGGGATACGCCTTTACGCGCTTTGATTATTTCGGTCATGGGGAGTCTTCTGGAGCGTTTGACGACGGAACAATTGGCCGTTGGGCAGACGATACAGGGATCATTTTGGATGAGATATGTGAAGGGCCTCAAGTGCTGGTTGGTTCGTCCATGGGTGGGTGGATTATGTTGTTGACCGCGCTTCGGCAGCCCGAAAAAGTTTGTGGGCTGGTGGGAATCGCAGCAGCGCCTGACTTTACGCACGATCTTATTCCTGAGCGACTAACGCCAGAGCAGCGCGATGATCTGGAAAGTCAGGGATATTGCGATATTCCAAATTGCTATGATGACCAGGAACCATACCGTATTTGGAATCGCTTTTTAGACGAGGGGAATCAACACCTTCTTCTGACCGACGACATCAAATTTGATATGCCTGTTCGATTGATTCAAGGAATGCTGGACGAGGATGTGCCCTGGAAAACAGCCCATTCGATCATGGATCGTTTGACAAGTGACGATGTCGAAGTTCAATTTGTGAAATCGGGGGACCACCGAATTTCGGAACCGCAGGATATAGATAGATTACTGCGTACTGTCGAAGCTTTGTTGGAGCAGCTTTAAATATGGAAACGATTGAACGTATGCTGAATGGTTACCGGGCGTTTCGCGAGAAAATGCCTGATGACCATCAAGAGCGCTTGCACGCAATGGTCGAAGCCGGTCAGCACCCAAAAGCAGCTGTAATCGCGTGCTCTGACTCCCGTGTTGATCCGGCATTGGTTTTCCGCGCTGAACCTGGCGATATTTTCATGATCCGAAATGTTGCTAACCTCGTGCCACCCATGGAAGAGGAAGGCACTTTTCATGGTACAAGCGCATCCTTGGAGTTTGCTGTGCTTGGTCTTGATGTGCCAAATATCATTGTCTTAGGTCATGCACACTGTGGTGGTATCCACGCCATGATACGCGGTGAAGAAGCTGAGCAAAAAGGGTACAAGTTCGTACAAGGCTGGGTGTCGATTTTATCTTCAGCGCACCGCCGGGTTTTGGCAACAATGCCTGACGCAACAATCGAAGAGACGCAACGAGCGTGTGAACGCAACGCTGTCCTCGTTTCGTTAGAAAATCTCACGACGTTCCCATGGATCCGAGAGCGCATGGCGGCCAAAACTCTTAAGCTGCATGGGTGGTTCTTTGATATAGAAACGGCACAGTTAGAAATTTATAATTCGAAAGTCGGTCACTTCGAAACCGTAGAATAGTTAATCTTCCGCAGCAAAAATAGCCTGCAATCCAGAACGGTAGTCTGGATACTTTAACTTTACGCCAAGCTCTTTTCGAATTCGTGTATTTTCGACGCGCCGATTATCGGTCCAAAAACTAAGGCCCATAGGTGTCATTCGTTCTTTTGCGATCTCAAAGTCTTCTATCGGTGGAGGGTCTTTTTCTAGAAGATGGCATGCATACTCTGTAACTTCCGCCGGTGGTGCAGGCTCATTGTCGCAAACATTGTATATGGCACCTGGGTTCGGCCTAGAGATTGATGCTGCCAGGATGCGGGCGATATCATCGACATGAATGCGCGAAAACGCATGGCCAGGTTTGTTGATTCGTTTCGCAGTCCCTTTGCGAATTTGGTTAAACACAGATCGGCCAGGGCCATAAATGCCGGCTAGACGAAAAATATGTACGGGGATTTTGGAATTCTTATATAGATCAAGCCATCCAGCCTCAGCTGCGACACGGCGTTCTGATCGGGCACTTGAAGGGTTTAATGGTGCCTTCTCATCAACGAAGGCACCGTTTGTATTTCCATAGACACCTGTGGTTGAAAGATAGCCTAACCAATTGAGATGGGCAGAGGATTTTAATATTTCTCTCGCAGCATTTATAACGGGATCGCCAGCTTCACCGGGCGGCACAGACACCAACACATGAGTTGCCGTCAGGAGTTTATGTTTCGCTTCATCGCTGAGATCATTGCCATCCCAAAGGGTTGCGTCGATGCCTTTAGTAACGAGTTGTTGAGCGTTCTCAAGGTCTCGCACCGTGCCGCCTGTTGACCAATCGGCAACAGGTAAATAATCAATCAATGCCTTGGCTGAAAAGCCGATACCAAAGCAAAATAGTTTTGGCCCACCGCGGCGTGTCATCTGTGTATTAGGCCGTATTCGCGGCACAAGACTTGTCGTCGGACGTACATAACCTTAGAACCCTGAGTATGCGATTTAACGATAATATTCTGATGGAGCATTATACACGATGATCTGCTTTATGAGAAAGGCATCTGTCGTCATTACGCTTTGTTTTTTTACATCATTTAGCCAAGCTGCCGAGTTGAATCATTCGCGTGAATACGCGCGCTGTATGGGCTTGGCACCGTCTGACCCAAACGATGCTTATGAAATGGCAACGGCATGGAAAAGCATGGGAGGTGGTGACGCCGCCGAGCATTGTGCCGCTGTAGCACTATATTATTCTGGTAAAGCAGAATATGCCGCACGGCGCCTTGAGGTTTTGGCCGAGACCATTATTGCCACGCCTGAATTCAAAGGTGAGATTTTAGGGCAGGCTGGACGAGCATGGTTGTTACATGGGGATGCCGTGCGCGCTGAAGACACTTTGACTGAGGCGGCAAAATTTTTAAGAGGACGCCCAGGAATTCTTATCGATCGCTCTGAGGCCCGAGCTGCATTAGGTGATTACAAGGGTGCCGTAAAAGATCTAACGAATGCGATTTCAGGAGATGCATCTAAAGCGGAGGCATTTGCTTTCAGGGCAAGCGCGTATCGGTATTTGGATGAACTTGGTAAAGCGCGGGCGGACATTGAAGCTGCCCTTATCCTTGAACCAGATGCGGCAGAAGCACTTTTAGAGCGAGGGATACTTTTCCGTTTGGAAGAGAATAAAGATGCTGCGCGTGCTGACTGGTTGAAGGTACTGGAGTTAGACCCTGATGGCGAGGCTGGGCGCTTGGCCAGGGCGAATATTGAAAAGATGTACGTTAACGTTAATTAGTTTGTTAAAAATCCAGATCAGCATAATGAGACGGCGGTGGTGCACTTGGGATACGATCACCCAATAGCGGCCGAAAACTTGGACGGGACTTTATTCGAGCATACCAACCCTTGGCACTTTCGTAATCCTTCCAAGGAACATCGCCAATATAATCGAGTGTTGATAAATGTGCGGCTGCGGTAATGTCTGCGAGTGAAAATTCATGCCCTGCCAGCCATTTGCGACGTTCAACCAGATACGAAATATAATCCATGTGTGTGTGAATGTTTGCATGCCCAGCACGCACGATGCTGGAATCTGGCTCACCCAAGCCTAAAAAGCGTTTCATGAATTTCTCGCCTACAAGCTTTTCAGTAACTTCATTATTAAACTTGCGATCGAACCAATCAACGAGCCTTCGTACTTCAGCCCGGTGCAGAGGTTGTTGGCCCATTAAGGATGGATTTGGGTGAATGTCGTCAAGAAATTCACAGATCACTTGTGAGCCTGATAGCGCTGTGCCGTCGGGCTCTACGAGAACGGGGACCTCGCCCATTGGGTTTATGGCTAGGAATTTTTCCCTGCGGCGCCAATTATTCTCAGCCCTCAATTCGAAGTCGATCCGCTTTTCGCCGAGAGCTACTCGGACTTTACGTGAAAACGGGGAAAGCCAAAGATGATAAAGAACGCGCATCGAATATATCCGTTAGCCAGCGTTGAGCTTTTACCTGCTGGAGGAAAAGTGATCGTATGTTAGTAGCATCTAATCCATTGAGTACGCTATCAAGGGGCGAGATGGCAACCGCAGTGTGCTTGCGAAAGCTGTTACAGAATATGATTATACGCTAACAACGCCTCAATGGGAGTGCAGCATGCTAATTAAGTCACGGAATGTCTCGGATTTACTAAGCTCTGAAATTACACCAAAATCGATTTTTAAAAAGCGGAGAAGCTTCCTTAAAACAGCCGCATTTGCAGGCGCAGGTATTGTGGCGGGGGCGCTCCCGACATTGCCAGCGTATGCTGCGCGCACGCCTCTAAGCGGAGTTCAAAAATCCAAATGGTCGTCAGATAGCCTGCCGGAAAACGATCCGATTACCGACTACGAAGACGTGACGAGCTATAACAATTTTTATGAGTTTGGGACGGGCAAACGCGACCCAAAAGAAAATGCGCAAAAGTTCAAAACGACGCCTTGGGAAATCTCCGTTGAAGGGGCTTGCATGAAGCCAGGGAAAATTTCCTTTGAAGACCTAATTAAACCCGAAACCCTTGAAGAGCGCGTCTACCGCCTTCGTTGTGTAGAAGCATGGTCCATGGTTGTTCCGTGGGTGGGCGTCAGTCTTGCAAGTGTTTTGAAGAAATTTGAGCCAACGTCCGATGCTAAATATGTGGCATTCGAGACCTTATTTGACCCTGAGCGGATGCCAGGCCAGCGCCAACCCGTTTTAAAATGGCCATATAAAGAAGGATTGCGGATTGACGAAGCGATGCATCCTTTATCAATATTAGGCGTTGGGATGTATGGCGAAGTGATGCCAAATCAGAACGGCGCACCGGTTAGACTCGTCATGCCATGGAAATACGGCTTTAAGTCGATCAAGTCGATTGTCAAAATCAAGTTCCAGAAAACAATACCGCCAACGAGTTGGAATGATGCAGCAGCTCGAGAGTATGGGTTTTATTCAAATGTAAATCCGGCTGTACGCCATCCGCGTTGGTCGCAAGATAGCGAGCGCCGCATTGGCGAAATCTTCAAAAGAAAAACGCTTATGTTCAATGGCTATGCCGAAGAAGTTGCCAGTCTGTATGAGGGTATGGATATGCGCAAATGGTTCTAACTTATACGCATGAAGGGTGAGAATGGTGACTTCTAGCGCCGCAACTGGCGCAACGTCGCACAGGGTCGCACGACGACGCGATCCTATGACCTGGATCATTAAGCCACTTGTATGGGTGTTGTGTCTGGCGCCTTTGGCTTGGCTTGGCTGGCTTGTGGCTGACGCGTACTTCTATAGTGGACGAGGATTGACGGCGAACCCTGTCGAATTCATCAATCGTTATTTAGGTGATTGGGCGCTTAGGGTTTTGTTGGTTGCCCTGGCCGTAACACCTGTACGTGTTCTTAGTGGATGGAAGCAAGTTGTTCGGCTTCGACGCCTCTTGGGATTGTTCGCGTTCTTCTATGTTGTGTTACATGAGACAAACTATGTTGTCCTCGACCAGTTTTTTAATTGGGCCGCTATCTTGGATGATATCTTAAAGCGCTGGTACATTACTGTTGGTATGGTTGGCCTGATTTGCCTCATTCCTTTGGCGATAACATCGACGAAGGGTTGGATCAAAAAGATGGGTGGGCGCAATTGGAACAGGCTTCATAAAGGGGTTTACATTGCGGGTGCCGCCGGGTGTCTGCATTTCTTCATGATGCGCAAAGGCTTTCAGTACGAACCGTTGGTCTATGCTGGTATCTTTGCATCGTTAATGGCCATCCGTGCAATTGAACCATTGAAGCGGAAGTTTAAACAAATGTAGCGTGATTATGGCTCAAGGGTTCAACCCAAAAGGAACGTGGGGCCCTCGTGGGCGTGGCTTCTCGATGGGGGTTGTTCAAAAAGAAGGCCAGATTATCCACTTCACAGGTCAGGTCGCATGGGACGCACATGAGACGCTTATTGGTGTTGGTGATGTTGGTTTACAAACACGCCAATGTTTTAAGAATATTCAATCGGTATTAGTCGCGGTTGGCGGGACATTGTCAGATATCGTTTCAACTACGACGTATTTCACGGATAGAGCGCAACTTCCTATTATTTAGCAAGTTCGCTCCGAGTTCTTAACAGACGGGCAAGAACTAGCGAGCACATCTGTAATGATTGCCGGGTTAGGTCATGAAGATTTTCTAGTTAAATTGACGCCAATAGCCATCATTCCAGTCGGTTGTTTCATGCCGTCCGATTAACAACATACCTAAGCTGTTGGAATGTTCTTTGGCAGTTCAACGGAAACTATTGTCCCTGAACCCAGTTCAATGTTGATGGATAGCTTCCCGTCATGCAATCCGACCAACCCTTTAACAATCGAGAGCCCCAATCCAGTGCCATCCGCGGCAATCTCGGCTTGGGATGATGCCCGGGAAAATGGTTCTGTTATGTTTTCTAATCGGTCTTCGGATATGCCTATCCCATGATCAGTAACAGTTATTGTAACGAACTCAGACGAAACGGAGATTGTCAGATCAATACTGTTGTTATTCAGTGAGAATTTAACAGCGTTCGAGAGTAAGTTTAGAGTAATTTGCGCTGTAGCGCGCTCACCTGCAACCATTGTGAGCGGTGTATCAGGGGCTTCAAGATTGATTGATACATTATTTGCAGTTGTGCCTTTGGTGAAACTTTTCAAGCAAGCTTCAATAACTGTATTTAGATCGAACTTAGTCATATTAATTTTGCGTTTGCCCACCTCAATCGCTGAAATGTCTAGAACATCATTA
>CAWUWH010000044.1:0-45854 GCA_963926035.1 uncultured Rhodospirillales bacterium
AAATAAATCGCTTTTGCCTATGAACGACCTTACACACGCGAAAGAAAAAGAATCGGCGAATGGCACAATTGTGTCAGGCGATAAGCCTTTGACGCCGATGATGGCCCAATATCTGAATATAAAGCACGATCATCCAGACGATCTTCTGTTTTATCGTATGGGCGATTTCTATGAATTGTTCTTTGATGACGCCGTTGCAGCGTCGGCTGCACTTGATATTGCTCTGACGAAACGAGGCAAGCATCTAGGTGAAGATATTCCGATGTGCGGCGTTCCGGTTCATAGTCATGAGACATATTTAAACCGTCTCATTCGAAAAGGTTTTCGTGTTGCCATCTGCGAGCAGACTGAGGACCCAGCAGAAGCCAAAAAGCGTGGGGCAAAATCAGTCGTGCGGCGTGAGGTTGCACGTATTGTAACACCAGGCACAATTTTTGAAGATGTTCTGCTTGAAGCGAGGCGGGATAATTATTTGGCGTGTATCGCCAAGGCTCAAACCCAGTTTGCGGTCGCGTGGTTGGATATATCGACGGGTGCTTTTAGAACTCAGGCTGCTCATCCAGGTGATCTCGCTGCAATTTTGGCCCGTCTTGATCCGGGTGAAGTGTTGATAGCTGACGGATTGATGGGTGATGCGCTACCTGACCAGGTGCTTTTTGATGTTGAAGACCGGCTGACGACCTTGCCGACGAGCCGTTTTGACAGTGAGAATGGTCGCGCGCGCCTTCACGAACTGTATGGCGTGAAGACACTTGATGCTTATGGTGATTTCTCGCGTGCTGAAGTCGCTGCTGCCGGTGCGCTCGTTGATTACGTGCTATTGACGCAAAAAGGCCGCTTACCGCGCCTTCACCCACTCGCAAAGGTCGAAGTGGGCACAGTGATGGAAATTGATGCAGCGACGCGTCGAAACCTTGAACTCACCCAAACAATGTCTGGTGATCGTAAGGGCAGCTTACTGAGCGCCGTTGATAAGACCCTTACGGGCGGTGGGGCGAGGTTATTGGCGTCTCGCATAGCAGCACCTCTCATGGATTCAAAACAGGTAAACGTCCGCTTGGACCTTGTTTCTACTTTCTATGCTGATACATCGGCGCGGGATGATTTGCGCACACTTTTAAAATCTATACCTGAATTTGCGCGCGCACTTAGCCGCGTTACGCTTGAGCGTGCAGGGCCCAGGGATATTGCGGCCATTCGGACGGGCTTGAGCGTTGCAGAGAAAATTAAGGCAGCCCTTAGGGAAATGCCGACAATTTCTTTGTCACAAGACCTGCCAGAAATCCTCACTGACCTTGTAGGGCATGAAGCATTATTGGATGATCTTAATCGCGCAATGGTCGCTGAACCGCCAGTGAGCCTGAATGACGGCGGCTTTGTTAATCGAGGTTACCACGCTCATTTGGATGAATTGGTCGAAATGCGTGATGAGAGCCGTCGTTTGATTGCAGCGCTGCAAAGCCGTTACGCGACGGAAACAAAGAATCAAGCACTCAAGATCAGACATAATAATGTACTGGGTTACTTTATCGAAGTGACGGCAAGGCAGGCAGATCAGATGCCGACAGACCCGGAAAGCCCGTTCATCCATCGCCAAACAATGGCCAATGCCGTGCGCTACACCACGGTTGAGTTGAATGATCTAGAAGCTGAGATTTCCCGTGCTGCGGAACGTGCATTGGCGCTAGAACTTAAAATCTTTAAAAAAATGGCTGATGCGATTATTGATCGTAGTGCTGCGATTGATGCGACTGCCCATGCGATTTCCGTCCTCGATGTTGCGTCTGCCAGTGCGGAATTAGCGGTTGACCATGTGTTTGTCCGACCTGAAATAGATGACAGTGAGGCATTCACAATTGAAGGCGGCCGTCATCCGGTTGTGGAGCTAGCGCTAAAGCAAATGGGTGAGAGCAGCTTCGTTGCCAATGATTGCCGGCTTGAGGCCGGTGATGCGGGTAATCCAGGGGCACGATTGTGGCTGTTAACGGGCCCAAATATGGCTGGTAAAAGCACGTTTCTTCGTCAAAATGCGTTGCTTGCTGTCTTGGCTCAGGCGGGGATGTTTGTGCCGGCAACACGGGCGCATATCGGCATTGTTGATCGATTGTTCTCACGCGTTGGTGCGGCAGATGATCTTGCTCGCGGTCGTTCCACATTTATGGTCGAAATGGTAGAGACCGCGGCGATCCTTCATCAGGCGGGCCCAAGGGCTTTGGTTATCCTGGATGAGATTGGTCGCGGAACATCAACCTATGACGGTTTATCAATCGCTTGGGCAGTTGTTGAGCATTTACACGAAATTAATTGCTGTCGGGGTTTGTTTGCGACGCACTATCACGAGCTCACCACGTTGGCTGAGAGATTATCCAGTCTTACGTGCTATACTATGCGCGTGAAAGAATGGAAAAATGATGTCGTTTTCTTACACGAAGTTGGCCAAGGTACAGCAGACAGATCATATGGAATACATGTTGGTCAGCTCGCTGGATTGCCATCTAATCTTGTTAAGCGCGCCGAAGAGATCTTAAAGCGCTTGGAATCGACGGATAAAAAGCCAACTCAAGACTTAGGCGCAGACTTGCCATTGTTCTCTGCCCTTCAAGCGCAATCAAAAGCTGTTATAAAAGAAAGTTTGATTGAAGATGCAGTTAATAAGATTAATCCAGATACCTTGACGCCACTTGAGGCACTTGAAACGCTTTATAAGCTTAAATCATTAAGCGTAGAAGAAAATTAACAAGAATAATGCATAAATTTTATTTGTATACTTGTTGCACAAGTCTGTCTCTGATTCCGATTTTGAGTCGCCTTGAATGAGATCGTTAAAAAATGAACGAATTTTTCCCCCTACAAACGGTCAGTTGAGATATAAACCCATCTATGGCACGCATTTTAAAACCCCGAGAGATTATCGATAGAAAAGCACTTTTAGGTCAGCTTGATGAAATACTTGGCTGGTCAGGCTACAATAAGGATACTCAGCGAGATATTTTTCAGATCTACAAATCCGTTCTTGAGTCAGGACGCTTGGAAATCCGTCGTAGATTTGAAGCTGGCGAGCAATCTGGCGGTAAAACGGTTGTTGCGGGCTCATACCTTCTTGATCAATTAATTCGGGTGGTTTTTGAAGTGGCGGCTGAGCACGCCTTTCCAATCGGCGTCGAGACGGCCGGTGATGCGATGTCGGTGGTGGCAACAGGTGGATATGGACGGGGCGAACTCGCGCCTCACTCAGACATCGATTTGATGTTCTTGCTTCCCTATAAGCTTACGCCCCGTGCGGAACAAGTTGTCGAATATGTTCTCTATACCCTATGGGACATGGGCTTAAAGGTCGGGCATGCAACGCGTTCGGGCGATGAAGCGATACGCTTGGCAAAAGAAGACCTTACGATCCGAACCAGCCTATTAGAATCACGATTGATCGCAGGCGATGCTAAGCAATTTGAAGACTTTGAGCGTCAATTTAAAACATCCGTTATCGATGGAACAGGCAACGCATTTGTTGAACAAAAATTAGACGAGCGAGATGGTCGACACGCGCGTATGGGTGATACGCGCTATGTACTTGAGCCAAACATCAAGGAAGGCAAAGGAGGGCTTCGTGATCTGCAGACGTTGATGTGGATCGCTAAGTATCTTTATGACGCCCGGAGCATTGATGATCTCAAACTAAAGGGCGTCCTCACGGCAGACGATGCGCGGCGCTTTGATAAAGCCCAAGAATTTTTTTGGACGGTGAGATGTCATTTACATTATCTGGCGGATCGCCCCGAGGAGCGTTTGACTTTTAATGTGCAAACCGAAATGGGCGAGCGCATGGCATATACCGACCACGCAGGTTTGAGCGGTGTTGAACGTTTCATGAAGCATTATTTCTTAATTGCAAAGGATGTCGGTGATCTAACGCGGATCATCTGCGCAGCGCTCGAAGAGCAACATAAAACAAAGAGCAAAAGGTTTCGATTGCCGACCTTTGGGCTTGGCGGGCCGAAAATTGATGGCTTTAAAGTCGATGGAGATCGGATTTCAGTCGAAAGTGATGACTTGTTTGCGACAGATCCGCCCAAGCTTCTGGATTTGTTTTGGCAGGCGCAAAAACATGATCTCGATATTCATCCCAATGCCCTGAGATTGGTTACAAAAAATCTTCGACGTATCACGCGAAAGCTGCAGAACGATGTGACCGCGAACCAGACTTTTGTGAATATATTAACGGGGCCCAATCCCGATAAAACGTTAATGCGGATGAATGAGTCTGGGGTGTTTGGTAAATTTGTCCCTGACTTTGGGCGGGTTGTCGCCCAGATGCAGTACGACATGTATCATGTTTATACCGTGGACGAGCATACGATCCGCGCAATTGGCGTTTTGCATGGCATCGACACAGGCCGTTTGATTGATGACCATCCTGTCGCTTGTTCTGTGATTAGCGAAGTTCAGTCGAAACGGGCGCTGTATCTAGCTGTGCTACTTCATGACATTGCAAAAGGTCGAGGCGGAGATCATTCAGAGCTTGGCGCAGAAATAGCACTTAAGCTCGGGCCAAGGATGGGCATGAGCGAATGGGAAACAGAGACTGTTGCATGGCTCGTCGAAAAACATCTTTTGATGAGCAATACGGCATTTAAGCGCGATATAGATGACCCAAAAACAGTAGCGGATTTTCGTGAGATTGTTCAGTCACCAGAACGCCTGCGTTTACTGCTCATTCTGACAGTTGCCGATATTCGGGCCGTTGGGCCAAATGTCTGGAATGCCTGGAAAGCCGGCCTTCTACGTGAGCTCTACTGGCAAACACGTGAAGCCATGTCCGGAGAAACACCAAAAGACCGGCTGGCGAAACGATCCGAAAATGCCAAACATAAATTACGCGACGCGCTTGAAGCTCAAGCACCAAGATGGTCTGACGAAGACATTGAGCATCATTTTGATTTCGCAAGAGAGACGTATTGGTTATCATTTGATACCGAAACACTGGTAAGGCATGCAGAGATAACGCGCATGTCCGCTTCGGAAGACAAGAAACTCCACATCGAACTGCACTCAGATGAAGCGCAGGCAGCCACCGAAGTTTTAGTATATACAGCAGACCATCCGGGACTGTTTTCAAAAGTAGCCGGGGCTTTATCCCTAGGCGGCGTAAGTATTGTGGACGCAAAAGTTATAACACTAAACAATGGCATGGCTCTAGATACATTCTGGGTTCAGGACGCGCAATCGGAGGCAATATCCGGTTCGGCTAGAATGGAACGCATTACGGCGCGGATTGAACGTGCATTATCAGGCGTTGCGTCCCCTGCATATGAATTAAGAGAAGCTCGCGCAAATGCGATGCCATCGAGAACGAGTGTATTCAAAGTTCCACCTCGGGTCCTCATTGATAATAATGCAAGTCGCACCCATACGGTTATTGAAGTTAACGGGCGCGACCGCCTCGGGTTTTTGCATGATATCACAGATGTGATTACGCATGCAGGACTACAGATTTCATCAGCACACATTTCAACATACGGCGAGCGAGTCATTGATGTGTTTTATGTGAAAGACATCTTTGGTTTGAAAATGGAACAACCTACCAAAATCAAGACTGTGAGAGGGAAGCTTATTGCTGCCATTGATACGGTCAAATCAAAGAACAAACCAGAGGCTGCTGAGTGAGGATGCCTACTCGATTGTTGGCCGCCATGGGCTTGCCTCAATTCTATTATAGACCCGAAACATGAATCTCGTTCGCGCAATATCTGCTATTGGCTCGATGACGATGTTAAGCCGTGTCTTCGGTTTCGTTCGAGATATCTTGTTTGCACAATTTTTGGGTGCAGGGGCTGTTGCTGACGCTTTTGTCGTGGCGTTCCGGTTTCCAAATTTATTCAGGCGATTGTTTGCTGAAGGCGCCTTCGCCGCTGCATTTGTGCCGATGTTCTCAAGAAGCCTTGAAGGTGAAGGCGATGATGCGGCCAGAAAATTCGCTAGCGAAGCGTTTAGTGTCCTCGCATTAATACTATTCGCATTTGTCGTTTTTGCTGAAATTTCCATGCCCTGGTTGATGCCATATCTCGCTCCGGGATTTGATAATGTTCCAGGTAAAATGGAAATGGCGACAGAGTTCTCAAGGATCGCATTCCCATATCTCTTTTTCATATCGCTCGTCGCATTGTTATCTGGCGTGCTGAATGCGTACGGAAAATTTGCTGGGGCCGCCGCAGCGCCTGTTCTGCTGAACATCACGCTCATTGCGGCCCTATTGGGATTTGGTGGATCCGATGAAGAATCTGGGCGTGCACTTGTTTGGGGCGTTTTTGCAGGTGGTGTCGTTCAGCTTATTTGGCTGTTTTGGCATTGTCGCAAAATTGGCTTCACCGTCAAAATTAAAGTGCCAAAGCTCAGCGAAAAAGTACGCACCCTTGGCCGGCGCATCCTTCCCGTGATGTTTGGCGCAAGCCTTTATCAAATCAATCTGTTGATAGGCACTATCTTGGCGACCACAATTTCAGATGGCGCCGTTTCATACCTGTACTATGCGGACCGCGTGACTCAATTGCCGTTGGGTGTCGTCGGAATTGCAGTTGGTACGGCACTCTTACCAATGATTTCAAAGCAATTGGAAGCGGGTGATGATGACAAGGCGAACGCGGCACAAAACCGCGGGACTGAGCTTGCATTATTATTGACAGTCCCAGCCGCCATCGCTTTGGTCGTCATTCCAGAGCCCATCATTAGTGTATTATTTGAGCGGGGCGCATTTGGAGCTGATGCGAGCGAGGCGACGGCCATGGCGCTTATGGCTTATGCTATTGGTCTGCCGGCCTACGTTGGAATACGTGTCTTTACGCCAGGTTTTTTTGCGCGCGAAGATACAGCAACACCAGTGCGCATCGCTGCAGTTTCTATCGTCGTGAACGTTGCTTTGAATCTATGGCTGATAAACTATTTTGGATATGTGGGCATTGCGGTCGCATCCAGTATTTCAGCGTGGCTGAATGTCGTGCTGCTAGTTTTTTTCTTGTCGCGCCGGGGTCACTATCAAGCTGATCGTCGTTTAGTGATGCGGATCGCTGGAATTCTTGGCGCCAGTTCCGTCATGGCTGCTGTTTTATGGTTTGGCGCTGCTTGGGCCGTGCCATGGCTTTCCGGAACGATCATCGAAAAGGTTGTTTCCTTAACCGCCCTCGTTGTCGGGGGTGGTATCGTTTACTTGGGCGCGGCACGTGTCTTTGGTGCATTTTCAATTGCCGAAATCAAAGCGAGTGTTCGTGGCGCCAGGCAGAGCAATTGATACCTCGCTTGACCGGTTCCGAGCAACGGGCGATAAAACGCGCCTGACTTCAAAGTGGGATCGAATATGAACCAACGAATATTTTCTGGCGTACAGCCAACCGGCAACCTGCATCTTGGGAACTATCTGGGCGCTATTCGTAACTGGGTAAAACTCCAAGACGATTACGAATGCTTGTTCTGCGTTGTTGACCTTCATGCAATCACAGTTTGGCAGGAGCCAGAGAAGCTACGTCAATCCACACGTGATGTTGCCGCTGCATTAATCGCTGCCGGCGTCGATCCCAAAGAACAAATTATCTTTAATCAATCCCAGGTTCCAGGACATGCTGAACTTGCATGGATCTTTAATTGTGTTGCGCGGATGGGGTGGCTTGGCCGGATGACGCAATTCAAAGAAAAGGCAGGCAAAGATCGTGAAAACGCATCTGTTGGCCTCTTTGCATATCCAAACCTCATGGCAGCAGACATACTTTTATATAAAGGTACCCATGTTCCTGTTGGTGAAGACCAGAAACAGCATCTGGAGCTTGCACGAGATATCGCACAAAAATTCAATAACGATTTCAAAACAGAAACGTTTCCTATTCCCGAGCCCCTTATTCTTGGTACGTCGACACGCGTGATGTCGCTCAAAGATGGCACGAAGAAGATGTCTAAGTCGGACCCTTCGGACTTATCGCGGATTAACATGACCGACGATGCGGAAACGATCGCGCATAAGATTAAAAAGGCAAAAACGGATCCAGATTTATTGCCAGATACAGTTCAAGGTCTTGATGGGCGGCCAGAAGCACGAAATCTTTTGGGCATTTATGCGACTTTAGCAGAAACGACGGTTGATCAAGCGGTTCAAACATTTGCTGGCCAGCAGTTCTCGGCCCTGAAAACAGAACTTTCAGATGTGGCAGTCGCGAATTTGGCGCCAATCCAAGATGAATATCGGAGATTGCTCGCGGATAAGGGCCATGTTGATAGCGTTTTGGCAGACGGCGCAGAGCGCGCGCGCGCCATGGCAGAGCCTGTATTACGAGAAGTTCAAGACGTCATTGGGTTCCTTCGAGCGAAGCCATCTAGAAAACCAATGTGAGTTAAACGTCTTTGTGACTTGCATCGACAAGGCAACTGCCCCAAATAAGTGTTACAATGCCAAGGCATAACGTTGCATACTATAAACCTTCGCAGCACCTTAAAGTTGGAGAACAACATGTTTATTCAGACCGAGAGCACACCTAATCCCGCGACTTTGAAGTTTTTACCGGGAAAGGCAGTGATGCAAAGCGGCACAGCCAACTTTGCAGATCAATCTGAAGTGGGACGGTCTCCTTTGGCAGTTCGGCTATTTACGATTGAAGGTGTTGCAGGCGTGTTCTTGGGCTCAGATTTTGTCACAGTGACTAAAAGTGATGACAAGGAATGGGATGTTATGCGTCCTCAAATACTTGGTGGGATTATGGAACATTACCAATCCGGTCGAGCGATTATTGATAACGATGAAAGCCCGAATGCGTCAGATGATTCGGAAGATGATCCAATCATTAAACAGATCAAAGAGTTAATTGATACGCGCGTGCGCCCTGCTGTTGCGCAAGATGGTGGCGATATAGTCTTTAAAGGCTTTGAAGGCGGCATTGTATCGTTACACATGCAAGGCGCTTGTGCAGGCTGTCCAAGCTCTACAGCGACACTTAAGCATGGGATTGAGAATATGCTTAAGTATTACGTGCCTGAAGTTCAGGAAGTTCGCGCCGTCGAATAAGGCGACTACAAAACCACAATATATTGACATTTTTCAACTTTGGATGTACACTAATTGACATCGGTCATGTGGTGAACCTAGTTTATTAACTATAATTGATCGACTGGCAGAGGCCTGACAGGTAAAAATACCGCAGGCTTCAAGGATTGTCAGAATACCCAGGGCAAGAGTAACGAGAGAACAGGGGCAATGCTGCCGCGAATAGCGTCGCATTGAGAGCATTCATGATGACCCGAAAATTTGATAGAATCATTCTTTGTTTTATCGGTAGTGCTGTTTTAGCGACAGCAACGGCAAGTATCGTGAGCCCGAATGCAGGTCTGACGGCAGCACCGCGTGTGTCTTTCGATAGTGCACGCGCAGAAGCTATACCTCTAAATCGAAATGCTCGAAGCTCAGCTTCTGGAGCTATCGAATCCGCCTCTAGAGATGATATTAAATCACTACGCAAGGTTCAGGACCTCGCCCAGGGCTTTAAAGAAATTGGCTATAATTTAGATGGCGTCCGTGACGATGCGCTGGTGCCACGCGTATTTTTGGCTGAACTGCCGCATGATCTTGATGAAACCGCTGAAGTTTCACTCAAGAAAACCGTTTTCTTCAAAATGATGCTGCCTCTTGTTTTGAATGAGAATGAGCGAATTCTTGCGGATCAGAACCGTCTGCACCAAATCAAAACATCCATGGCACTTGGGGCTAAAATTGAAGCGCGTGACCGCCTATGGCTGGCTGTCTTGGCAGAGCGTTACAAACTAAAAGATGAAAACATAGGTGTATTGTTAAGGCGTGTTGATATTGTGCCGCCATCATTGGCAATGGCACAGGCTGCTGAAGAAAGCGGCTGGGGAACGTCAAGATTTGCACGTACTGCGAATGCACTTTACGGACAGTGGACAACGTCAGATGGACAGGGAATCATCCCAGAAGATCGCCCTGAAGGTATGGACCATAAAGTTAGAGCCTTCGATAATCTGGCGCAGTCAGTCTCCGCGTATATGCGTAATTTAAATACGCACCGGGCCTACCGCGAGTTCCGCAAGCATCGGAAATCTATTCGCGGCAAAGGCCAGGCATTGAATGGTTCCGTTCTGGCAGCAAATTTAACGCGTTATTCTGAGCGCGGCGAGAAATACGTTGATAGTGTACGTGCAATTATCAATGTAAATCAGTTGCTTGGCCTGGATGATGCTCAGCTCGTAAAAGATGATGCTGACGATCAATCGGTTTGATTTTTCTTAGGCACGTAATATTGTTGGCCTAACCAATTCCAACTTCCATTGCCAGCAGGCATCGTGCAGTTGAGGCGTGTGCGCCCCGGCGGCATTGCTTTATCTGCGCGCACTTCAAATCTAGACCCTAAGCGCTGAACCGTAAGTTTTTCAACGTGTGATGCATAGCAATTCAGACGATCGAGGCCTTTGTCAGGCCAAGTCACGGTAAACCCGATAAGTGGCGGGTTCGTTTTTCCAATTGTTGGATCATCCGGTGTGATGTCAGCTATTCGAAAAGGTAAAGCGTTGGCAGCGAGTTTAAATCGATCAATAGATCCAAATGCTTCGTTCATCGCAAATCGGGGCAAGTAGTAAATTTCCCCACCGGTTCCGATTGCGCCTGAATGCTGACCGAATGCGGCTACAAATCCTGCTTTTTTTACTAACACCATTGTTTCAAGATTAGCTTCGCCATAAGGGTAAGCAAATAAATCAGGGGTATTGCCCAATTTAGCTTCAAACTGTCCATTCGATTGGCTTAGCTCGTCGATTATTTTAGCGCGGCTTAGATCAGCCATATGCGGATGAAATTTTGTTTGGCTGCCAATGGTGACACCTTCTTCGGATATCTCTCGAAGTTGCTTCCAAGACATATATCTTGATAATTGCTTATCAACGGGATCAGTGGCGACAAAGACGGTTAACGGAAACCCTGCTTCTTTTAAAATTGGCCATGCTCGTGAATAGACAGAAGAGTACGCATCATCGACGCTCAAGCCGACAGTCTTTGGTGGCAACGCCTCGCCGTTTCTGAGAGCAGCAATAATTTTTGGCAATGACTCGACGTTGTATCCACCATTTTTGAGCTCAGCAACGTGTTCGCGAAACTGATCCATCGTAACGTTCGTTGAAGGAAAATCTTGTTCGCCAAACCGATGGTACATTATGACAACGGCCTGGGTCGGCGGTGCGTCTGCTCTAACGTCGCTGGTTAGCGGCGATAAGCTAATGGTTAAGGTGCTCAAGATAATAGCGGCAAATGCCAATATAATGCGGTGTAACATTCCATATGCCTTTTTTGATCACAATCGATTATAACATGAGTGGTTTGCTAGACCTTAGCAAGAAACGTTGCGGATTGTGAGAAACATCATGAACATCATCAACATTATGAAAACGTTAGACGTGTTGTCTGTGATAATGCGCACGAGATTTTAAAAATTTAGACGGAGACCGACGATGCGGCAATGCTTAGATGAAAATGCTTTGGATTTAATGTTCAGAAAAGCGCGGACACAAAACGATTGGCTACCGTTGCCTAATGAAACAATAGTGCTGGAGGCGATTTGGGATGATGCCCGCATGGGGCCAACAAGTGCGAATTGTAGTTCAGCGCGCATTGTCTTTGTCACCACAAAGGTAGCGAAAGAGAAATTGCGCCCAAGCTTGATGGGAGGAAACGTCGAGAAAGTGATGGACGCTCCTGTTACGGTGATCATTGGTTATGACACAGCATTCTATGAAAAATTACCCGTATTATTTCCGCATACAGATGCAAAGTCATGGTTCATCGGAAACGATGATATAATACAAGAAATAGCTTTCCGGAATGGCACATTACATGCGGCCTACCTGATACTTGCTGCCCGGGCGCACGGTCTGGATTGCGGGCCGATGTCTGACTTCGAGAATAAACAGGTTGATGATACATTTTTTAAGGGCATGACAATTTGATCCAACTTCATTTGCAGTTTAGGTTACGGTAGCGATAAAAAGCTATATCCAAGAGGCCCGCGGCTATCGTTTGCAGAGGCTTGCCGCGTCGCATAAACATGAGGGCGTGGAGATCTCCACGCTTTGATGAAGAAAAAACAGGAAGCCCTCGTGAGCAGGAATGTAATCTCTGCAAGCATTTATGTTGTTCTGGTTGTGGTGGCTATCATATCGCGTATCTTGCCATTTCCATTTGGCCGCGAGATCGGCATTGCCCTTACAGTTCTCTTCTTGAGCCTGGAAATCTTTCGTGCGCCCCCTTTACAGAGAAACGTTGGCGGTTTGATCTTTTTCGCTGGCGCTGCCGCGGCATGGGCCGGCGGTGATCTTATTGGCGGCCTGATGGATGGTCTAGAGCGCTCACAGATTTTTCTGGTGATGTTCTTTGCTGTGACCTGGCTTAGAGAGCCAGCAGTGACCAGCCCTTCACTTCGACTGCTTCGTGATTCCGTTATTGCGCAACCTGCAGGGCGGAGATATCCAATTCTTTGGCTAAGCGCGCATTTCTTAGGGTCGGTTCTGAATTTAGCTGCAATGAGTTTGCTTTCGAGTATGGCCGGGGAGCAAAAAGATCGACACCTTAAGAAAAGATTGTCGATTGCGTTGATGATGGGGTTCACGACGGCATCAACGTGGGGGCCATTTTATGTAAGTATAGCGGTTGTTCTTACAGCGATCCCAAGTGTCCGATGGATTGAAATAGCGCCCTTGGGCTTTGTCCTTTCAATGATATTGTTGTTCGTTGGATGGGGGTATGATCGATTATTTCTTCGTGAGAAAGCCGCAACTGAAGGGCACCGTGAAGCTGTGCCAATGACCTTACAAACGGTCGGGCGTTCGGCATTTCTTTTATTACAGTTGATCGTTCTTGTGATGGGTTCGCATGAGATTATAGGACTACCTATTCCCATCGCGTTGGGTGTTATTGGGCCGCCGTTCGCAATTGCATGGGCAGCTGTCCAGGCACGCAAAGGATACCGTTGGGCTGGTGGCGCCATGCCCCTCCTTCATCGGATATTTATTAATCTCCCTGAATTGCGGAATGAGGCAGTCGCTTTCGTTGCCGCATCAGTTCTGGGCGTTGGCGTATCAAAGGTCCTGCCTCCTGAAGTGATAAGCGCGCAACTTCAATCACTAAGTATTACAGGGGATGCCGTCATTGTTTATCTGATATTTGGCATGACACTTGCTGGCGTTGCAGGTCTACATCCGGTTATCCTTGCGATATTGGTAGGCGAGGTGATGCCGCCAGAAATTATTGGTGTTGCACCAGAAGTGATGGCAATGGCTATGCTTGGTGTGTGGGGGACATCAACGATGGTATCTCCATTTTCGGCCACAACATTGTTTATGGCAAGGGTTGTGAATGTGCCAAGCCATATAATTGCATGGCGATGGGATGTCCCCGTTGTTCTTCTTTCGGCAACTGTGGTTGCGGCGTATGTCGTTACAATCCGTCACTTGCTGTACACATAAGGACGAAGCTTCAATGACGCTAATGCTAGGGATTGATACCGCAACGACAGGATGTTCAGTTGCTTTAATGGACGGTGCAACGTGTCTTGCTGAAAATCAGTCAAGGATGCCTCGTGGGCAATCTGAAGCTCTCGCCCCAATGATTGAAGACGCCATGAAGTCGGCCGGCATCTCATTTGATCGTCTAGACGGCATTGCTGTGACGCGCGGCCCTGGTGCATTCACTGGAATAAGGATCGGTCTCGCAGCAGCCCGGGCAATGGCGTTATCGATTGCAAAGCCATGTATCGGAATCACAACGTTTGATTCCTTATCAGCGCAGGCACGGCAGCGTGAAAATATAGAAACCGGCACGGCATTGCTTGTCGCAATTGAAAGTAAGCGGGCAGAGATATTCGTCAGCATTTATGGATCTGACGACACTCTGTTGATCGAACCAAGTGCGGTGCGACCTGAAGCTATTGAAAAGATGCTTGAAGGCATCACCTCGGTCGTCATTGTTGGAGATGCATCTCAAAGGGCTGAAAGCGCACTCATTGGCTGCATAGACGAGCGACGTATTGAAGACATCGAAGTTCCTGATGCTAAAGTCGTTGCTAGCCTTGGGTTAAATCTTTTGGGAACGCCTGAATTAGCAACGCCAACGCCGTTTTACCTCCGGCCGCCAGACGCCTCTATACCAAAACAAAAATAGAGACTTCAAGCCTCTTTCTTGATCCACAGGGTATAAACATCAGTTTCGGTGCTTTCTGGCTCAATACCTAGAATGGTATGGCCGTGCTGACCTGCTGATTTTGGCACATTTTCCAGAGGCTCTTTGCCTTTGAGGCGAACTTCCAAGACGTCGCCAACAGCGATTTTTTCAAGCATCAGCTTGGTTTGCACGAATGTCATCGGGCAAATAAAGCCCGTTATATCAATCTGATGATCTGAATTAATTGTATCCGGTTTATGGTTTTCTGTTGCCATGTCTATCACTTTAGCTGCTCTCTGAATTTACTTGTGCAGATTGATGTTTTTAAGCTTTGTGGACAATCAATTTTTTTATTCATTTAAACTATGATCCCAAAAACATAGTGCCTGTGACTGTAATCGTATATTATGTATAAAAGCGGTAAAAAGATTGGCACGGGCCGCAAATCTGACATGAAGAAACGATATAAATGATAGGTTGCTTCTCGTGTATTTCCAGTCAGGGTCTTCACATGTGATTGATGGCGGGCTACCATTTAAATATATCATTTAGGGGACGCAAATGGGCGAAACTCGCCTTGAGAGATTGTGCATCGAAAAAGGCATGAAAATGACCGAGCAACGGCGTATTATTGCGCGTGTTCTGTCGGTTGCTGATGATCACCCAGATGTTGAGGAAGTTTATCGCCGCGCATCTGAACTAGATTCTAAGATTTCTATTGCAACGGTTTATCGAACAATGCGTTTGTTTGAAGATGAGGGCATTGTTGATCGTCATGATTTTGGTGATGGCCGCGCGCGCTATGAGGAAACCTCTGAAGAACATCATGATCATTTAATCGATGTTAAATCTGGTCGCGTGATTGAATTTCACAATGAGGAGATTGAGGCCCTGCAAGAGCGTATTGCTCGCGAGCACGGCCTTAAGCTCGTTGACCATCGGCTTGAGCTGTATGGCGTGCCATTGACGGAGCCAGATCAGAAGAAATGAGCAATGATTAGTGAGACGTGTTTGCCTTGACAGACCAGCATCAGATTATCATGTTCCGCACCCCAATGCCTTGTCGCGTATACAAGCATGAATTCCGTATACTTTGGATAGTGAGGACGTATTGAAAAAATCGGTCCACATTAAGTCATATGGCTGCCAAATGAATGTTTATGATGCATCGCGTATGGCTGATGTATTGGCACCATTAGGATATGTGTCAGCAGATGAGATGACAGGCGCCGATCTTGTTATTTTAAACACCTGCCATATTCGTGAGAAGGCCGCAGAAAAAGTGTATTCTGAGCTTGGCCGCTTGAAGCTAGAAAAAGACGCGCGAAAGTCTTCTGAAAATCCTATGCGGATTGCCGTTGGCGGCTGTGTCGCGCAGGCTGAAGGTGAAGAAATTCTGAGGCGCGCACCCTACGTTGATCTGGTATTTGGGCCACAGACTTACCATCGATTGGCACTCATGCTGAACGAATTTGAAAGCCATGGAAAACCCGTCGTTGATACGGAATTCCCAGCAGATGATAAGTTTGATCAATTGCCTGATGCGAGCAAAGTCGAGGGAGCAAGCGCTTTCCTGACAGTGCAAGAAGGTTGCGATAAATTCTGTACTTTCTGTGTGGTGCCTTACACGCGAGGGTCTGAGTTTTCCAGGCCCGTTGACCCTGTGATGCGCGAAGCCCGTTTATTGGTTGGTAAAGGTGCGCGCGAAATCTCACTGCTAGGTCAAAACGTGAATGCATATCATGGTATCAATGAGCAAGCAGATGGCACGCAGACGGAATGGACGTTGGGACGGTTAATCCGAGAGCTGGCTGAAATTGATGGCGTTGAGCGTATCCGGTATACGACCTCTTATCCTGCTGAAGTCGATGAAGATTTGATCGAGGCGCATAGGGATGTCCCTGAACTTATGCCTTACTTGCACCTTCCCGTTCAGTCGGGTGCAGACAAAGTTCTGAAAGCGATGAATAGACGCCATACTTCAGGCGACTATAAGGATATTGTCGCACGGTTGAGAATTGCTCAGCCTGATCTTGCTCTGTCTTCTGATTTTATCGTTGGCTTCCCGGGCGAAAGTGACGCCGATTTTGAAGAGACGATGGCTCTCGTTCGTGACGTCGGATTTGTGCAAGCTTATTCGTTCAAATATAGCCCTCGACCGGGTACACCTGCGGCAGATATGATAGATCAAGTTCCTGAACATATAAAGTCTGCACGACTTCAAGAGCTGCAGGCCGAACTTTCGCGACAGCAAATTGCGTTCAATCAGTCATGTATTGGGCGAAGCCTGCCCGTTTTGTTCGATCGGCGTGGTTCGCGCTCGGGCCAACTTGTTGGCCGAAGCCCATATATGCAAAGTGTTCATGTTGATTTGCCAGACTCGTATTTAGGAGAGATGATGACGGTCAAAATAGATGAGGCGAAACCTAGCAGTCTTACAGGCGTCGTCGTAGAGAAAATTGACCGAGTATCCCAAATGCCACGCCAGGAGGCTGTCGCTTGAGCCGCGCAACACGTACGGCGCCGCGCGCAAAGTCATCTGCCAAGACAACACGTAAAAAGACATTTCAAAAAAATGGATTGGCGATTGCGCTGTTTGGTTCACACCATAGCCATCTTACACTCGTTGAAACAGCCCTAAATGTGGTTATCCATGCGCGGGGAAATGAAGTCACAATTACAGGCGATGCAGAGGCTGTAGCACGGTCATTAAGCGTTCTTAACGGATTGTACGAGCGTCTTGAGCGTGGCCAAGACATTGAAGAAGCGGAAGTCGATGCAATGTTGCGATTTTCTGCTGAACCAGAGCGAAAGATGCCGAGTACTGAAGGTAGCGTGAGCACGCTAAATCGTGTTGTAACCGCACGCACGCCAAAACAGGCGGATTATCTTCGTGCAATCGATGAGTCGGAGTTGGTGTTTTCTGAAGGGCCTGCGGGCACCGGGAAAACCTATCTGGCTGTGGCTAAGGCAGTTGAGCGGCTTGTCCGTGGAGATGTTGAGAGGATTATTCTTTCACGCCCTGCCGTTGAAGCAGGTGAGCAACTTGGATTTTTACCTGGTGATATGCGTGAAAAAGTAGATCCGTATTTGCGGCCACTCTATGACGCGCTTCATGACATGATGCCGGCTCAACAGGTTCAAAAACGCCTTGAAAGCGGGGAAATCGAAGTCGCGCCGCTCGCGTTTATGCGCGGTCGAACGCTGGCGAATGCTTTCGTTATTCTTGATGAAGCACAGAACACAACTGCTGTGCAAATGAAGATGTTTTTAACGCGACTGGGTGAAAACTCACGGATGGTTATCACAGGTGACTTGAGCCAGGTCGATTTGCCACGTGGCATTCGCTCTGGATTACGTGATGCGCGTGAAGCCCTAACTGATGTTCAAGGCATTCGCTTTTTGCGCTTTGATGAGGAAGATGTCGTACGCCATCATCTCGTCGGTCGTATCGTAAAGGCTTACAACAGTCTTGAGAACAAGCGCGGTGCTGGCGCTCAATATCAACACGATGACGGCGATCCGGAAAATAATGGCACCTGAAACGGCGAGTACGGACACACGTCTGCACGTCGATATTGATATCCGCACAAACGCTTGGCACGAAGAGCAAAGTAATATTGAGGCGCTCTCCAGGCTGGCTCTTGAAATGGCTTGGAAGTCTTTAGATTATCCGGAACGGGATTATGAAGTGTCTTTGGTTTTAGGTGATGATGAAATGCAACGTGCATTGAACAGTCAGTACCTTGGGAAAGATACTTCAACCAATGTGCTCTCATTTCCGAGTGACGAAACGGATACGTGTGACTTTCCTTTAGAGGCATCGCTTCCGCTAGGGGATATCATTGTTGCGTTTGAGACAGTGAAGCGGGAATGTGAGCAAGAAGAAGTATCTTTCTCAGACCATTTTTGCCATTTAGTGGTTCATGGGATGTTACATCTTGCGGGATTTGACCATATATCATCCGTGGAAGCCGAAGCTATGGAAGCGTTGGAAATCGACATTCTGTCAAAGCTTGGTATAAACAACCCCTATGCCGATGGTATTCTTTTGGACCACGGTTAACGGAATTGAAGATGAACGAAAAGATTACATCAACTGAAAACGCTGATCCGGCTCCAGATGAACCATCTAGTCCGAATGGACTAGAAATAGGAGCAGAAGAAATCAATAAGAACGGAAATTTCTCCACGGTGATGCGAGAACTAGTTCGAGGTTTTCGGCGGATATCAGGCAATGGCGGATCAGCTAGAGATACGCTTGATGAATTAATCGAAGGGCGTGAAGAAGCTGAGTTGCCGCTAGATTCTGATGAGCGGTTGCTGGTTGCCAATATTTTAGAGCTTCGAAACCTCACAATTTACGATGTTATGGTGCCGCGCGCTGACATTGTGGGTATCCCGCTTAACGCATCCCTCGACGAAGTAATCGATTTAACGAAACGTGAAGGCCATTCTCGTCTGCCTGTTTATCGCAACACGTTGGACGATGTCCAAGGCATGGTCCACATCAAGGACGTATTGGGATGGCGGGGTAAAGACGCCGAATTCCGCATAGCCGATATTCAACGTAAACTTCTGTTTGTTGCGCCATCAATGCGCGTCCTGGAGCTCTTGCTCGAAATGCGCGTGAAGCGTTCGCACATGGCGCTGGTTGTTGATGAGTTTGGCGGTGTTGATGGTCTTGTCACGATTGAGGATCTTGTTGAAGAGATCGTCGGTGAAATTGATGACGAGCACGATCAAGATGATGAGCCCAAGATGGAGCGTCGAAAAGACGGCTCATGGGTGGCGGATGCACGTATTGAATTGGATACATTTGAAGAGCGCGTAGGCTCTTCAATATTGGGTGACGACCATGAGGATATTGATACCCTCGGCGGTCTCGTCTTTGCTATCGCAGGTCGTGTCCCTATCCGAGGTGAAATTATTTCTCACCACAATGGCGTTGAGTTCGAGATACTGGATGCAGACCCCCGCCGCATACATCGGGTTCGGTTATGGCAACGTGAAAACGGTGAAGATAGCATTGTAGCGGCAATAGAATGATTGCCGCGGCTGGCTGGCGTCGTTGGCTATTCGCTCTTTCTATTGGTGCGCTGGCGGCGGCCGCACTGCCACCGTTCTATATTCTCCCTGTTTTATGGCTGTCATTCTCTGGCCTCGCATACCTTAATTTAACAGCAAATTGTTGGCGTCAGGCTTTCTTTGAAGGATGGCTATTCGGCGTTGGCTGGTTTGGTGCAGGTTTATATTGGGTTGGGCATGCATTCCTTGTTGATGCTGAACGTTATGCCTATTTAATGCCGTTTGCCGTGATTGGAATTTCCATTGGAATGGCAATTTTTATCGCCATTTCATCGGTTGGTGTGAACGTGATTGCGCGTCGGTTTAAACTTGATCGGTTTTCATACGTTCTCTTATTTGCAGGATGTTGGACATTGCTGGAATGGGTCCGTAGCTGGATCTTGACGGGCTTCCCATGGAATCCTCTTGGCTCAGTGTGGGGAAACTTGCCAGAAATGATGCAAATTGCGTCATACATAGGCACGCTTGGCTTGAGCATCATGACGGCCGTCGTTTTTGCGGCCCCAATAATCATGGTTGCTAATGTGCGACCGGTAACGGTTAAGCCTTGGATTATGGTTCTTGCCTTGAGCCTAACACTGCCTGCCATTTGGGCTGTGGGCGCTTGGCGTTTGAGTGCTGCACATATCGTTATGCACGACGATATATTGCTTCGCTTGGTGCAGCCCGTAATCCCGCAAGCGCTCAAATGGAAGTCAGAGCTTCGTCAACAACACGTCCTAAAACAGATGGCGATGAGCAATCGAACACCTGGCCCTGCAGGCAAGCCAACCCATGTAATTTGGGCTGAGACCAATGTTCCATATCTCATTGATCCCAATTCACCTTTGCCCTCGTCCTTGGCTGCAGCTGTTCCCAGGCATGGTGCATTGATTTTTGGTGCGCCACGCCGAGATGAAGCGGGCAAAGTCTACAATAGTATGTTTGCTATCGATGACGAAGGTGTGGTTCAAGCGACCTTTGATAAATTTCACCTGGTCCCATTTGGTGAGTACGTTCCTTTCAGAGGAATTTTGCCGCTTGAGAAGCTTACAGGAGGACGTGGCGATTTCACCCCAGGATTTGGACCACAGACACTTGCGATCAAAAAATTACCGCCGTTTGCAGCACTGATTTGTTATGAGGTGATATTTTCTGGCCAAATTGTGAACTCTGAGGCGCGGCCAGAATGGATACTGAATATTACGAATGATGCCTGGTTTGGCCCTTCATCTGGCCCCAGACAACACTTGGTGCAAGCTCAATTGCGTGCGATTGAAGAAGGGCTGCCTCTTGTTCGAGTTGCGAATACAGGCATTTCAGCAGTCATTGATCCATATGGCAGGATTATTGATCGTATAGAGCTTGATCAATCGGGCGTTTTAGATTCTCCACTGCCCAAGCCTATCGCAGCAACTGTATTCTCGGCTTTTGGACAAGGCATAGGGCTTGGTATCGCAATACTCGCCATTCTAATATCGACGGGCTTCAGTTATTTTCAAAATCGCCATTGAGGATATTACTACATTATTCATTCTTGTTTAACGAGTGTATAGTTTTTCTCGTATAATTCGTGTAATAAAGACCTAAGACGCTGATATGCTTCTTTTGGAGGTCGTTATGATCAAACTACCAAGAAT
This sequence comes from uncultured Rhodospirillales bacterium, assembly GCA_963926035.1. Taxonomy (GTDB): domain Bacteria; phylum Pseudomonadota; class Alphaproteobacteria; order Rhodospirillales; family Casp-alpha2; genus UBA4479. Next base: position 20,899 of record CAWUWH010000044.1, read on the forward strand.
ATTCTATAGCCCGGCTGGTATTGGGCGAGGTCGCCGACAAAGCAATTTGCCGCCGGGGACATCACATCCGGTAGACGTTCACGTGGGTAGCCGTGTTCGTTTGCGTCGGACAATGCTTGGGATGTCTCAAGAAAAACTTGGAGATGCTGTTGGGCTTACGTTCCAACAAATTCAAAAATACGAACGTGGTGCCAATCGAATAGGTTCTAGCCGACTTTATCAGTTCAGCCATATCTTTGGCGTTCCTGTTGCTTTCTTTTTTGAGGATATGCCGAGTGAAGCGTTAGGGAATACTCCAAAGCCTGCAATTGCGGGGATGTCAGATAATGATCAAGCTGGGTTAGATCAGGACCCAATGTCTCGCCAGGAAACGCTAGAACTTGTTCGTGCATATTATCGTATTCAAGACCCAAAAGTACGAAAGAAGCTTTATGAGCTCGTCCGTTCGATGGCAAATTTACCTGACGATGAGTAGATGCTGATGTTCGTTTATTTAGTTTTCATTTGAAATTTATAGATTGTCTTGACCGCGGGGCTTGGAATTGCCAAAAGACCCGCGCAATACTTTTTGTTGTCGTGGATGGATTTGGACCGCTTGCCGCCACGTAAAATAAGGCGCTAAGTGGGCGTTGAGCGAAATCATCTCTGTAGCCCCGGGTCCAAGATAAGTGAACACTAACTCTGGAGGGATTGACATGAGTCGATCAAATTACCTATTTACGAGTGAATCCGTATCCGAAGGCCATCCTGATAAGATTTGCGACCGGATTTCAGATGAAATTGTTGATGCATATCTCGCAGCCGATGCCAACGCGCGCGTAGCTGTCGAAACGCTGGTAACAACCAACCTTATTGTTCTTGCTGGCGAAACTCGTTGCGCAACTGAAATCTCCAAAGCACGCCTTGAAGAATTTGCTCGGAACGCCGTCAAAGATATCGGTTATGACCAAGATAATTTCCATTGGGCTAATTCTGAAGTTCAAGTGCATGTTCATCCGCAGTCTGTCGATATCGCTCAAGGCGTAGATGCTGCTGGCAATAAGGACGAAGGCGCAGGCGACCAGGGCATTATGTTTGGTTATGCATGCAATGAGACAAAAAGCTTGATGCCGGCGCCTATTGATCTTTCGCATCGTATTTTGAAAGACATGGCGACAAAGCGTAAATCCGGCGAGATTTCTGGATTTGGCCCTGATTCAAAAAGTCAGGTCACATTAGAGTATGAAAACGGCAAGCCTATTCGTGCAACGTCTGTTGTTTTATCGACCCAGCACGATGAAGGCGTTTCTCAAGATGAGATTCGTGAACTTGTACGCCCTATCGTTGAAGATGTGTTGCCTGAAGGCTGGATGTGCCCTGAAGACGAGTTATACGTAAATCCGACAGGCCGGTTTGTTATTGGCGGACCAGATGGTGACGCGGGTCTAACGGGACGTAAAATTATTGTAGATACGTATGGCGGTGCTGCACCACATGGTGGTGGCGCATTCTCAGGTAAAGACCCAACGAAGGTTGACCGGTCTGCTGCATATGCAGGTCGTTACCTTGCTAAGAACGTTGTTGCAGCAGGTCTGGCTGATAAATGCACAATCCAGCTTGCTTATGCGATTGGTGTGTCGAAGCCGTTGTCTGTTTACATCGATACCTATGGAACGGGCCAAGTAGACGAAGATGCCATCTCAGCAGCCCTATGTGAACTTGTTGACCTATCGCCTCGTGGCATACGTGAGCATTTACAGCTAAGCCGTCCAATTTATGCGCGAACAGCAGCGTATGGCCACTTTGGTCGTGCACCGGAAGATGATGGTGGCTTCTCATGGGAGCGGACAGATATTGTGGATGCTCTAAAGTCAGCACTTCTCTAAATTTAGGGTATTAGGATCATCCGCGATGAAAGATGGTTCAAGAGATCCACAAAAACCAATGTTCTACGGCCGGAGGCGAAATCACAAGCTTCGCCCCGGTCGGCAAGTATTAATAAATGATCTACTTCCTAAAATTCGTATTGGTGAGATAAAAGATACTAGCCAAATTGACCTTGCTGCGAGCTTTGGACGTGCGGCGAAAGATGTGCGTCTTGAGATTGGTTTTGGTGCTGGAGAGCATCTTAGTGGTGACGCGTTAGCAAATCCTGACATTGATTTTATTGGCTGCGAACCTTTTATTAATGGCGTTGCGGCGTTGCTTGCAGATGTTGAGCGCTTAGAGCTTACAAACCTTCGCTTGTTTGATGATGATGCAAGATTGTTGCTAGAACGATTGCCCGCTGCATGTATTTCAAAGATTTACGTCCTATTTCCAGATCCTTGGCCTAAATTACGGCATAATCGCCGCAGATTTATTAATCAGGAAACGTTAAGTAGCCTCTCTCACGTTGCAAAAAACGATGCTGAGTTTATTTTTGCTTCGGATCATATGGGCTATGTCTCATGGGCGCTCGTTGAAATGCAGCGTCATGCAGATTGGAAATGGACGGCAAAGGGCCCGTCTGACTGGCGACAGCAACCAAAAGACTGGGTGCCAACACGATACGAAACGAAAGCGTTGGGAAAAGGAGATGCGCCTGCATATCTGACTTTCCGATGTCAGAATCGCAAGACAGACTGAGCAGGGTTAACGTCGCGGAAAACCTCGTTTTTGTGACAACACACTTGCATTTCTAAGCTAATCTAGATATATGACGCGTGCCCTTTACGGGCACTCGTTAATCTAGTTAATAAGTTTTGATTGATGGGTGGGCCATTGGCCCGCCTTTTTTAGTGACAAAAGATGATCAAAACCAAAGTTTGAAAAGAACAAGAGGTCGTTCGTGAGCGAGGATATTCTTGCCGGTAGAGTTGCAGCTCTTATTGCCCCCACGATTAAAGGGATGGGCTATGATTTGGTGCGCGTATATTTAGGCATTGGAGACAATGCTGTCTTGCAGATAATGGCTGAGCCAGATGACGGAGGTGAAATGAACGTAGATCATTGTGCGAATATTTCACGAGCTGTATCGGCGGTTTTGGATGTAGAAGACCCGATTAAGAGTGCGTATACGTTAGAGGTAAGTTCGCCTGGGCTTGATCGACCATTGGTTCGATTAGCCGATTATGATCGTTTTGCTGGATTTGAGGCAAAAATTCAGTTGAAGAACTTAATGGATGGGCGAAAGAAATTTAAAGGCCGCGTTGACGGCACCGATGGAAACAATGTGTTGGTCGATATGAGCGGTGAGCAAATCAAATTTGATCATGGCGATATTGCTAAGGCGAAGCTGATCGTTACGGATGAGATGCTCGCAAAGCTAGAGGAAGAAAAGCATCATGAGTGAAGCTGTTATGGAAGCCGGCAACTTACACGCCCGGCCTGAATTGTTGGTCGTTGCGGATACAGTCGCACGTGACAAAGGTATTGAGCGCGAAGAAGTTTTGGAAGCTATGGAAATGGCTATCCAAAAAGCTGGCCGTTCCAAATATGGCCATGAGCATGACATCCGTGCCCACATTGATCGCAAAAGCGGTGAGATCATGCTTGCACGATATATTGAAGTCCTTGAGGACGGTGCAGAGCGTGAAAACGAAGTCACACAAATGTTTCTGAGCGAGGCCGTTGGAAGTAAGCCAGATGCTGCCGCTGGTGAGTTCATTGTAGATATTTTGCCTCCTATTGATTTTGGGCGGATTGCCGCACAAACAGCAAAGCAGGTTATCGTCCAAAAAGTCCGAGAAGCTGAGCGCGAGCGTCAGTTTGCTGAGTATAAAGACCGTGTTGGCGAGATCGTTAATGGACTCGTTAAGCGTATGGAATATGGCAATGCGATCATTGATCTGGGCCGTGCAGAAGCAATTCTAAGGCGTGATGAGTCAATTCCTCGCGAGCACTTTAATAATGGTGATCGTATCCGAGCTTATATCGCTGATGTGCGCCAGGAACCTCGTGGACCACAAATCTTCTTATCGCGAACGCACCCAGACTTCATGGCAAAGCTGTTTGCACAGGAAGTGCCTGAAATTTATGACGGCGTGATTGAAATTAAATCCGTTGCGCGTGACCCAGGTTCCCGTGCCAAGATTGCTGTTGTCTCCCATGACAGTAGCATTGATCCAGTTGGTCCTTGTATCGGTATGCGTGGTTCTCGTGTACAAGCTGTTGTTGGTGAGCTTCAGGGCGAGAAAATTGATATCATTCAATGGTCGCCAGATTCTGCATCATTTATTGTGAACGCGTTGGCGCCTGCTGAGGTGGCAAAAGTTGTTCTTGATGAAGATAACAATAAGATCGAAGTCGTTGTCCCTGATGAACAGCTTAGCTTAGCCATCGGCCGTCGTGGTCAGAACGTACGTTTGGCCTCACAGCTTTCTGGTTGGGATATCGACATCCTGACAGAAGCCGAAGAGTCAGAGCGTCGCCAAAAAGAATTCCAAGATCGCTCGAAAATGTTCGTTGATGCATTGGATGTTGACGAAGTTATTGCGCATTTATTGGTCACTGAAGGCTTTAGTACCGTTGAAGAAGTTGCTTATGTGCCTGCTGAGGATCTGACAGACATTGAAGGCTTTGATGAAGACGTTGCTGCTGAGCTTCAGGCCCGTGGCCGCGCTTATTTGATGAGCCGTGAAGAAGAGATGGACGCCAAACGCAAAGAGCTTGGTGTCGAAGACGATGTTGCAAGCATCGAAGGTATCTCTGCTGCATTATTGGTGGCGCTTGGTGAGAACGAGATTAAAACACGTGATGACCTTGCTGATCTTGCTGGTGACGAGCTTCTGGAAATTACCCCTGCGGGCTCCATGAGCATGGATCAAGCAAATGATATCATTATGGCTGCGCGGGCACACTGGTTTGAGGATGAAGAAGTTGCTGCTGAGACACCAGCAGAAGACGCCGTTGAGCCAGAGAGTGCTGGTTAATTAAGCAGACGATTAGGATTTATGACTGCATTGGTTGAAATGACGAAATCGAAGACGAGTGAGCCGGAGCGCCGATGTTTGGCAACGGGCGATCGAACGCCCAAGTTTGGGTTGCTTCGCTTTGTTGTCAGTCCAGATGGCGAAGTTGTCCCTGATTTAGGTGAGCGGTTACCCGGTCGAGGTCTTTGGTTGAGTTCTGATAGAGATGCTTTAAAGACAGCCGTCGATAAAAAATTGTTTGCTCGAGCGGCGAAAGCGCAAGTTTCAGTGCCAAGCGATATCGCTGATCGTATTGAGACAATGTTGATGAAGAGGTGTCAGGATATTATCGGGTTAGCGCGTCGTTCAGATTTGTTGGTTATTGGTTTTGATCGCGTACTTGAAGTGCTGGACCGTCGAAGTGTTGGATTGGTTGTGATTGCGACAGATGCAGGTGGTGGATGCCGAGATATTATGGCGGCCGCAGAGGATCTTCCTGTTGTGAGTGGAATGACGTGTAGTGAGATGGGTGAAGCCGCCGGAAAAGGCGTGGTGTCGTTTATGACGATTTTACGTGGTGGTCTAGCTAAGTCGTTACATCGAGAATGTGAGAGATTGACTGGTTTTAGACCGGTGGAAATGGACGGAAGAAAATGAGTGACGCCAAAGAGACGGATAACGGTAAGAAGCCACTGGGCATATCAAAGCCGGGACGCCTTGAACTCAACAAGACCATTGAAACGGGCCAGGTAAAGCAAAACTTCTCGCACGGTCGCTCAAAGATGGTAACCGTCGAGAAAAAGAAGAAGCGGACGTTCATGGCCGATACGGCTGGTGAGATGTCTGAAGTGAAAGCGGGTCTGCGAGGCGCTTCATTGACCGAAGCTGCCGCTGCAACGGAAGAGGTTGAGGCGCCTGCGCCGAAGCCAGCGCCTGTTGATAAAAAAAAGCCGGCACCTTCTAATGTGTCTAACCTGACGGACAGTGAGCGCGAAGCGCGACTAAAAGCGCTAGAATCAGCGCGCCATACACCAGAAGAAACTCAGCCGACAGGTCGAGGAAAGCCTCAGCTTTCTGATATAGGTCGCGTTGAAGAGGTTGTGCCAGAAGCTGAACCCGTTGAAACAGAAGCCGACATTGCTGCGCGCAAAGCTGAAGAAGTTGAAGCGAAGCGTCTTGAAGAAGAGCGTCTAAAGCAAGAAGAGCGCGAAACACGTGTTGCTGCTGAAGTTGCTGTTGCCGCTGAAGAAGAAGATAAAGGTGCCCGCAAACCAAGTAAGCCATTGAAGGTTGCTGAAGCTAAGAAGCCATCAACGGGCAAGGTTCGCGAAGAACGCCGCCGTCACGGTAAGCTTACGATTGCAGAGGCTGAATCATTTGAAGAGCTTGAAGAGCATCGTCGCTCACTCGCATCTGTGAAGCGTCAGCGTGACCGTGATCGTGATAAGCAGCGTGAATTGCTATCAGAAGGTGGCAAAGTTATTCGTGATGTTGTTATTCCTGAAACAATTACTGTTCAGGAACTTGCAAACCGGATGGCAGAACGCGGTGGGTTGGTTGTCAAAAAACTCATGGAAATGGGTGTCATGGCTACAATAACGCAAAGCATTGATGCTGATACAGCAGAACTTGTTGTGCAAGAGTTTGGTCACCGCCTTAAGCGTGTGAGTGAGGCTGACGTTGAAGATGGCCTCACGCTTTCTGTAGAAGATGCTGAGGGCACACAAGTGCCACGTGCACCTGTTGTTACTGTGATGGGCCATGTTGATCACGGTAAGACATCGTTGCTTGATGCCTTGCGTCAGACTGATGTTGCTAATCATGAAGCAGGTGGCATTACGCAACACATTGGTGCGTATCAGGTAACGACTGAAGGTGGTAATTTGATCACGTTCATCGATACGCCTGGTCACGCGGCATTCACAGAGATGCGGGCACGTGGTGCAAAAGTCACGGATATCGTTGTTCTTTGTGTCGCAGCGGATGATGGCATTATGCCGCAGACAATAGAAGCTATTCACCACTCTAAAGCCGCCGGTGTGCCGATGATTGTTGCTGTGAACAAAATTGATAAACCAGATTCGAACCCAGATCGCATCAAGACAGACCTGCTGAGCCACGATATTCAAGTTGAGGATATGGGTGGAGATGTTCTGTGCATCCCAGTTTCAGCTCTTAAGGGCACCAACCTGGATAAGCTTTTGGAAGCGATCTTGCTTCAAGCTGAATTACTTGATCTCAACTCTAATCCCGATCGCCCTGCTGAGGGTGTTGTTGTGGAATCTAAAGTTGAGCAAGGTCGCGGTTCAGTCGCAACGGTCCTTATCCAGCGCGGTACAATGAATGTCGGTGACATCTTTGTAGCTGGTGCTGAATGGGGACGTGTTCGTGCCTTGAATGATGCACATGGCGTCAAACTTAAGAACGCGGGACCATCAATGCCCGCCGAGGTTCTGGGTCTTAACGGGACGCCACTTGCTGGCGATGACGTTGTTGTTGTTGATAGTGAAAATAAAGCCCGTGAGGTTTCTGAATTCCGCCAAAGACGCCATCGTGATGCACGTGCATCCATGGGTGCGCGCGGCACGCTTGAGCAGATGTTTGAGAAAATCAAAGAAGGCGAAGCCGAAATGCTTCCGGTCATTATTAAGGCCGATGTACATGGCTCGCTTGAAGCGATTATTGGTGCGCTTACCAAAATGGGTACGGATGAAGTCGAAGTTAAGGTTCTGCACTCCGGTGTCGGCGGAATTAACGAATCAGATGTGACCTTGGCTAGGGCTTCTAATGCTTTGGTTGTTGGCTTCAATGTTCGTGCGAACCCACAGGCTCGTGAAGCAGCAAAGCGTGATGGCGTTGATATCCGTTATTACTCGATCATTTATGACCTGACAGATGATGTGAAGAAAATGCTGTCTGGCATGCTGTCGCCTGAAGTATCTGAAGAGTTGCTTGGGTACGCAGAAATTCGTGAAGTATTCTCAATCACAAAAGTCGGCAAAGTAGCTGGTTGTATGGTCACTGAAGGCGTCGTGAAACGCGGTTCTAAAGTACGTTTGCTGCGTGACGATGTTGTGATCCACGAAGGTGAGCTGAGCCAGTTGAAGCGCTTCAAGGAAGATGCCCGCGAAGTCAAAGACGGCTACGAATGTGGTATGGCTTTTGCAAACTACAACGATCTTCAAGTTGGTGATAAAATCGAATGCTTTGATGTTAAGGAAGTCAGTCGCGAACTTTAATCGCGTCTGATGATCTGAGGAACAACGCATGTCACGTCAGACTTCTCGTGCTCCAACTCAAAGACAATTACGCGTTGGCGAAGAAGTGCGCCACGCGATTGCGTCCGCACTCGAGCGGGGCGAAGTACGTGATCCGGCCATTAAGGGTGTCGCGATTACTGTCACCGAAGTTCGATTGAGCCCTGATCTTAAGAATGCAACGGCCTATGTCGTCCCATTAGGCGGCGGCGATGCATCAGAGGTGGTTGAAGCACTCAACCGTGCGTCTGGATTCTTGCGTGGATGGGTTGGGCGTAATGTACGTCTTCGCCATATTCCGCGGGTGAGTTTTGAGGCTGATATCTCATTTGATGAAGCTCAACGCATTGAAAATGCACTTAAAAACCCACATGTAGCCCGCGATATTATCCGGAACACCGAAGATGATCTCGATCATGGTGAGGATTAATGGGGCGTAAAAGGAAGGGAGCGCCGATCCACGGCTGGCTCGTTCTTGATAAACCGCTAGGTCCATCTTCAAACGGATGTGTTGGTCGTATTAAATGGCTAACTGGCGCTGCAAAAGTAGGGCACGGAGGCACGCTCGATCCATTGGCAAGCGGTATTTTGCCGATTGCATTCGGCGAAGCCACAAAAACCCAGCAATACGCAATGGACGGTCTAAAAACTTACGAGTTTATGGCGCGATGGGGTGAAACGACAGCGACGGATGATGCCGAAGGGGAAATCACTGCAACAAGTGACGTGCGGCCTCCAGAAGCGGATATCGTTGCAGCGCTACCCCAATTTACGGGCCGAGTTTCACAAGTACCGCCGAAGTATTCTGCGATTAAGATAGACGGTGAGCGAGCCTATAAACGCGCTCGCCGCGATGAAGATGTTAAAATTGAGCCTCGTGATGTGGATATTAACTCACTTAAGCTTGTTGAAGTCATCGATCGTGATCATGCAACGTTTGAAATGGTTTGCGGTAAGGGCACGTATGTGCGCGCCCTGATCCGTGATCTGGCCTTGCACTTGGGGTGTGAAGGCCATATAAGGCGCCTCAGACGTACCGCTGTAGGCCCTTTCTCAATTGAAAAGGCTGTACCTCTTGCTCTTTTCGAAGAGCTTGAAGGTGAAAATGCAGCGGAACTTCTAAAGCAATATCTGCTCCCCGTTGAGACCGTGCTGGACGACATCCCGGCCCTGGCCCTGACAGAGCAGGAAGCGCACAGGTTAAAGCATGGGCAGGGTGTTCCTATTCTGCCCGTAGTACAACGCTCCCCACTTCGAGAAATCTCGCAAGGGGATGTCGTCCAAGTGACGGCAAATGGAACGTTGGTGGCCTTAGCGCAAATCACGGGTGGCGAAATTCGACCATTCAGAGTCATGAACATCTAACTTTAGGAGATTACGATGTCGATTACTGCAGAACGTAAGCAAGAGCTTATAAAAGAATATGCTGTTAACGATACAGATACGGGTTCACCAGAGGTGCAGGTTGCTGTTCTTTCAGAACGCATTACCAACCTGACTGAGCATCTGAAAATTCACGGCAAAGACTTCCACTCACGTCGCGGCCTACTCATGATGGTTGGCCAACGCCGTCGCCTTCTAGACTACCTTCGTAAGAAGGAAGTGAAGCGCTACGAAGACGTGATTAAGAGATTGGGCCTCCGTCGCTAACGGGGCTCTGCGTGCGCGCCCATGGTGGGCGTGCCGCTATCGGCGCAAGCCGCTTCATGTTTTCAGTCCGCTGAAAGAATTGTTTGTGGCCCTGCGCTTCGCCTGTGGCCAAGGTGGTTGCGGGTTGCGTCGACGCGTTGTGCGTGCGGCGTTGTATGTATGATGAGGAAATAAGAAGTATGTTTAAAGAATTCCGAAAAGAAATTGAGTGGGCCGGCCAGACGCTTGTCCTTGAGACCGGAAAAATTGCCCGCCAAGCTGATGGTGCCGTTATGGCAACGCTTGGTGAGAGCAAAGTCCTTTGTACGGTTGTCGGTGAGAAGAACCCGAAGCCTGGCTTGGATTTTTTCCCACTTGCTGTTCACTACGTTGAAAAGACATTTGCTGCAGGTAAAATTCCTGGCGGTTTTTTCAAGCGTGAAGGCCGCCCTTCAGAGCGTGAAACACTTACATCGCGCTTGATCGACCGTCCTATTCGTCCGTTGTTCGCAAAAGGTTTCAAAAATGAGACGCAGGTGATTTGTACTGTTGTTTCACACGACCTTGAGAACGAAACAGATATGCTCGCATTGATTGGCACTTCTGCAGCGTTGACAATTTCAGGTCTTCCATTCATGGGACCGCTTGGTGGTACGCGTGTTGGACGTATCGATGGGGAGCTTATCCTCAACCCAACAGTTCCACAGATTGCTGAGAGTGACCTTGATCTGATCGTTGCAGGTACGCAAGAAGGCGTGCTGATGGTTGAATCTGAAGCTAGCGAATTCACAGAAGAGCAAATGCTTGAAGCTGTGATGTTTGGCCACAATGGTTATCAGCCAGTTATCGATGCAATCATCGAGCTTGCTGAAGCGTGTGCTAAAGAGCCTCGTGAATTGCCTGCTGCACCTGAAGGTATGGATGCGATTAAGGCAAGCATTTCAGCTGTTGCAACAGACGAACTTCGTGCTGCTTACGGCATTAGAGTTAAGTCTGACCGTCAGGCGAAAATTGCTGACGTAAAGCGTGTCGCAACGGAAAAGCTCAAAGCTGATGTCAGCATTGATCAGGATCTTTTGTCAGACGTGCTTAGCGATGTATTCAAAAGCCTCGAAAAGGACATCGTGCGTAACGACATTCTCGACACAGGCGAGCGTATTGATGGTCGTGATACAAAAACTGTTCGTCCAATTGCATGTGAAGTTGGTATTTTGCCACGTGCACACGGTTCAGCTTTGTTCACACGTGGTGAAACTCAAGCCATGGTCACGACAACGCTGGGTACAGGTCAAGATGAGCAAATCATCGATAGCCTAGCCGAAAATTATCGTGAAAACTTCATGCTCCATTACAACTTCCCTCCTTTCTCAGTGGGTGAAGCTGGACGATTTGGTTTCACGGGCCGTCGTGAAGTCGGTCACGGTAAATTGGCTTGGCGTGCAATGCATCCAGTCATGCCGTCAAAAGAAGAGTTCCCATACACAGTTCGCGTTGTTTCTGACGTTACTGAATCTAACGGTTCATCATCTATGGCAACCGTATGTGGCACTTCGTTGTCTCTTATGGATGCGGGTGCGCCACTTGCACGCCCAGTTGCTGGTATCGCGATGGGGCTTATCAAAGAAGGCGAGCGTTATGCAGTGCTTTCAGACATCCTCGGTGACGAAGATCACCTCGGTGACATGGACTTCAAAGTGTCTGGAACTGAGACAGGTGTGACGTCTTTGCAGATGGATATCAAGATCACGTCGATCACCGAAGAAATAATGAAAATTGCTCTTGAGCAGGCTAAAGAAGGCCGTCTTCATATTCTGGATGAAATGTCGAAAGCATTATCTAACTCACGTGATTCAGTGAGCGGTAATGCGCCGCGCGTGACAGCAATGCAGATTAATCCAGAAAAAATTCGCGATATCATCGGCCCTGGAGGGAAGATCATTCGTGAAATCTGTGAAACAACGGGCGTCAAAATTGATGTTGAAGATGACGGTTCAGTTCGGATTGCTGCTGTTGATGCAGAAGCTGGTGATCGCGCTGCGGCTTGGATCCGTGACATTGTTGCGGAGCCAGAAGTGGGTGTCATTTATGACGGTAAAGTTGTTAAGACCGTTGATTTCGGTGCATTCGTAAATTTCTTGGGCCCACGTGATGGCCTCGTACACATCTCAGAAATGGCTGAAGGCCGTGTTGAGAAAGTTTCTGACGTCGTTAACGAAGGTGACGCTGTAAAAGTGAAACTTATTGGAATTGATGATCGTGGTAAGGTGAAGCTTTCCATGCGTGTTGTTAACCAAGAAACAGGTGAAGACATGACTGAGGAAGTTGGTGAGCGTAAAAAGCGGCCATAATCCGTTATCGTAAAATATTCTCAGGGCGGCAGTCATTGGACTGCTGCCCTGTTTTTGTATTTACTGAAATTGAGACATGAGTGTTATCGCAAGTCTTTTTTCGTGCACCACAATCAGATTTCGCTTATTGATGCACTGTATAGATTACTCGGGCATTTAGTCCTGAGACGTATTTATGAATTTGTGAGGTACGGGCTTTGTCGAAAAAATCTAGTTACGCATATGATCACTTGTTGCAATGTTGCCGTGGAGAGCTTTTTGGGCCCGGCAATGCACAGTTGCCATCGCCACCAATGCTTATGTTCGATCGTATTACAGAGATATCTGAGACGGGTGGCACATACGACAAAGGCTTTGCAGTAGCTCAGATGGATGTCCGCAAGGATCTTTGGTTTTTTGATTGCCATTTTCAAGGCGATCCCGTGATGCCAGGATGTTTAGGTCTTGATGCTTTATGGCAGATGGTTGGGTTCTATCTTGGCTGGACCGGCGCAACAGGCCGCGGTCGCGCACTTGGTGTGGGGCAGGTAAAATTTACGGACCAAGTTACGCCAGATAAATCACTCGTTGAGTATCGCATTGATATTAAGCGAGTGATGAGCAGGAAGATTACGTTGGGCATTGCTGACGGTGTTATGAAGGTTGATGGTAATGTTGCTTATGAAGCTGCAGACCTTAAAGTCACACTGTTTAACGCAGAAGAGTAAAAAAGAGCGAGGGTTCTATGAGACGTGTCGTAGTCACGGGAATGGGCATTGTATCGCCCATCGGCAATAACGTCACTGAGGTGACGGACAGTTTGCGTGAAGGTCGTTCTGGCATCGTCCATTGTGAGGAATATGCGGAGCTTGGGTTTCGCTCGCATCTCCATGGCGCGCCCAAAATAGATATGGACGAACGGATTGACCGCAAACTTCGCCGATTTATGGGTGATGGAGCGGCTTACTGTTACATCGCGATGGAAGAGGCTATTGCAGACGCTGGTTTAAGCGAATCTCTGGTGACGAGTGAACGAACAGGACTTGTTGTTGGTTCGGGTGGGCCGTCAACATCGGCGCAAATTGCGGCAGCTGATATCACGCGAGATAAAGGACCTAAGCGAGTAGGCCCTTATGCAGTACCTAAAGCGATGTGCTCAACAATTTCAGCAAATATGTCGACAGCATTCCATATGCGAGGCTTGAGCTATTCAATATCTTCGGCGTGTTCAACCAGTGCCCACTGCATTGGAAATGGTACCGAACTTATCCAGTGGGGTAAGCAGGATATTGTCTTGGCGGGTGGCGCGGAAGAGCTGCACTGGACGCTCACTGTTCTATTTGACGCAATGGGGGCTTTGTCTTCGAAGTATAATGGCTCTCCGGAACGTGCTTCGCGCGCGTTTGATGCAGACCGTGATGGTTTTGTTATCGCTGGTGGAGCGGGTGTGGTTGTTCTCGAAGAACTAGAGCATGCCAAGGCACGTGGCGCGACGATTTATGGTGAAGTCGTCGGCTATGGCGCAACATCTGATGGTGTTGATATGGTGGCTCCATCTGGTGAAGGTGCACGGCGCTGCATGAAAATTGCAACGGAAGGCCTGGGCGATACCAAAGTGGATTATATTAATGCACACGGTACATCCACGCCTGCTGGCGATATGACAGAGCTTAAAGCTATTCTGGAAGTATTTGTTGCAGACAAGCCTAAGATTTCCTCAACGAAGTCCCTGACGGGTCACTCACAAGGTGCAACCGGTGCGCATGAGGCCATTTATTCGATGATTATGTTGAATAATGACTTTATTGCCGCGTCGGCGAACATTGAGAATTTGGACCCAGAAGCCGGTGAGGCAGATATTGTTCGTGAGCGTATTGATAATGCGAATTTGAACTGTGTTATTTCAAATAGCTTTGGCTTTGGCGGTACGAACGCGACTTTAGCATTTAAACGGTTCGAAGGTTAATCCTGTGAACGAGCAAAAAAAAGCTGACATGAAGAGCTTATCGAGACTCAAATCTAATTTGATGCAAGGAAAGCGCGGGCTCATTATGGGTGTCGCAAACGACCGATCAATTGCGTGGGGCATTTCAAGTGTATTAGCGCAACACGGTGCAGAATTAGCTTTCACATATCAAAATGACTCTATTGAGCGTCGCGTCCGCCCTCTTGCTGAGGGTATTGGGTCGAAAATTGTGGTTCAGTGCGATGTCGAGGATGAAGCATCGATTGCAGCAGCTGTTGGGGCTTGCGCAGATGCGTGGGGGTCCATCGATTTTATTGTTCATGCAGTTGCCTATTCCGATAAGAATGAACTAAAAGGCAAATACGTTGAGACATCGCGTGATAATTTCCAGCGTACGATGGATGTTTCCTGCTATTCATTCACGTCGCTAGCCCGTCATGCTGCGCCGCATATGAAGAATGGCGGTAGCATGATCGCTCTTTCATTCTATGGCGCTGAAAAAGTTGTGCCAAACTACAATGTGATGGGCGTCGCCAAAGCAGCACTGGAAGCAAGTGTCCGTTATCTGGCATCTGATCTTGGTCCTGATCATATTCGCGTTAACGCAATATCTGCAGGCCCAATGCGGACGCTCGCTGGAAGTGCTATCGCTGGCGCACGGCATATTTTCAGGTGGAACGAACAACACGCGCCCATGCGTGACAATGTGCAACTTGATGATATTGGTGGGTCAGCACTTTACCTGCTTTCAGATTTGTCGAAAATGGTCACAGGCTCCGTCCAGTATGTTGATGGTGGATATAACATCATCGGTGTACCAAGTCCTGAAGCAGATGAATCGTCTTGATTGCTGGCCCTTCCCTTTATTAAAAATCACTGATGTAGAAAAAATATGGCTGAGAAACGGTTAACATCAATAATTGCAAAGTTAAGAGATGCAGGCTTGCGTCCTACACGTCAGCGTATCGCGCTTGCAAAATTGATGTTTATGAGTGGTGACCGTCATGTGAGTGCGGAAATGCTCCACAATGAAGCGGTTCAAGCGCGGGTCTCTGTATCTCTTGCGACAGTATATAATACACTACATCAATTCACGCAGGCAGGGTTGCTGCGCGAAATTGCCATCGATGCTGGGCGATCATATTTTGATACAAACATGAGCGACCATCATCATTTTTATTTCGAAAGCGATGGGCACCTGGAAGACATTTCTTCTGAGGATGTCGTTGTTTCAAGTTTGCCTTTGCCGCCTAAAGGCGTTCGGATATCTCGCGTCGATGTTGTTGTTAGGGTTAGAGAAGACTAATCTGCGGAATTCTCTTTAGAATCATTCCAGCGTATTGACATGTTCTAGGTGGAGCGGCATATTATTGCTGTGCATGGGCTTGCCGCCCTATTAAGTATTATAAAATACGGATCGATTAACACTTCAAGGAGGATCATATGTCCCTCAAGGGAACTCAGACAGAAGAAAACCTGAAAGCCGCATTTGCCGGCGAATCACAAGCGAACCGTCGTTATCTTTATTTCGCACAAAAGGCTGATATTGAGGGCTACAACGATGTAGCATCTGTCTTCCGTTCAACAGCTGAAGGTGAGACTGGCCATGCGCATGGTCACCTTGAGTTCTTGGAAGAGGTTGGTGATCCCGCAACAGGCGAGCCTATTGGTGATACAGGCCTGAACTTGAAGGCAGCGATCGTTGGAGAGACACACGAGTACACAGATATGTACCCAGGCATGGCCAAAACTGCCCGTGAAGAAGGTCTTGATGAGATTGCTGATTGGTTCGAGACGCTGGCAAAGGCTGAAAAGTCGCATGCAGGCCGTTTCCAAAAAGCATTGGATGCAATGGATTGAACGCATTTTGAATGTGATTTAAGTTTTAAAGGGGGGCAATTGCCCCCCTTTACGATGCCGCGGCATATAAAATGAGATCAGGAGCAGGTTTATGAGTGAAGGCAGTTTAGAAGCACCCATCCGCCATCCCATTGCATGGCAGGAACCAAATTTTTATGACGAAGCAAAACTTGATGAAGAGCTTCGTCGGGTTTTTGATATCTGTCATGGTTGCAGGCGCTGCTTTAATCTGTGCGACAGTTTTCCTCGCCTCTTCGATCTGATTGACGACGCTGAAACAGGTGAATTGGATTCTGTTGATAGCAAAGATTTCAAGCCAATCGTAGATGCCTGCACACTTTGCGACATGTGTTTCATGGTTAAATGCCCTTACGTTCCCCCGCATGAATTCAACTTGGACTTCCCGCATTTGATGCTCCGCTACCGAGCGATTGAGCATAAAAAAGGTGGTGTTCCATTTACGGCAAAGCAACTAACGAAGACTGACCGAAATGGTGAAATTGCCAGTAAGGTCGCCGGTCTTGCGAATTGGGCTGGAAAGTGTGGGAATTTAGTGACCCGCCCGATCATGGAAAGCGCGCTTGGTATTCATAAAAAAGCTGTTTTACCACCGTTTGCAGCTATCCCTTTTTCTGAACGCACTAACCAATCTGAAATTAATGAAGCTGCGCCTGCCTTTGGCCGCAAAGCTGTGCTCTATGCAACGTGTTTCGCTAATTATAACAACCCTCAAATAGGCGAAGCCGCTCAGGCTGTATTGGCAAAAAATGGCGTAGAGACAGAAGTTGTTTATCCACGCTGTTGCGGGATGCCGCAACTCGAGCAAGGCGATATAGAGGCTGTTGCCAAAAATGCAAAAACAACCGCTGCTGATTTAGCGCCCTGGATAGAAAAAGGGTACGACGTTATAGCCCTTGTTCCATCATGCGCACTGATGCTCAAGTTTGAGTGGCCGCTCATTGTGACGGATGACGTAAACGTCAAAAAATTAAGTGCCGTAACGTTTGATGTTACCGAATACATTGTATTAATTGCCAAAAACAATGGCATGGTTGATGGACTAGGCGCATTAGAAGGTGGCGTCACGGTTCATATTTCGTGCCATTCACGCGCCCAGAACATGGGCCAGAAGGCAGCTGAGATGCTTCGCCTCATCCCTGACCTTGATCTCACTGTTATAGAACGTTGTTCTGGACACGGAGGGTCATGGGGCATCATGAAAGAGAATTTTGATGTTGGCATCAAAGTAGGTAAGCCTGTGGCGCGTAAGGCAGGGGATGCCGAGAACAAATACATCCTTTCTGAATGCCCACTTGCCAGGGACCATATCGTTCAAGGAATTGATATGTTGGGAAAACCAACGGATGGTATCGAAAGTGTCCAGCACCCTATTGAGCTCATTGCCCGCGCATATGACCTTTAAGCCATTAAGAATATTTGGAATTTGATTATGGAAAGAACAAGTTTGTCCGCAGCAGATATCATTCCGATGGAAGAGTATGCTAAAGACCGAAAAGAGCGCCGTACTGCAATGTCTGCAACGAAGCGCGATCGGCGTATTTCTTGTGGGCCTGATGCCACTTTCTATTTCGAAAGCTATGAAACAATGTGGCATCAAGTCCACGAAATGCTCTTCATTGAAAAAGGTGGTGAAGCGCAGATCACCGATGAATTAAGTGCCTATAACCCACTTATCCCTAAGGGTAAGGAGCTGGTCGCAACATTAATGTTCGAAATTGATGACGAAGTTCGTCGCCAGTCTTTCTTAGCGGGATTAGGCGGTGTCGAAGAAACAATTACATTCGAATTTGGTGATGAACAGGTATTAGGTGTGCCAGAGGAAGATGTGGACCGGACAACAGCTGATGGTAAAGCTTCATCGGTCCAGTTTATCCACTTTCCATTCACAGATGCGCAAATTGTAAAATTCAAGAAACCAGATCAACGGGTATTGCTTGGCATTGGGCATCCCAAATATGGACACATAGCTTTGATCTCTGAGGTTGCGCGTGAAGCGCTCACGAAGGACTTCTTATAAATAATATTGTTAAGCTTATTCAAAAGCCTCATTCCTGGATGTTCCCCAAAAATCAACGCGACGAAGCCAACCTTCTAAGCCTTTAATGCGGACCTGACACCAGCCACTGCTTTCTGGGCAAGCAAGGACTTCGCCAACTGAACCTGGTTCTACAACAGCAACAGCATTGCCTTTAGCTTCCGGCTTTGTGCGGATTGTTCGTGCCTTGTTGGTTACAAGA
Source organism: uncultured Rhodospirillales bacterium (assembly GCA_963926035.1). GTDB lineage: Bacteria > Pseudomonadota > Alphaproteobacteria > Rhodospirillales > Casp-alpha2 > UBA4479. The sequence continues at coordinate 39,067 of CAWUWH010000044.1, forward strand.
AAAGTACGCTTACCAGAAAGCATGCTTTGGTGCATCCAACCTTGCGTTCCTTCCCAGTCACGAACGAGTCGCCATGTGCGGTACTCTTTGATGATCTCTACCGGAAGCGATTCGCGCTGGAAAATCCACTCGACAGGATACTGCACACCAGGCCCGGTACGTAAACTTACCTCTGCTGCGCGTAAGCTAACGAAGCGTGGAAGCGGAAGGCCTGTACTCTGGGTTTGGGCATTCGTCGTTTCTATAGGCGCTATGGTTAGCCCTATTGAAAAAAAACCTAAAAGCACTAAAGCTCGAAAACAATTTATAAGTATATTCATACGTGTTTATCGCCATATGTGCCCGCCGGGTCAAGTTGCTGGACAAGCCCGCGTCTGATTGCTATGGCCACAGATGTAAATGCGCTGAAAAAAGGCAAAAACATGCCACGATCAAAAACTGTTGTTGTTGTCACCCGGAAGCTACCTGACGCGATCGAAACGCGGATGATGGAGCTTTTTGATGTTAGATTAAACCTCGATGATCATCCGATGAATGCCTCTGAATTAGCGGAAGCTGTGAAGGTAGCCGATGTATTGGTGCCAACAGTTACAGATCGCATTGATGCTAAGATTATCAGCCAAGCTGGTGAACAGTTACGTCTGATTGCAAACTATGGCGCGGGCGTTGATCACATCGATCTAGCAACAGCGCGACAGCGCGGTATTACCGTTACGAATACGCCGGATGTCCTGACCGAAGATACAGCAGATATGACAATGGCCTTGCTGTTGGCTGTGTCCCGCCGGTTGACCGAAGGCGAGCGTGGCCTCAGAAATGGGGATTGGCCCGGCTGGTCGCCAACCTGGATGCTTGGACATCGAATTTATGGTAAGCGGCTTGGAATTATTGGTATGGGGCGGATTGGCCAAGCTGTTGCGCGCCGTGCTCGTGGATTTGGTCTTTCCATTCACTACCATAACCGCCGTAAGTTACATGAAGATATAGAGAACGAACTTGAAGCGACGTATTGGGAAAGCCTTGATCAGATGATGGCACGAATGGATTTCGTGTCTGTGAACTGCCCACATACGCCTGCGACATACCATTTACTTTCTGCGCGGAGATTGAAGTTACTGCGCGAAAATGCGGTTATCATTAATACAGCGCGTGGTGAAATCATTGATGAAAATGCACTCACCCGTCTATTGGCAAACGGCGAGATTGCTGGCGCCGGTCTTGATGTTTTTGAGCATGAGCCAGCGGTAAATCCAAAGCTTTTAGCCTTAGATAATGTAGTTCTTCTTCCTCACATGGGCTCTGCCACCCAGGAAGGTCGTATCGACATGGGAGAGAAGGTCTTGATCAATATCAAAACCTTTGTGGATGGACATGCGCCGCCTGACCGCGTCTTAGGCGACGCTTTCTAATTAGATAATCAGTTTGATATTAGGATAGGGAATGGCGAAGCCAACGACCAAAGAAATTCCCTATGTCGATCCACTTGCGGCTTTTCAACCGTTCAGCGGCGACCCTGTTGCGGTGCTTTTGGATAGCGCAGATGAAGGTGGTGGCCGTGGTCGTTACGCGTTTTTAGCCGTCGACCCCGTCGAGGTCATTGTTGGTGATGCGGAAGGGCGCTTCGTAGAAGATCCATTCATTAAAATGCGATCAATGATACATGTTGAACGACTTGAAACAGACCCCACAATTCCGCCATTTCAGACAGGAATCTGTGGCTTCTTAGGTTACGAGCTCGGCGGTTTGATCGAAGACCTGCCCCAGCATAAAGGGGGAAACGAATTCCCAAGCATTGGGGTTGGACTTTACGATACGATCGTTGCCTTCGATACATTTGAACGTCGTGCCTGGATCGTTGCATCTGATATTGGTCCGGGCCGGTCTTCGCCAATGCGCCGCATCGAAGCGATGGCTGAACGCATGTCAGATATTCCAACTCTGCCAGCCTTAACGGACTCATCTGTTGCCTCTTGGGAATGGGAACTAGATCGCCAAGCTTATGAAGATGCTGTTCAAAAAGCGATCGACTACATTTATGCAGGGGATATTTTTCAAGCAAACATAACGGCGCGTGTAATGACGCAACTGCCTGAAACACTAGACCCATTCACTTTATATCGGCGGCTTAGGTGGGCAACGCCAGCCCCCTTCGCTGCGTATGTGTCCTGCGGTGAAGAGAACAAACTTCTGTGTGCATCGCCAGAACGATTTATCAGCCTTGATGCATCAGGAAGGATATCTGCGCGCCCCATTAAAGGAACTCGGCCGCGTGGTGATGTGCCTGAATTAGATGCAGCCCTTGCGGTAGAATTGACTGAAAGTGAGAAAGATCGAGCCGAGAATTTAATGATTGTTGATCTGCTTCGAAACGACATCTCGCGTATCGCATTAATAGGCAGTGTTGGCGTTAACGCTCTTTGTGAACTTGAGACATTCACAAGTGTTCATCACCTTGTGTCTGAAGTGGTCGGCCGATTGCGACCTGGGTTTGATGTTGTTGATCTTTTCCGTGCCACGTTCCCAGGGGGGTCGATTACGGGTGCTCCAAAAATCCGAGCGATGGAAATTATTAATGAATTAGAGCCCTCCAAGCGAGGCGCATATTGCGGAAGTGTTTTCTGGGCGGGGCTTGATGGCGCAATGGATTCAAACATCATTATTCGATCGTTGACGGTTTCAGGCGATACGGTTTCTGCCCATGCTGGTGGAGGTATCGTTGCAGATAGTGAGCCGGCTTCTGAATACGAAGAAATGAGAACAAAGATAAATCCTCTTTTGGCGAGTATCTCGGGTGAGCAGGCATTATGAAGATATGGCGCAACGGTGATATCGTGAATGCAGCGGGCGCAATTGATGCTGATGATAGAGGCGTTACACTCGGCGATGGAATTTTTGAAACAATCGCGATTATTGATGGTGAACCGCTTAGATTGGAAAAACATCTATCTCGGCTTGAACATAGCGCTTCAGTTCTTAGCATTCCATTTGTAGCAGATACGAAAATATGGCGATCTGCGATCAACGATATTTTGAGTGCGGAGCACGTTACCGAAGGCTCAGCGCGCATTACACTATTAAGGGGTTCAGGCTTGCGCGGTGTGCTGCCGCCAGCTGAGCCAAAGTTAACGTATATCATTTTTACAAACGCTAGTGAGGTTGGGGCTAATTTACCGATACGTGCGATCATTACAGAATCAACACGTCGCAATGAATTATCCCCATTGGCATCGATCAAAAGTACGAACTATTTAGATGCGATTGTAGCGCGCCTTGAAGCTGATAAAGCGGATGTAGAAGAAGCCATCATGCTGAATACGCGCGGACATATTGCAGAAGCAACGTCTTCAAATATTTTCTGTGTAAAAGATGACCAGATAATGACGCCGCCAGTTTCTGACGGCGCATTACCAGGTATCATGCGTGGATGCGTGATCGGTGCGTTTAATATCGAGCAGGTATCAATAACACCAGAGATGCTAATTGAGGCCGATGAGGTTTTTCTAACCTCAAGCCTTAATATTAGACCCGTCGTTCAGTTAAACGGTGCGACTATTGGCTCTGGTAAGCCAGGCCCTGTCGCCGCATCACTCAACGACCTTCCACGAACTGCGACTTAACAATCTTGCGGCTAAGCCTTTGAAAGTGCCTGATGCAGATCTTCAATCAGATCATCTGCATCTTCAAGGCCAACGGATAAACGGACAAGGCCGTCAGATATTCCAAGTGCGGATTTCTCATCGTCGCTCAACCGTTGATGTGTCGTTGTTGAAGGGTGCGTGATTAAGCTTTTCGTATCACCGAGGTTATTAGAAATATCGATGATGTTAAGCCCATTCAGCATCGCAAATGCACCCGGCTTGCCGCCTTTAACTTTAAAAGTGATAAGGCTTGATCCGCCAGGCATTTGCTCATTCGCGAGTGTAAATTGAGGATGGCTCTCCAAACCTGGATAAAGGGTCCGTTCAATTTTTGGATGGCCTTCAAGGAACGTCGCAACCCTTAAGGCGTTCTCACAATGTTGACGCACTCTGACAGTTAATGTTTCGAGGCCTTTAAGCAACACCCATGCATTAAAAGGTGAGAGCGCTGGGCCCGTGTGCCGCATCCAAGGGGTAAGATGATCTTCGATAAATTCATCATCATTCGTGAGGATTGCGCCGCCAAGTGTTCGCCCTTGGCCATCGATGTGCTTCGTTGCTGAATAAATGACAATATCAGCACCCAAATCAATGGGCTTTTGTAAGACAGGCGTTGCAAAAACATTATCGATAACAAGTTTCGCGCCTGCTGTATGGGCGAGGTCAGCAATCTTGGGTATATCAATAATTTCAAGGCATGGGTTTGATGGTGTTTCCAAGAAAACAACATTTGCCGGCTTTGAGAGTGCTTTCTCCCAAGCAGCGTAGTCAGTGCCGTCAACGAGTTCTGTTTCAATGCCAAACTTTGGTAATTGGTCAGCAATGATATAGAGGCATGATCCAAACAAGGCTCGTGATGCAACGACCCGGTCCCCAGATTTTAACTGTGAAGTGAGTGCCGCAAAAACAGATGACATGCCAGTCGATGTAGATACGCAATAACGCGTGCCTTCGAGGAGCGCTAGGCGTTCTTCGAACATAGACAACGTGGGGTTTGCGTATCGGGAATAGATGTAGCGTTCTTTGTTACCTTTAAAGGCGGTCTCTGCTTCTTCGGCGCTAGGGTATACATAGCCGGATGTTAGAAAGATAGCTTCTGACGTTTCTTCAAATGATGAACGCGCCGTGCCGCCACGAACAAGCTGCGTTGCCGTGCGCCATGATTTTTCTTGAGAATTATAGTCGCTCATTGGAAGCTCTATTTCTGGGGCCCTGGTCCAAAAAATAACCCAGACAGTCATGCCAGGGGCTTCGTCGAACCAAGACCTTTTAGCGGGTTTATTTAGCGTGGCCGCAAGCCGGTCGGACAAATCACCACGTAGGCTAATTGTATATGAGAGCGTTTAGCAGATGACAAGGGGCAATGTGCGTGAGTGAATTATGATGAATTAAGACGTGCTCTCGTCTTTTTGCCTTTTCATGACGACATTTCTAGCTCGGCGGACACCCCACCAGACAGCAAGAATGACCGGTGTGATTATTAACATTAGTGCGACATCAGATTTAATGGGGATGATGTTCTCGGAAGATAAGCCTTTAATAATATATCCGAGCAGGCCAACCAAATAATAACTGATAGCCACGACGGACAAACCTTCAACGGTTTGCTGAAGACGTAATTGTAGCTTGGCGCGGCTATCCATAGATTGGAGTAAATCACGATTTTGTGCCTCGAGTGCGACGTCAACACGCGTTCGGAGAAGATCGCTTGCACGTGCAACGCGACGGCTTAGTGTTTCGATGCGCCGGGCAAGGTTGTCCCGGGTCTCCATCGCTGGCTTAAATCGTGTCAGCATATAATCGGTCATGGGCTGCAAGCCTAGGATCCGATCGATGCGCATGGCTTCAGTTCGTTGCATCACGAGTTCCTGATAAGCACGAGACGCACTAAACCGATAGTTTAGTGAAGCAGATGTTCTTTCTGTTTCTGCCGCAACTTTTGATAACTGTTCTAAAAGTCTTTGTTCATCGTCGGTGCCATCGCTGAATGCCAGCGTTTGCAAAATATCGCTGAGATCTTGTTCTAGTTTTGCTATTTGAGGGCGGGCATTACGTGCCAGTGGCAGCGCAAGCATTGCCATCATTCGGTATGTTTCCAGTTCACTAAGACGCTGAACCAGCCGGCCTAGCGACGGCGCACTGAGTTTGGACTCTCTAATCAGAAATCGAAGATAGCCGTCGCTATGTATTTGATAGTCGGTCCATAATGTTGCCCGGTTATCGACAATATTTCCGCCAACCAGCGAGTTGTTGTCGAACAATCCGTTCAATTCGGCACCAGCACGTTCGGGTTTCTCTCCCGTCTCTATCGAGATGTGTAAAGCCGTTAGAACGTCTCCGGGAAGATCACTTAACCAATCAGCAGGGACGTCATTGATTGGACATCCCTTGAAGGGCTGCTCAATAGACCCTTCCTTGATTAGTGTGTATGTATAAAACTCAGTATGGCGTTCCCACTTAAGTCGAAATGGCCCAAAGTCAGCGTCAAATTGAGAATCTGACGTTGCTGGCGGTGCGATTTTAAAGGTCTGACATAATTTTGCGAGATGATCGCGGTCTGCATCTGCCTTTTCTTCACCTGTGACACATGCAATGTGCGATATTTGCGAAGGTGTAGATATCACCGCGTGGGGGCGCGCATTCATCTCGGCGGCGAGTTCTGAGCGTAAAGGATGTTCTTTAAAAATCATTTTTCGATCTCGACCTCGTCAACGACCGTTTCCAAACCTATATTACATGCACGTAGGCTGTTTATGCAGTTTAATCATTAACGTAAAGCTGGAGGCTCGCCAATGACCGATATTGCTACGACAGATGATTTATTCTTTACAGATACTTCTTTGACACGAGAAAAAGCTGAAGCCATTACTGATGATGCCTTGGCGAATGCTGATGATGGGGAATTATTTTTGGAATACCGTCAGTCTGAAAGCATCGTGTTTGATGACGGCCGGGTGAAGAGTGCCAGCTTTGACACAGCGCAGGGTTTTGGCCTTCGCGCGGTATCTAGCGAAGCCACAGGTTACGCCCACGCTTCAGAATTATCCGAGCACGCATTGTTGCGGGCAAAGGACACTGTTCAGGCGGTGACACGCGGTCAAACGGGCGCAGAAGCTGTGCCGCTTCGGAAAACCAATCGATCACTTTATG
>CAWUWH010000045.1:0-4813 GCA_963926035.1 uncultured Rhodospirillales bacterium
GCATTTCAGAATTAACCACTCTGTACTTTTTGCAGATGCCCACAACCATATCAACGGTATCGAGAATTTCTGGAACCAGGCAAAGCGTCACATGCGTAAATTCAACGGTGTCCCAAAGGCTCAATTCGGCCTATATTTGAAGGAATGTGAGTGGCGTTTAAACAACAGTAACCTGTCAGACCAATTGTTGCTGATAAGACAATGGGTTAAACGTTATTTGAGATAGTTATCTGGGTCAGCCCCCAAATTAATAATCGCATCTGCTTCGTGAAACGATCGAAAAACATCCACTTTCTTCAGCCTAACTTTAATCGAAGTACCCTGCTTTTGCCGAAGCTCCAACCAGATTTACGATCATCCGTCCCGCCGCGATACAGGTCAGTTGGTTCACGTCGTTGATGGGCGCTATCTCTACAATTTCCATACCAACGACGCGGCCTTTTTTCACAAGACCGTGTATCAGCTTTCGCATTTGCAACCAATCAAGCCCACCAGGTGCCAATGCCAATGTTCCTGGCATAACAGACGGATCAACCCCGTCTGCGTCGATCGTCAGATAGTAGTTATCGCCATCTGGTATCTGAGCCAGAATCTTTTCAATTCCCTGATCATGAACATCATACGAAGTATAAATATGTGCCCCGTAAGCTTGTGCAGCTTCGACCTCTTCCAGGCGGGCGCTGCCAACGCCTCGCATACCCAACTGGAAAATCTCACCAATATGATCTAATTCAGCGGCACGGCGGATTGGGCTCGAATAGCCTTCGCGCTCCCCATTATAGTCGTCACGCCAATCAAGGTGCGCGTCGACATGAACCAAAGTTATTGGCCCCAAAGCTTCGATCCCTCGGAACACCGGTATTGGTACACCATGATCACCACCGATCACGATTGGCATAGCGCCGGCAGCAACAATCTTACGGATAGCTGCCTCGGCATTGCGGTAATGCGCGTCATGATCATTCATATCGGATGCGGCATCTCCACAATCGACAATCTTGATATCACGACCGTCAAATACTGGTCCGCCGAGATCAAAGTCATATCGATCTGTGTCCATCATAATACGCCGCGATGCGGCACGTACTGCTGCCGGGCCATTGCTCTGATCGTTTGCCATCATTTGCGCTGAATAAGGTTTCCCAAAAGGAATACCAAGCACCGCAACGTGCGCCTTGAGGGTATCTAAATCTGTTTGTACAGGATACCCAAGAAAGCTCTGCGCATTGACGGTTGGTGGAACCGTAATCGACATGGTGTCAGTCCTTTATTAAAGTTGGTTTTTCGCCCGCAATCGTCACCCGATGCATAACACGGCTAAAGCCGTGGTAGTCATTAATTGGGTTATGCTGTGAGGCATAATTGTCCCAGAACGCCATGGAGCCCGGCGTCCAATTAAATCGACACGTAAATTCAGGCCGGGTCTGGTGTGCATAGAGGAACTTTAATAATGGCTCGCTCTCTTCCAACGTCAATTCTTTAAAACGTTCGGTATGCCCGGAATTCACATAAAGCGCTTTTCGTCCTGTCCGCGGATGTGTGATGACGGCTGGGTGCTCCGCAATCAGTGCTTTTCGCTCAACGCCATCTTCTTTAATCCGGTCTTCACGTGTGCGTGTGACTTCAGCTTTTGCAGAATTCTGCATCAAGGTCAGTGTCTCAAGATACCCCTGCAAACTTGGCGACAATGTCTCATAAGCCATGTGCATGTTCGCAAAAAGTGTATCCCCACCATATGGCGGCAGTTCAACAGCATAAAGCATCGCCCCCATCGGTGGCTTTTCTAGATACGTCGTGTCCGCATGCCAGATACCACCAAAGTTCACCCGCTCGTCCGCATTTTTGACGACGGGCACAACCTCATCAGAGCCATCCAGGCCCTTAACCATCGGATAAGGGATCAAGGAGCCAAATCGTGCGGCAAAGGCCGCCTGGCGCTTAGGTTCGAGGTTCTGGTCCCTAAAAAAGATCACATGATGCTCGTTTAAAGCTTCAGTAATCTCATCAATGACGTCTTGGCCTAAATCCTCAGACGTATCCACGCCAGAAATCTCAGCACCGATCGTGCCAGCCAATCGTTTAACCTTTATGTGGTTGTATTCATTAAAAGATTTAGGTGGTTCCCAGTCGCTCAACATGATTTTTATATTCTCCGGAGGGGGTGTTTGGATAAAAAGTTCATATAGCCTAAACCGGGCAATAGAGTTCGGCAATTACGCATTGGCGAATCCGGGACATTGATTGTCGCGAAATGCCAAGCGGTAGTATCAATATAATTCTACCGGTTATGATAGTGAACGCGGGCCATATGGCTCAGAAAATTAAGGTGGAGACGTATCAATGTCGAAATTCCAGAAAAAAGCAGATGCCGTAATCATCGGTCTGGGCGGCATAACAGGGGCGTCGGTTGCCCACCACCTGATCGAGCGAGGCTGGGACAACATCATCGGCATCGACAAGTCCGGCATTCCGACTGATATCGGATCAACCGGTCATGCGTCAGATTTCTGTTTCAATACCATGCACGACCAGATGACGATCTTCACAACCAAGTACAGCATCAATTTCTTTGAGAAACGCGGACGGTACTCCCGCATCGGCGGCATGGAAGTTGCCCGCAAAGACGATGACGAACGTATGCTTGAACTACAACGGCGCGTAAGTTCTGGTCGCGCATTCGGCAGCCGAGTCGAGATGATCTCCGCCGCCGAGGCCAAAGAGCGCATGCCTTTGCTTGAAGAAAATATGATTCAAGGCGCGCTCTGGGATCCAGATGCAGGCTTGATGATGCCAAGGTCACAAGTCGTCACCGGGGAAATGATCCAGGAAGCCGAAGCAACCGGCAAGCTTGAGGTGATCCCGAACAATTCGTGCACGGGCCTGGATATTGAGAATGGTCGCATCAAGGGCGTTGAAACTGAGCGCGGTTATATAGAGACCTCTCATGTTGTCGTATGCGCGGGTCTTTGGGGCCGCCTGATTGCAGAAATGGTGGGAGAAGATCTGCCTGTGATGCCCGTCGACCACCCTCTGACCTTCTTTGGGCCATTCAATGAGTTCGAAGGGACAGGTAAAGACATTGGTTATCCGCTGCTGCGCGACCAGGGTAACTCCGCGTATCTTCGCGACACGGGCGATCCGTTGACATCCGAGGGCGGTCAAATCGAGTGGGGCTACTACGAAGAGACCGAGCCTCGCATGGTGCACCCGCGCGACTTGCTTGAAAAAGAACAAGCACGTCTTTCCCCGTCGCAACGTGACCTCGATATAGAACAAGTCATGGAGCCATTGGAGCGCGCGATGGAACTGACGCCTGTGCTCGCTGAATTAGGCTATAACGAAAAGCATTCCTTTAATGGCTTGTTGCAGGTCACTGCCGACGGCGGCCCGTCCATTGGTGAATCACCCGACGTGCGCGGGCTTTGGTATGGCGTTTCTGTCTGGGTTAAAGATGGTCCCGGCACGGGCAAGGTGATCGCCGACTGGATGACGGATGGACGAACAGAGTTCGATCATAACTCGATTGATTACGCCCGTTATTATCCAATCCAAAAGTCGGAAACCTTCATTCACGATCGCTGCTACGAAACCGCGTTTAAAATTTATAACCCGCCAGTCCATAACCGGGAACCTTATTCCAAGGGACGAAACCTTCGGTCCGCCCCCTCCTACGTCCGCGAGAAAGAATTGGGCGGTTACTTCATGGAGATATCCGGTTGGGAACGCGCCCACGGATATGCATCCAATGAAGAGACCCTGTTAGAGAAATACGCTGACCGCGTCCCAGTGCGAGAGAACGAGTGGGACAACCGCCATTTCTGGCGCGTCTCCAATGCAGAGCATCTCGAGCTTTCCGAGAACGTGGGCATGATCAACCTGTCTCACTTCGCAATTTACGATGTGTCGGGCCGTGATGCAGAAACCCTGATGGAATATGTGTCCTCATCGAAAGTTGCGGGCGACACGCCGGTTGGCAAAGGTGTCTACACCAACTTCCTGGATTCCTGGGGTGGTGTGCAAGCAGACCTGACCGTGCTCCGTTTAGGCGAAGATCGCTTTCGTGTCATCGATGGTGCCGACGCTGGCAACCGGGATTCAACGTATCTGCGGCGCATGACTCAAGATAAGGAATGGACTGTTCATGTCGAAGACCGGACAGATCACTTTGGTTGCATTGGCATTTGGGGCCCCAACGCTCGAGAGAACCTTAAGAAGCTCGCTGATAATCCAGCGGGATTTGATATAGAGAATTTCCCCTTTGCTGCCTGCAAAGACTTTACGTTGCGGGGCGTACCGGTGAAGGGTTTTCGAATTTCCTATGTGGGCGAACAAGGCTGGGAACTTCACTTCCCCCTCTCCTACGGCCTCGCCCTTTGGGACATGTGCCGCGACGTTGGCATCACGCCGGTAGGCATTGAGACCTACGCCAATTCGCGACGCCTCGAAAAGAGCCTCCGCCTGCAAAACGCTGACCTGCTGACAGAATACAATCTGGTCGAAGCTGGCCTTGCCCGCCCAAAAGTCAAAGCCGCCGACTTCCAGGGCAAAGACGCCTATCTAAAAATTCGCGACCGCGAGCACCAACCTGCCACCCTCTGCACCATGATCGTGACCGATAACATCGACCAAGATGGCGTGGCCCGATATATGCTCGGCAACTGCCCGATCATCGATCCTGCGACAAATGAAGTTCTGATAGACAGCCAAGGCCGACGATCCTACACCACGTCCATAGCCTTCGGCCCAACCATCGGAAAGAACATCGCCCTTGGGTACCTTCCGCACGACTATTGTGAAGAAGGCCGTAAGTTGG
>CAWUWH010000046.1:0-7479 GCA_963926035.1 uncultured Rhodospirillales bacterium
CGCGGGTAAATTTATCAAATATGGATCCTGAGACATCTGCCGGGACGCCGCCACCATTATCAATGATGTCTATTAAGACAGAATTGTTTACACGTTTTGTACGAACGAAAATTTCCGGCTCAGATGCCGTATTATATTTAATGGCGTTCGAGAGCACATTGATCATGACCTGACGAAGCCGGTCATCGTTGACCAAAATATCCACAGGTCCTTCATCTAAATCAGTTTTGACGCTAACACCTGCGGTTCGGGTCATGCCGGAAACCGTATTAATTGTTACTTTAACAGCATCATTGGCATCCATTGGCATTAGCTTGATCTGTGACATGCCCGCTTCCAGTCGGCTGATATCCAAAATTTCATCAAGCAGGCGTGTGAAGCGAAGGCTCTCGTCCTGAATGATTGAAACAAATCGGGCTTTGTCTGTTTCTGAAATATCTGGATCATTCATGAGGATTTCTGAGAATGAACGGTTAGATGTCATCGGTGTTCTTAACTCGTGGCTGACCTGGCTTAGAAAGTCATCTTTCTGCGCATCGAGGGTCCTAAGGCGTTCGTTCATAATTCGTAATTGCTTTGCAGTGTTCTGAAGCTCTTTAGATTTTTCTGAAAGTTGTCGGGATGTTTCGATGAGTTCTGTCATGCCGACGGTTTGACGTCCTGCAATACGGGTCACCATGGCATGCGCTGACGCCGCACCAATGCAGCCAGGCCGTAGAAGGTCAGGTTCTTGTCCAGCCCCATGAACCGAGTTCGAGCCAAGCCATAGAGCCTTTTGTAGGTGGCAAAAGGGCGCTCCCCGCCGCTACGGGTTACAGCGATTTCCTTGTTCCGCTCATGATCCGTCAACGACAAAGGGTGGTTGCGATAGCCCTTGCGTTGAACACGATCAGAAATCCCAAACTTGGCCAGCTTGTGCCGGGTCTCTGCCGAGCTATAGGCAGCGTTAGCGTATAACTCGCTCTCATCCCCCAATAATAAGATGTCGCACTCTCTACTATCATGCACATTGCCCGGCGTCACCGTCTGGAGATGAATAAAACCATCCTCATCAACGCCCGTATGCACACTGAAGCCATAGGTCGATTTCAGCTTGCCACGGCTGTCCCGCTTCACATGCCAGCCCGCGTCGCTGTCCTTCGTCGCCTTGCCGTCACCGCCTGAGCCCGGACCTGATTGCGCCGCTTCAACCGGTGTGGCGTCAATGATATTAATCCGACCTTTGGTCATGGCGATGTGCTTCTCTTCCAATTTCCGGTTGACCTCGCCCAGCAGCTTCTCCCACAAATCGTATTGCACAAGCTGCTGACGAAACCGCCTCAACGTCGTCGCATCAGGAATATCCGCTGATAACTCAAGCCGACAAAAACGCCGGAACAGAAGATCCCGTGCCAGACTGGCCGCAAGTTGCTCGTCCGACAGTTTATACCAGATACCCAGCAACAATGAGCGCAGAAGCGTCAGAAGCGGATAGCTCGGACGGCCCAATTTCATTCATCAAGGCTTCAAGGTGGTTCCAGTCCAACACCGCCTCGGTGTCGTCAAGGCCATGCAATGAAGGGTGATCAAGCGCTGTCGCGGAAACAAAAAACGCAGGCTGGGTTTTAAAGGATTTTCCCATGATGAAGTTATAGCAAATCGTCGCGCTGTGTGGGAGAATTATGCATAGGTCTCTCTGTATTATTTGAAAAATAATGAAAACCTATTTTGAGAAGGTTTTTGAGCGTGATATCGGCGGCCGATACGCGCTGATTCCTTCCATGGGCGTAGAGATGTTATAGGAAATTAATGCGCCTGTGGCCTTTGACAAGGCACTGAAACTAGATGGAAATATACAATTTGGATGACCAGCCGCTGCGTAAATTTTATCAAACCTTTTGAGGGAGGCATCCATGACCATGGGGAGTGGATGATTAAGCCCTATAGGAGCAACACCGCCGATTGAAAAGCCGGTGATGGTTTTTACTTCTGATGCCTGTGGGCGGCGGACTTTGCCTTTCATATTGAATGCTTTGGGTAAGTTATCTTCAATACACTGATGATCACCCGCGACGAGGGCCATCACAAACCGGGTATCGATACAGAACACCAGCGACTTGACGATCGCACCCAACTCACATTCAAGGGCATCTGCGGCAGCCTGGGCGCTGCGTGCAGATGTCTCAAGATTCAATGCATTGTCACCAACCCCAGATGTAACGAGAGCGTCACGTACACGTTTAACAGCAGGGCGCTCTAGTTCACTCATGACAATACTCCATCTGTGTTTTTAATTTGCGAACGGAACAGCCATGCCGCGTTCAACGCCTGGACGGGGAGTCAGTTGCTCAAACCAACGCTTCACATTTGGGAAATCGTTTAAGTCCACTTGATGGCGCTCGAAGCGTGAAATCCATGGATAGCAAGCAATATCGGCAATCGAGTATGCATCGTCAGCAATATATTCGTTTTTGCCCAACTGGGTGTTCATGACGCCATACAGCCGCTTGGCTTCTTCGTGATAGCGTTTCTGCCCATAAGGAACGACTTCCTTTGGATTGAACATGAAGTGATGGGCTTGTCCAACCATTGGACCCAAACCACCCATTTGCCACATCAACCATTCCATGACCTTGGCGCGCGCACGAGCTTCGGTTGGTAACAACTTAGAACCGGTTTTTTCAGCCAGATACACCAAAATAGCGCCAGATTCGAAAACACTTAAAGATTCACCACCTGGGCCGTCTTCATCAACGATTGCTGGAATACGATTGTTCGGTGAAATTGCCAGAAATTCTGGTGTAAATTGCTCACCTTTTCCGATGTGAATTTCATGCGCTTGATACTCAAGTCCGAGTTCTTCCAACATGATTGATGCTTTGCGGCCGTTGGGGGTTCCCCATGTGTATAATTGAATCATTTTTTAATCTCATCCATGACTTGCTAAAGTTGCCAAAAGCATAGGTGATTAGATGAGCGGTACAAGCGTCTCAAGTCTTGACCAGCTACATTGTCCACGAAAAAATATCTGGTGTTTTGCATAAGAAAGACTTGGAACGGTCGTTAATGATAGATTATGCCCTCGATATTGAATTTGCTTATCGTTGATGACAGCAAGCACATGCGCACGTTAGTGCGAACAATCGTTAATTCACTCGGCATTCTTGAAGTTTATGAGGCTGAAAACGGTGAACAAGCCTATAAAGCTCTCGAGGACTTTCCAGCAGATATCATCATCGTAGATTGGAATATTTCGCCCATTGACGGCATCGAATTTACCAGACAATTCCGCACGAACGATGATACTCCGAATGCTTATGTTCCGATCATCATGTTGACGGGGCACACGCAAATGAAGCGGGTCGAAATCGCACGAGATGCGGGCGTAAATGAATTTTGGCAAAGCCGGTATCAGCAAAAAAGATATATCAACGTATCCATGAAATCTTGGAAAAGCCGCGCCAATATATCTGGACACTAAATTATTTTGGGCCCGATCGCCGGCGGAAGAATGATCCTGAATATAGAGGTGATGAACGACGGAAGCGGTCAGGTCGATAAAGAAATTAAGCCAATTCAGATTGACCATGCGCCGCGTGTATCCAGAATATCTTTACCCTTAAGAGCCTCGCCATTTCCAATCGAAAATGCCTTGTGATCTGTCAGCAGAACAACCGCACCGGCTTCGGCAACGGCTTCATCGAAAGGCATAAGACGCGTATCCGCAAGTGCCACCAAAGATTTAGGTAGTGCCTTGGTATGAGGCTCAACAACGATGATTGGATTGTCGACGAGGTTGCGTAACTCCGTCACGACGTGAATGGATGGGCTTTCTCGAAGGTCATCGATATCCGCTTTGTAGCTCAATCCCAGGCACGCAATCGGTGCACCGTTTTTAACGGATGTCAAAGATGCGATCTGTTTTGCAATCACTGCAGGCCGGGCGTCGTTAACGTGCCGTGCCGTTTGAATAAGAGGGGTACGCTTGGGGGCGGTTGCTGCGATGAACCAAGGGTCCACAGCAATGCAATGCCCGCCAACACCTGGGCCAGGGCTCAGAATATTTACTCGCGGATGATGATTTGCGAGGCGAACGACATCACGAACATTAATGCCGAGGGGGTCAGCAACGTTTGCCAGTTCGTTTGCAAAGGCGATGTTTACGTCCCGGTATGCGTTCTCTGAGAGTTTTACGAGTTCCGCTGTTGGTGCTGTGGTCAGGTGCATCTCGCCTTCAACAACGACGGCATAAAGTGAGGCTGTTCGCTCGGCGCAATCATCACCAAGTCCACCAATCACCCGGTCGTTGTTGACCAGCTCTAAAAGTACGCGCCCCGGCAATACGCGCTCAGGACTATGCGCAATGCAGATATCATGCGCTGCTGTTGGATTGCTTAGCTCAGGCATTTTAAGGTCAGGCCGATCTACTGCAAGCCACGAGGCAACTTGTTGTGTTGCCCCGATAGGTACCGTTGATTCAACGACAACCAAATCTCCCTTTTTAAGAACGGGAGCGATCGCATGGGTTGCGGCTTCAAGGTAGTATAAATCAGGTTTATGATTCTCATCGAATGGTGTCGGCACAGCGATAATAAATGCATCAGCTTCGACGGGGTCTATGCGTGCAGATAACTGACCCTTAGAAACAACACTATGAACCACCATATTAAGATCGGGCTCAATGATATGAGGTTGCCCCGCGTTAATGCTGGCAACAGTCTTTGGGTTCACGTCGACGCCGGTGACACGGATGCCACGGCTCGCCAGTACCGCTGCAGTGGGCAGGCCAACATATCCCAAACCGACAACACACACATGATTATAGGCCATATTTTAGAACCTCCGTCGCAATGCGATGTGCCGCTTTGCCATCTCCAAAAGGATTGTGTGCCCGGCTCATGCTTTCATAAACACTTCTATCATCGAGCAAAGCTGTTGTTTCACTGACTATACGTGCCCGGTCTGCGCCAACAAGTTTGACAGTACCCGCATCAACCGCTTCGGGGCGCTCTGTCACATCGCGCATGACGAGAACAGGTTTCCCTAACGAGGGGGCTTCTTCTTGAATGCCGCCAGAGTCCGTGATGACAATGTCGGCGGCCATCATTAAATGCACGAACCTCGGATAATCGAGTGGAGCGATGAGATGAACATTCGGCGTTTGCCCCAGAATTTCCATCACAGGCTTTTGTACATTTGGATTCAAATGCACGGGGTAGACAATTTCGATATCATCCCGCGTGGCAAGATCTGCGATGGCGTGGCAGATCTGATCGAACCCATCGCCAAAATTTTCCCGTCGATGCCCGGTTACGAGAATCATGCGGCGGCCATCGGAGAGCGTTGGGATATCGTTTTGGATCAATTGGCGGAATGCCTGATCCGTGTCCAATTTATCTCGCGTCATATACAGTGCATCGATCACTGTATTCCCCGTAACATGTATGGATGCGGGATCGGTTCCGGCGCTAAGCAAGTTGCTTTTGGCACCTTCGGTGGGTGCAAAATGAAGCGTTGAAATACTATCGGTGAGACGCCGGTTTACTTCTTCTGGGAACGGGGCGTAAATATCGCCGGTCCGAAGTCCGGCTTCAACATGGCCAACTGGAATGCGTTGATAGAATGCAGCTAGGGCCGCAGCGAAGGTTGTTGTCGTATCACCGTGAACAAGAACCATGTCTGGCTTTTCAGCGTTGAGCGCGTCAGTCACGCCGTCGATCACGGCTGATGTTAAGCCCGGCAACGTTTGGTTCGGCCGCATCAAGTTTAAATCGACATCTGGCGTGATATCAAAAAGGTCCAGCACCTGGTCCAGCATGTCACGATGTTGACCAGTGACACATACCCGTGCATCCGCGCCTTGTTCGCGGAGCGCCAATAGCACAGGGGCCATCTTGATCGCTTCGGGTCGGGTGCCAAAGATTGAAAGGACGCGCACGCTCTGCCTCACTCGCTTAACGCTAATACTAAAGCTCAAGGCATTGGGATAAAGCGTGTGAAGAGGCATGGCAAGTTTACCTTTTGTCCGGCGGGGACTTCACATAAGTTCGACACTTATCAAATTAGTATTTCCAGGAGTGCAGATGACAGGTTTTTCGCGCCAGCTTTTACTAGGTGCCTTAATTGCGCCCTTCGCTCTGACTTCGTGTGCAGGTTTACCGACACATGCCCATGCGGATCTTGTTGCGCATCAAGCCATCTATAAAATGGAATTGTCTGTCTCTAGTCCGACGTCGCGTTTCAACGGACTTCGCGGCGCAGCGGTCTCGCAAATTGAGCGCACTTGCGAAGGTTGGGTTGTCAGCGAGCAAGTCGTTATGACAATGCTAACAGTTGCCGGCGGTGCCATTGAGCGCGAGATGAATTTTAAGGCGCGCGAGAGTTTTGATGGTCAGGCTTATTTCTTCGAGAGCAATGCCAAGACCAACGGGCAGCCCGAACAGTATAGTGGGAGCGCGCGTCGCACAGATGATGCGAATGCTGAAGCTGAATTTGTGACACCAAAACCTTTTGAAATGCCGTTGCCTAAGGGGACATTGTTTTATGTCGGACTGACGGAATGGTTGATTGATCTTGTTAAATCAGGCGCGCGTACCGGCCAAACATTTTCTTTTGATGGCACCGACGATGAAGGAGCTCAAAAAATATCTGCATTCATTTTACCAGATAGTATTGGCGGTGAGGGCCTGAATGGCGATCCTAAATTGTTGGACGCAAAGGCCTGGAAAGTCCGACTGGCTTTCTTCGAGACTGATGAGCAAATTTCAGAACCAGACTTCGAAATCGCGCTGAGATTACTCGAAAATGGCATCGTGACACATTATGAACTCATCTTTGATGACTTTATTGTTGATCAAACACTTGAAGACGTTTTACCCGCAAAAGATGAACACTGCGGTTGATCGATATCGGGGTTGTGCCAAAGCATTGGAATCGTTAGATTCTACGTAGGTTTCATCGTTGAGGAAGGCGTCGTCCATAAGGAATAATTTTCGTACCGTGCGGACCAGCAGCTGGGTTGGTGTACTTGCGGTCCTCAATCTTATGCTTTTTAGCACCACGTCCTTTGCTGAGGACCGTGGATTTCTGGGCATGCAAGTCCAAGGAAACTCGGTGCGGATCGCTGCTGCCCTAGGTCTTCCATCGACGGAAGGCGTTTTGGTCCGTGATGTGAGTGTTTATGGGCCTGCATCGCGCGCGAGTATTTCCAGAGGCGATATCATCACGAACGTCCATTGCACAAATATCGATACTTTTGAACGTTTGCTTCAAGTTGCCGGAAAATTAAAACTGGGCGATGACGTCGTGTTTGAAGTCTTGCGACTTGGGAAAAAGCTTTCCTTCAATATGAAGCTGACAGACTGGCCAGATGCATGGTCTGTAAACGCATCAACTTTCGCCGCACAACCTGATATTGGCATCACGTTTGCAGCGTTGACGCCCAAAATGCGTAAGCATTTGAATGTACGCTGGGGCATAATTGGCATTGCAGTTTTGGTT
>CAWUWH010000047.1:0-24959 GCA_963926035.1 uncultured Rhodospirillales bacterium
ACCTTGATCCCGCTTTCAGCAAGCAGCGGCTTTGATGCATATTCTTCGAAATTCATGACTGATTACTTCCCAAACTTCTGCCAATACCCACCGAACAATTCCTCCTCAGAGGGTTTGTCTTCGGCGATGGTTTTGACAAGATGTGTGATGTTTATGAAATGCGTATAGTTCAGGTTATCCGAGATGGAGTTACCCGCCCACGTTCCGCCACCCATTGAGAGAGTAAAGTTCAGGCCGTTGTTAAATCCGCCGCCGTTACCAAACGTATGAGCTTGGTTTACGAGAACGCGGACAACATCGATCTCTTCTGCCAAACGCGTCGCATGCTCAGGCACGTTCGTATGGATGCCAACCGAATGGCCTTTGCCACACACATTCAAGATCGTGTTCAACTGTGCAACAACATCGTCCATATCTTTGGCACGATAGACTGTCAGAACCAGTGACAACTTCTCATCAATCAATGGGCTATCTGGATTTGCAACGCCCTCTTCAACCATGAAGAATTTGCTGCCTTTGGCATTTTGATCCAATTCGAACACGTCGACCAAAACGTAAGCATCTTTCGCAATCACATGACGATTGAGATGGCCGTCGACCCATAACGTATCAACAACTTTTTGCTTCTCATCTGCATTGCAGACATATCCACCCGCGCGCTTGAGTGCGGCGATTGCCTCGTCATAAACACTGTCGAGAATGATGATCGAGTTTTCAGATGAACAAGACGTCGAGTTATCAAAAATCTTCGACATGCAGATCTTTTCAGCTGCATCATCGAAATCTGCTGTCTCGTCGATAATGACGGGCACGTTTCCAGCACCGACGCCAATCGCTGGCGTCCCTGATGAATAAGCGCGCTTCACGTTATTCTGTGATCCAGTCACAATCACCAGATCAGACTGGTTCATGAGCTGTTGCGTCAGTTCTTTGTTCACAGGGGACGGCAACACTTGAACAAGATCGCCAGGCAAGCCGATCTTTTCCAATTCCGCACGCATGTAATTGACGGTCTTTGTCGTCGTACCCAAACCCGCTGGCGATGGCGCAATGATCACAGCGTTGCGACCCTTGATCGCAAACATCGCTTTATTCACAGGTGTCGCGGCTGGGTTTGTTGATGGCGTTACAGCAGCAACCACACCAACAGGCTTGGCATACTTTACTAAACCCTTTTCCGGGAGTTCTTCGATAATCCCAACTGATTTAACCCGCATCAAGTCACGCAAGCAGCCAAAGGTCTTACGTGTGTTTTTCATGATTTTGCTTTCGACATTTCCCAAACCGGTATCTTCAACCGCGAGCTCAGCAAGTTCCTTTGCACGCACGGGCTCGTAAATTGCCCATGCCAATGCCGTTACAGCTTCGTCGACACGCGCTTGATCTGCATTTGCAAAAAGTGCCATCGCCGCACGGGCCTTTTTAACGAGACCTTGAATGATTTCTTTTTCCGAACCTGGCTCGGATGTCTTTAAAGATGCCTGGGTGTTCATGAAGGTTTCCTCTGAAGTTTTTGTGACTCACCGTAAATTAAACATATTAATGCATATTACTTTATTAAAATCAACATTAACGAGATATTATGTCCCAAAAAATGGGATAGTGACAAATATCAATTTCTTACATCACATCCCAATAATCGGATGCTGCTGTCCAAATGCAGAAGATATCAGCGTTAAGCCTATCAACAAAATGACAAAGCCGCCTAAAATAGCAACAATATCAATGGTGTACGAAACGTACGGCCCGCTCAACCACGATGCCCGCTCCATATAATGCCGCGCTGTGCCGGCGAGTATGGCCAAAAGTGAAACGGTTATCGCCGTCCCCACGGACATGCCCACAACGGCACCAATACCAATCCAGTGCAATGATGTGACACTGGCAAAAACCAGGACAATGATAGCACCTGTGCATGGCCTCAAACCAATCGACAGGATGACAGCAATCATAGACTTGATGTCTTTAGCCGCCTCAACTTGCGCCATCGTCGGCACGTGACTATGCCCACAGGACGAATCATGATCCGAAGTGGTTCCATGAGAACACGCATGAACAGTTTCACCGCGTATCCTGGCAAAGAGACGCCGCAATGCCTGCATCGCAAGGTAGCCGCCAAGTAACGCGACCAAAATAAAACTGGCACGCTCCCCCCATGTGACAGCGAGTTGCGTATCACGGGGTAACCAGCCAATCACATAAACAAGGCCATAGACGATCAAAACAGCGACCAGTCCTTGGCACATGGATGCAGAAACGGCCAAAGCAACACCGCGCCTTAATGTCTGGCGGTGAGATAAGAGATAGCTAATGACAATAGCCTTGCCATGCCCTGGCCCAGCGGCATGAAACACACCATACAAAAAGCTCACACCGATCAGCGACCAGATGAGTTCCCAGTTCCCATGATTACTTGCCAGGCGGCTCATATGATCATTCAAAAGCCGATGGAATTTTCGTTGCTCGGTATAAATCCACACACTTACACGATCAATCAGGCTTATTTCTGAAACCTGCTCGCTTTGTGACGACGCTTGAGCACCATCAAGGCTGGCATTCACCGTGCCTAAAGCCCCCGTCGTCAGGACAGCTAACAATAATACACACAACGCAAATCGCATTAACTGCAAACGATACTGACCTTTTCTGCAAAGTACTGTCCAAGACCATCACCAGCAGTCTGGGTCTGGCTTAGGGATGACGCGATAATAACCTGATTAGGGTCAGGATTAGGCTGTTCCAGCAGTGCACGGCAGGCTTCAGGTGCATCGGACATAGTAATCGCATCGTCAACCTCGGCATGAACCATCTCAACATAATAAGTCGGATCATAGATCGCATACTGCAGCGGCATATCAGTGACGGCCACAGGCTCATTAAAAGGCAATGTAAATGTCATCTGCAGGCGTTTACCCTCCATACGCGTCGTCACATCAATCGCACGCGATGATTGAATTTTCATCTCGCCACTTTTGATATCAGTGAAATATTCGAATTCCCTCAAGTTCTCGATGTTTTCCTTCATCACAGCATCCAAGGCCTCTTGATCAGGACGGCCATCACCATCCATATCGGCACCTGATGTCACAAAAACCGAATACAGATCATCGAACAACCACTCTTGCTTGATAGCGTAAGCGCGCTGCATATCATCAAATAAAATCTGGACTTTAACATCTACCCACGCGTGAGGGTGTGCCTGTGCAGTCGACGAAAAACTTAAGAATAGCCCAATTAAACAAAGTCTTATTGAAAAAGCTCTCATCTCAAAATCATCCCATAGAACCAGAGCAATTTGCACAGTGGCCATGAAGTTCCACAACCGTACGATCTGGAATAAAACCGCTCTTCTCGGCCAACTCATCAATTGTACGCTCTGCTGCAGGTACCGAGATCTCCGATACCACACCGCAGTCATCGCATATCGTAAATGCGACCGCGTTGTTA
Source organism: uncultured Rhodospirillales bacterium (assembly GCA_963926035.1). GTDB lineage: Bacteria > Pseudomonadota > Alphaproteobacteria > Rhodospirillales > Casp-alpha2 > UBA4479. The sequence goes on from CAWUWH010000047.1 coordinate 3,448, forward strand.
TACGGTGTATCTTCATTGCCATGCTCATGCGCGCACGCCACGTAGGCGTTCATGCTTTCAATACGGTGCACAACCCCCGTCGTAACAAGAAACTCCAGGGCGCGGTATACCTGAACAGGGGCTCGAATCCCCCCCTCCCGGACCACATCCAGAATGTCGTAGGCAGTAAGTGCGCATTCATTTGCTTTCAGGCAATTAAGGACTAATTGCTGATTTTTAGTGAGCGCGTGATGTCCCATTACATATCCCTTCGCATTTTCAACGCACTTGATCCCGGGGTCAGCAAGCTCAGCAGGAATATCACCGCCGCAGCGACGACGATACTGGGCCCCGAAGGCGTGTCCCATGTAAGCGAGCCAAACAAACCCACACACACAGCGATCACACCAATAATCGCAGCCAGCACAGCCATCATTTCAGGACTTGGCGCAAACCGCCGCGCGGCGGCTGCTGGAATGATCAACAATGACGTGATCAATAATATTCCTACAATTTTCATGGCAATCGCAATCACAGCCGCCATCAATAACATAAAGATAATACGCGCGCGTTCGGGATGTAAGCCTTCAGCCGCGGCTAATTCCGAACTTACAGTTCCAGCTAAAAGTGGTCGCCATATATAGATTAACAACGCCAAGATTAATGTACCCCCTGCATACACGACAACGATATCCGTCCACGATACAGCAAGAATATCACCAAACAGGAATGCCATAAGGTCAATGCGTAACCATGTCATCATCGCAACGATGACAATTCCAAGTGCTAACATTGAGTGTGACAAAATACCCAACAATGCATCCGAAGACAGCGGTGCGCGTCGCTGCATAATGATTAATGCCAATGCGCCAAATGTTGCGACGACAAAGACTCCTAATGTGATATTGACGTCAAACAGGACGGATAACGCAACGCCCAACAATGCAGAATGCGCCATTGTATCGCCGAAGTAAGCCATTCTGCGCCACACGATAAAACACCCAAGCGGTCCAGCAATCAGAGCGACGCCAGCACCCGCAAGCAGCGCACGGAACAGAAAATCATCCATGGTGTGAAGGCTCTTTTTTATTTGTTTCTGGATGTGTGCAAGCAGAGTGATCATCGTGACCGTTAGCCTGGACGACCGAGCCATCTGGCAAATGCTTGTGGTCATGGTGATGATGATAAACCGCCAAGGCTTCAGCTGCCCTCGCACCAAAGAGGTCACGATACTCCGGGCTTTCAGCCACTGACCGGGGACTTCCTGAACAACAAACATGGCCGTTCAAACATACGACCGTATCCGTCTCAGCCATCACAATGTGCAAGTCATGTGAAATAAGTAAGATCCCGCAGTCATGACGTCGGCGAAGATCACCAATCAATTCATAAAGCGCAATTTCACCTTGTGCATCCACCCCTTGAACAGGTTCATCCAAGACCAGCAATTGCGGTTGACCGATCATCGCGCGTGCAAGTAACAGTCGTTGAAACTCGCCGCCTGATAACGATTGAACATCATTTTTGGCCAGTACCAGAATCCCGACTTCATCGAGCGCAGCATCAATAGACGTGACAGAATGACGGCCCGTGATCGTCATAAACCGGCGAACCTTGAGAGGCATTGTCCAATCAATGGTAAGTTTTTGTGGAACGTAGCCAACGCGCAGATCATTCGTCCGCGTAATTTCACCCGCATCACTTTTAATGAGACCCAGCAAAGCCCGCACTGTTGTGCTTTTCCCACTCCCATTAGGGCCAATAAGCGTGACGATTTCGCCGCGGTGAACCTTGAGGTCAACGTTCTCAATCAACCATCTTGATGAGGCTCGAACCCCGAGCCCACGCGCAGACAACAAAGGAGCACGTGACGTGATTTCAGTTTGCTTGGCAATTTTCATAATGTTATATTATTACAAAATTATCTCTCTCATCTCAATATAAAAGAGCTCACTGTGCTAAGAAAAATTTCCCACCCCCTTATACTCGCAATCATTCTGTATGCTTTGCCACTTGCTGCACACGCCAAGACGCCGCGAGTCGTCGCTACGATCCCACCTATTCATTCGTTGGTGGCTATGGTTTTGGAAGGGATTGCCGAACCAGACTTAATTGTTAAAGGTTTTGCATCCCCTCATGATTACGCCATGGCCCCATCTGATGCATCTAAAGTCGCGCATGCAGATATCATTTTCTGGGCGGGTCCAGGGCTAGAGGGATTTTTGGTTAAATCGATGGATAACTTGGATGCCACCACGCGTGTCGTCGCATTGGGTGACGCGGAACGGTCTGAGTCACATACCGACCATGCAGAAAAAGAGCATAAGCACCCCCATGAACAACACCATGATGGACCTGATCAGCATTTCTGGTTAAGTCCCGCACGAGCCAAGCAAGCGCTTGAACTCATCGCCACAGCGTTAACAGAAACACTCCCGGCCCAGAGTCAGCGGATTAACACAAATAAAGAAACCGCACTCGCGACACTGACTGCTTTAGAAGCAGAACTCAAAAGCTTTGTGGACCCAATACGAGGCGAACAAGCTGTGGTTCTGCATGATGCTTACAGCCAATTTACGGAGCATTTTGGACTAAAGCCACTTATCGCATTGTCGGCAACACCCGAGCATCGTCCCGGCCCCGCGCAATTACGAAAAATCCGCCACACTATTAAGGAACACAATATCCGTTGCGTTTTTCGAGAGCCCCAATACCCCAAACGCTACACCGCCTTGCTGATCGAAGGATCAAAAGCACAAGAAGGCACGCTTGACCCATTAGGGGGCGACCTAACGCCTGGCGCAAAACTTTATACGGAACTCATGACAAGGCTCGCAACTTCATTGCGCAACTGTATGGCGCCTTAATTTTGCAGTCTTAATCGCCTTGCAGAAACTTGGGGACATCATCATTAAGTTCATATTAGTCTCCCGCATCTTCGACATAGATGTGCGCAGATTTAACCAAGCCTGTTGGGCCATCCAAAGGGCCTGCCATTATTGATGTCGCATCAGAGCCAATTTCGCGCCAAAACAAATTTCCACCGCACACACAACAAAACCCGCGTTCAGCTTCTTCTGATGACCAGTACCAAGACAACGTCTCGTCAGAAATCATCTCAAGTACTGTGTTCTTGCTTCTGGTGGCTGCAACAAAGTTACCCGATGTTTTACGGCACTGCTGACAATGGCAAGCAGTCACTGGGCGGGTGAACTTCTTTACATTGAACTTCACGCCGCCGCATAAGCAATTTCCTGTAACATTCTTGGCATCATTCATCAGGTATTTCCTCGCTTAAATTATGCCGGAACGCGGGCAAATGTTCGGACCTCGATCGAGCGCCTGGGTGCCGCCCCTTCTGGTGTATGAGGATCTTCAAAGGCAGAATGCGGTGTGAAGCGAGCGCGGCCGTCTTTCAAGCTATCAAAGCCTTTAATCATGATCGCTTCAGACATCGTCATTTCAGGAAAATAGAACCAACGCTGTCCCTCGCGGTGCATCACACTGTAGATTTTACCAACACGTCCACCTTGTCGTTCATTGATAATACTTGTTTCAACTAAATCAGCATTATCAATACTTGAAGCATCCAAAAGTGCGAGGGGCATTTGCTGAACAGGTTCAGAAATGGGCCGCCATACGTTGACCTGGACAATACGGTCATTCATCCATTCGTTGGCACGCGCCTCACCTATCATATCCGCAAGACGGCCAGGGCCCGATGCCTCAGTATAATCATTATGCGCATGACTTGCCGGGCGGCGGTAACTCGTTTCCGGGTCTGTAACACGTATTGTATGATCAAAAATTTCGACTTCACATGCACCAAGTGAACGGGCCACCAAATCGCGAATTTCGGGATAGTAATTTTGCTCTACCTCTACCGTATCTTCAAAGTTTGTCACGGAACTGGGTCCATTGATGAAAGCAAAACCCTCTTTATCAAGCGAGAATGATGATGCTGCGGCGCGGCCATCGGCGATTAGTACCGAGCGAACATCAAGGCCGCCACGACGGACCGGCCCCCTGTCATCAAGTGGTACAGTGATTGTTGGGGCTTCTCCGCCTTCGAGTGCGAAGAGTAACTCACCTTGCACATGTCGCCGCGTCTCCGCGTTGCGTAATGTTGTTTCCATTTCAAAGGTTCTCACAAATCTATTTAGAACGTCTGTTAGCTTAAGAATGCGCACTGTTCCTTATTCACACAACACACAAGCTTGCGAAACTGCATTGCATTTTTGCAATCTCGAATATAATCTGCCTTATGAATATTGAACGAATGTCTTGGGATGACCTCAGGTTTGCTCTGGCCCTTGCCCGCCATCCAACAATGATCGCGGCTGCAAACGCTCTCCATGTTCACCAAAGTACTGTCAGCCGCCGCATTCATGCGCTGGAGCTTGATCTGGGCGTGAAGCTTTTTGAGTTATCAGAATCAGGCATTGTTATGACGGAATCTGGTCGCCGTGTCGCTCAACGCGCTGAAAAAATAGAAACGCTGACAGCAGAACTTGAGAGTGACATCGATACAGAACGCCCAGATGATCGGCAATCTGTACGCATATCGGCTGTATCGACATTTATTACCGGTTTTCTAAATCGTCATGCAGCCGCTTTCTTGTCTGATAATCCAGATATTCGTTTGGACTTTGTTGGAGAAGAGAGAAACGCCGTTCTTGAGCGTCGGGAAGCCGATATGGCCATACGGCATGTACGTCCAGCTGGCGGACAGGCACGCATTCGTAAGCTCGCTGATATGTCCACGACCGTCTACGCAGCGCCAAAATTCATTCAATGAAATGGTGCCCTAAAGCCTGATGTGCCTTGGGTTGGTTTTTCACGCCCATTGGATTTTTTGCCAGAACAGCTATGGATTGATGCGAATGTCGCACCCAAAAATATCATTGTAACATTGGCATCATCCGCAACTTATGCGGATACCGTAACACGCGAGATCGGTGTGGGCATGTTAAGCTGCATGGTTGGCGACCAACGTAACAATTTACAGCGCGTCATATCAAGCGTCCCCATTATGCATCGAGAATCTTGGTTGATGGTCTTGGACGACACACGCCAACGCCCTGCCGTTCGTACAGTCATCAACTGGTTGACCGAACTTTGCCACATCCATTCAAAAGCGTTTCTTGGCGAAGTCTAGAAGGTTGCGTTACATGCCATATACAAGATTTTTTGTAGATAGAATACTTCTCCCACAACACATATGCTTAAACCCGAATGTATCTGGAATTCTGACTGTATATCACGTAAGATAATAGAATTCGTAGATTTTTAATGATTTAGGATGACACATGGTTGATCAGGCAATGCTTGCAGGCGCTGCACAAGCGGCAGACTTTTTGAAATCTCTCGGCAACGAAAATCGACTACTTATTCTTTGCCATCTGAGTGAAGGTGAAATGTCGGTCTCAGAGCTCGAGAGTGCCCTTGGCCTTCGCCAGCCAACATTATCCCAGCAACTTGCGAGACTAAGAACTGACGAGCTCGTGGCGACCCGCCGTGACGGTAAAGCCATATACTATTCGTTGGCGAGTACAGAAGTCGGTAAATTACTTGAACTAATATACAATCTCTTCTGTTCTGCCGAAGCAAAAGCCGCACGCGACAAAACTTAAAAAAGTGTTAAACTACTAATTTCAAACATTTATATTGTTTTAATAAAGTAGTGACCTACCCATAGATACTGATACCCTCTTGTACCGTGATTCCTCAGGAGAACAATAGATGTCTGAAGCCCTACGTGAGATTGCCGTTAAAGATGCAGATACCGAAACACGTCATATTTACGAACGCATTATGACCCTCACAGGCGTCGGTTCTCCGGCTTTGATTTACCGTCATTTCGCAATCTTTCCAGGTTTCCTCCCTTGGGTTTGGGAATTTGTGGGACCAGAGCTAGAAAACGGTTTGCTTGCAGGGCATGCGCTCAAAAATGTGGATAACTTACCCATTGTGCAGCTGCCCGCAGTCACGGCCCAAGACCTTATTGACTGTGGCATTGATGCAGAGGCCCATGCGCTGATCGATGCTATGCTTGCAACCTATAATCGAATGAATCCGATGAACTTGGCCTTGATTGCCGCCATTCGAAATAGATTAGACATCAATTATCAAAAACCTTCCGACACGGTTCAACTTGACATGATTGAGGCCCCGGCAGCCGGTACAACCCACTCTTTACCAGCACCTTTGAATGTCGACACAGTGAAGGATGACCTCCGCGCCAAGATCGCCGAACTCAGCGCAGCCATTCCAAGTCCAGGCGTCCAAGTCACACCAACCCTTTATCGCCATCTGGCGATATGGCCTAAGTTTGTTTTTCACATAGCACCAGGGATGCTTGAAGCGATTAAGCGTGGCGACGTTGAAGAACGCATGGGGATACTGACACACGCTACACAGCCGTTGATTCAACACATTATGCAGCGTGCTAATGAATGCAAGCTACCCGATGCGCCTCTGGCTGATCCAGCAGCAATGGTCAAAACGCTCGATACATTTGCCTACGTTATTCCGCAATTGGTCGTGATTGGCGCTGCGTTACGCCAAGCCATTCCTAAGTCGAAGGCTTAAGCAACAACCACTGACCCTGCCCGCTTAAACGTCGAAGGATCTGCATTTCGCCAATGTGTCCCGTACTCTTCAGGGCAATCCTCTCGGAGTAATTGACCCTCCTCAAGGTGCACCAACGATGTACCACTTAGATGTGGCTCACGGAAATTAATCATATTGAATGTGATTTCCGTCGGTGAAGTTAAGCCCATGGCACCGACCATCTCGGCAAAGCCCTTCAGTGTATTCAAGTGGAAATTGGCAACACGCCTGGATTTGTCACCCACATGGAGACCGGATTGGCGCATCGAATCTTGCGTCGCAACACCTGTCGGGCAACGGTTAGTATGACAGACACGCGCCTGGATACAGCCAATCGCGAACATGAAACCTCGGGCCGCATTACACCAATCGGCACCAAGTGCGAAGGCTTGCGCCATGTCGGCTCCAGATACAATTTTGCCACTGGCGCCAATCTTAATTTTGTCACGAATACCTGCCCCAATCAGCGCCATATTCACAAAATGCAGCCCATCACGAAGCGGCAATCCAACACTGTTTGAGAACTCAACAGGGGCCGCGCCAGTACCACCTTCTTTACCATCAACAACGATAAAGTCAGGATACACATCCCTTTCCAGCATCGCCTTGATCATTGCGAGGAACTCTCGACGGTGACCAACGCATAACTTGAAACCGATTGGCTTTCCATCTGAAAGCTCGCGAAGGGTTGTGATGAAATCAACGAGGCCAAGTGGCGACGAAAAGGCTTTATGCGACGTAGGAGATATGCAATCCACGCCAACAGGCACGCCACGTGCCTCGGAGATTTCTTCTGTGACTTTTGCTCCAGGCAGCATGCCGCCGTGACCAGGCTTAGCTCCTTGCGAAAGCTTTATCTCGACCATTTTTATTTGGGGGTCTTTGACTTTTTCTTTGAATATCCCAGCAGAGAAATTGCCATCATCCGTTCGGCATCCGAAATATCCAGACCCCAATTCCCAAATAATATCGCCTTTATTTTCCCGATGATAACGTGAAATTCCACCCTCACCCGTATCGTGCGCAAAGCCGCCAATCGCGGCGCCTCGGTTCAACGCTGAGATTGCATTACCACTAAGCGACCCAAAGCTCATGGCCGAGACGTTAAGGTGTGAACAGCTATAAGGCTGTTTACATTTATCACCACCAATGATCACGCGTAATGTTTCTGGATCGACATGTTCAGGCTGCATCGAGTGGCTAAAGAATGTGTAGTCGGATGCATAGACATCTTGCTGAGTACCGAATGGGATCGTCTGCAACTGGTTCTTGGCGCGTTGATAAACAAGCGATCGTTGCTCGCGGTTAAATGGAAATGAGTCCGCGTCACTTTCAATCAGATACTGTCGAATTTCAGGTCGAATGCCTTCAAACAACCAGCGCATATGAGAAATAATAGGATAGTTACGCCACAAAGTATGGCGCGCCTGGGTAACGTCATAGACGCCAAGAATAAACAACGGGCTGGCAATACCTAAAAACCAATAGCCAACTGTATTCTCATTGAGCGTTAGCATGACACCTATTAGCGTGCCAATACCGGCTCCCACCAGTGCAAAAAATCTTCCCATCGACGTCCACTCCACTTATAATTTATAAACCTAATACGAGGCTGTACGGTTATCAGACACCATCTGAACCATGATGACACCCATCTTCAACGCAATCGGTTAATATGAACTTACGCCGCCATCACTTCTTGGATCAGTCGCACCTTCCAAAACGCCACTCGTGTGGCGAACAACAGCCCCCGCATGCCCCATAATGGATGTAAATGGCTCGACCATATCAACAACGTGTCCAGCATCTTTAAGCGCTTGTATCAACTCAGGCTCGAACCTGCTTTCAAGCTTCAGGGTTATACTATTTTCATCCCATGTCCGACATAACAGCCAGCGCGGTGCCGTAACAGCTTGTTGAAGTGGTTGATCTAACATTGCGTGTTGCCATAGACCATCGTACGGCCATCGTCCAATTGCGCCATTGCAGGGTTCAAGGTGTGGAACGGACGCTTACCTGGCGCCAATATGTTGGGGTGCCCCTCTTCAAGGGTAAATCCATGCCCTCTGTTTTGGAATAGAACACCCGTTTCAGACACGACAACTCCTGATCCATATTCCCAATAGATGCTTTGGATAAAGGATACCGAACAACCTTCGCTATCAATTGCGCTCATCCAGATTGTGTCACCTGGTTTTGTTGGCTGAGGCCATTCCATCGCTTGTTTTGCATGAATGTTGCCCGCCAGCGTGTCGAGAAATGCACTATCCAGCCAGCCATTGGATCAACGTCCATGAACTCAAGATCAGAGACATAGGCGTTGCGCAGAGTAAAGGCCTGTTTAGTTGTTTCAACCAATCCATGGATATGATCGAAGCTCTCGCCCTGCGTCACTCGCAGACGGTCAAACAGCGCCAAGATCATTAGTGAGCTGATACCTTGGGTCGGTGGCGGCATATTGAACAGTGTACCTGCACCGATGCTTACCTAAAGCGGTAAAACCTGCTTTGCTCGGTACGCTTTGAAATCAGCAAGTCGTAAAGGGCTACCAACGGCTTCGAGGTACCTTGTATTATGTCGTGCCGTTAGGCCGTCAAACATATCGTTGAGCCCGACTTCAGCTAGTCGTGCCAAGGTATTCCCTAGCGCAGGCTGTTTCAGAACCTGTCTCGTTTTTGGCACAACGCCATCGAATAAATACGTTTCAGCAAATCCAGGTACATCACGTAACTCATCTAGCTCTTCCTGAGTATGGTTTTGCTGACCTTGCGTGACGAGCACGCCATTTTTTTGTGCATGATAGATAGCGTCTTCCAATAAACGCTCTAGCGGCATCGTGCCGCCCCCTTAGGCAAGCGCTTCTGCCCAACCGCCAATGGTGCCCCTAACCGTTAATGCAGCATTCGGTCCCCGTGCCGGGATGTCATCCAATCCTTGTGCTTTGTAATACTAAGGCGTGGCAAGAGCAGCACTTTGCCCAGCTGCATCAATACCAACCGGCGCTTTACCAGGCTCAGCAATCAGCCAAAAGCCATCACCACCCACTGCATTCATATGCTTGCAGAGACTTCCCAACGTATTTGTCGCTGGAATTTGAGACCCATCGATACCCTGGAACCTCAGAATGCTGGAATTGCATTATTGTTTGGCGTTAAGCCGTCTTTTGGATACGTAAAACATGACGCTAAATACGCACAATCATATCCTTGCGCAGATAATCTTTCGCACCAGCGATCATACAATCTTCGACCAAATCATCGTCATCCATGAAAGTCATCATGACAACTTATGCATCTTCATCCACTTCAGTTAGCTTCGTTAGGACCTCTAAACCGTCCATCTTTGGCATCCGGATATCAAGAAGAACAAGATCCGGCTTTGTTTCGCTATATAGCTCGTGCGCTTCTTCGCCGTCATAAGTTTCGCCGACAACTTTGCAATCGAGTGATATCAGCGCAGCACGGACGGCGCGGCGCATCAATTCATCATCATCCACAACAATTGCGGTTACGGTCTTTTTAACATCATTACTGTCAGACATAAATTGATCTCAATATATAAATTAAAAGCATTCTAATATTATTAGATCAGGCTGACACTGTGCCTTGCGAGCACCAAACATTTTAAACGCATTCAGATGCGCTTAAATGGAACAAAAAAACCCGCAGCACTTAAGTACTGCGAGTTGATAATACTCATTACAGAGCCAGACAAATTAATTCTTCGATATAATAACAACTTCATTATACGGATTGAGAAGCTCTATCAAAATCATCCAATCACTTTACCGCTTTACGATTTTCTTCCAAGCGCTTGTTCACAAGCCCAACTGTCTCTTCAACGATCTTAGAATACATATTCAAGCCGTTAGATAACGTGTGGACCAGCAGATCCAACCGTTCAATATTGGGCGCACCAGCAGCGAGTGCACGAGCAGCAGATGATGGCTTGGACAGTCCTTGCGCAGCATTCGCATATTTCTCGAATGGAACCATGTCTTTGGCATCTGCACCAAGCGCCAAGCAAAGGCCATGCACCCACTCATAAACTTCCTTAGATGCATCAATATTCGTATGAACAGCGTCTTTAATTGATCTTGCCTGGTCTTCTTGAACACACCGGTAATTGCCCGTCATTAACATTGCCCACTTGGCTAGCGGGACGAATACAGAGTCATACACTTTTAATTTTACCGGCAATTCAATAACCGTGCCATCACCAGGATCAAAACGAATATCCATAATATCTTGTTCGATCTGGCAAAGCATTGCTGTGTGCTCGTCCGAAACAAAGCGAGCAACTTTGAAGTTTGTTGGCAAGCTAACCTGTAACACATTCAAGGGTTCATCAGGAGGACGAAACGCCTGCGGGTCTGGGCTCGCCAATGTAACCAAGTTCTTATCAAAACTGTCCCAAACTGTAGGATCCGTATAACAATGCCGGATCGCTGCAGCATCAACACTCGGCAATCGTAAAAGATACGGAAGCGGTGGCATGTTCATGATCGACATACATGGGACGCCTGACGTCGCAACACGCTCCAAGAGTTCACGTACACCTGGGGACCTGTATTGGGGCTCTTGCATGGCCAATGCCACAAGATCAAAAGCTTTGGGGTCAAATTCATCTGGCCCACCCGCTGAAACTTTTCCCAGTGCGTCAGCAGAATGAATTTCAACCAGTTCATCACGCCCTCGAATAGGCATCTTAACATGAATTCCATCTTTATTGATTAATTCAGCTTCAGCCGGCAGACATACTAACGTTGCATTGTGTCCGGCGAGTACAAGCTTTGATGCCAATAGTGAACCGTATGATGCACCCATAATAAGGACGTTGTATTTTCCATCAGACATTAAATTCTCCCTGTTCAAAATAGTGAACCAGGCCTATGCCTTTGAAGGAGCCATAACCTGTGTATCATTGACGCTCATGCGCCACTGATCGTAACCAATAGGTGGGGTCGAAAGTATTAATCGCTAGCATTCATATTGCTGCGGGCCATTCATTCATTAATTTAGTTATCCAAACCCAGCTTCGTCAGAAGACAAGATGAGCCATCGCCCCGTCTCTAGGGTCCAGGAAACATGAAACGTAGAAATTGTTATTATTAAGTCTGGAAAAACGATCATTCTTCGCTGTGAATATCGCATACGAGCCACTTTATCGATTTAATGAAAACCTCAAATCATCCTTAAAAATTCTTTTTTCTCTATTCACACCGCTTTCTTTCAGCGGCTTCAGGCTTTAAATAGTCGTCATATGCATATTCCCTCTCGTGCAAACATGCGTGTCTGGAACAACAATTATGAATTTTCTGCAAAACTGAAATGAGACGATTTTGCCCTTAGATCCAAATAACTCAGAATTTGATGTGATTGTTATCGGCGCTGGCGCGGCTGGCATGATGTGCGCAATGACTGCCGGTGCCCGAGGCCGTCGCGTTCTGCTTCTAGATAACGCGCATAAAGTTGGCAAAAAAATTCTCATATCCGGTGGAGGACGTTGTAACTTCACAAATATGCACACAAAGGCTGAGAACTTTATCTCGGCAAACAAGCATTTTTGCAAATCTGCTTTGGCGCACTACACACAACAAGATTTTGTCGATCTCGTGAATAAGCATCAAATCTCATGGCATGAGAAAGCTTTGGGACAGTTGTTCTGCGATGGACCGGCAAAGGCTATCGTTGAAATGCTCGTTCAGGAATGTGAAGACGTAAATGTTGATATTCGTCTTTTACATACGATTACAGATGTAACACTAGACGATGGTTATATTGTCAAAAGTGATCACGGTACATTTCGCGCAGAATCCCTTGTGCTGGCGACTGGCGGTTTATCCATTCCAAAAATGGGTGCCACCAATTTCACACACCGGATTGCGAAAAAATTCGGGTTAGAATTAATCAATGTCCGGCCAGGTCTCGTCCCCCTCACACTCAGCCCTGATGATCTCTCATTAATGCAGCCTTTAAGTGGCGTTTCAATGGAATGTGTCGCCACCTCCAGGAAAATAAAATTTCGCGAAGCCATGCTGTTAACGCACCGGGGATTATCTGGTCCCGCCATCTTGCAAGTCTCGTCCTATTGGCGTGAGGGCGATGATATCATCTTGGACATACTCCCAGATATGAATGCCACTGAGTATCTGCTTAACCAAAAACGAGATGGCGCAAAATCGAAACCAAAGAATGTGCTATCGAACCTTTTAGTCGCAAGGCTGGCAACCGCGCTCGCAGAAGCGCATTTACCGGACCGCCCCATTTCAGAGATTTCTGATAAGGAACTCAGACGACTTGGCGATATGCTTAACAGGTGGGTCCTGACGCCTGCGGGCAGCGAAGGATACGCCAAGGCCGAAGTCACACTTGGCGGTGTTGATACTGCAGGATTGTCCTCTAAGACCATGGAGGCCAAAGACGTTCCAGGCTTATTCGTCATTGGAGAAGCTGTTGATGTCACGGGTTGGCTTGGCGGATACAATTTCCAATGGGCATGGTCGAGCGCATATGTCGCTGGTGAAGCTGCCTAGTCGCGCCTAGAATACTTAGTGGAAACAGGGAGAAGACACATGACTAAAGATTGAAAGTTTAGCTATAGTCGCGCAGCAGAAGCGACATGAACGCCAGGTTTACGTGAAATCTTTGAGTATCGGGATTTACGCGTAAAAGACGCGACCAACGGGGATTATATCGCACATATGATTCGTAAAAACGGCAAGACAAACCCAGATGACGTTCAGAAATGGCACATTCATCATTGCGATTTTCAAGTTGTGCTGGTTATTAACGGATGGGCTGAATTCGAATATGAAGGCGAAGGCCTTTATAGGATTGAAAAAGGCGACTTTATCAATCAGCGTCCCGTTATCCGCCATCGTGAAATCGCTTGTTCCGAAGATTTTGAAGTCTTAGAAATTGTCTTCCCTGCAAACTTCAAAACGGAAACCATTGATGCCTCTTGATCCACCTGACAGCAGCAATGCTACATTTTTAGATGATGTTCTACATGGCCTCGGCTCGCAGCCAAAACAGATGCCACCAAAATATTTTTATGATGCCATAGGTGCTGAACTATTTACGCAAATCTGCGAACTAGAAGAGTACTATCCAACACGAACAGAAATCGGCATTTTACAAAAAAATGCCACCGATATTGCGACCAAACTTGGTGAACAGGCAATGCTCATCGAGTATGGCTCCGGCTCTTTGGACAAAGTCCGCATTCTGTTAGATGCCCTTTCCGATCCTGTAGCATTGTGTGCGATTGATATTTCAGCCGAACAACTCAAGGCGGCTTCCAAAGAAGTTCAAGACGCCTATCCAGAACTTGAAGTTTTAGCTGTTGAGGCAGACTTCACGCAGGTCGTTCCATTGCCATCACCTGAGACATCTCCAAAAGCACACGTTGCATTTTTTCCAGGCTCAACCATCGGGAATTTCGCACCAGAAAACGCGCGCGATTTCTTAGCAGGCATATCTGAGACTATTGGCGTTGATAGCTTATTACTGATCGGTGTTGATCTCAAGAAAGATGCAAGCCGGCTTGTCGCTGCCTACGATGATGCCAAAGGGGTAACGGCAGCGTTTAACCTGAATCTCCTACAAAGGATCAACCGTGAATTGGGTGGCGATTTCGATTTAACGTTATTTCGTCACATTGCTCGTTACAGCAAAGTTCATGGCCGCATCGAAATGCATCTTGAGAGTTGCACAGATCAAACTGTACGGATCGGCGACCATGCGTTCGACTTTGAAGCCGGTGAAACAATACATACAGAAAACTCTTACAAGTTTTCTCCAGACGAGTTTCAGGCTCTGGCGCAAAGTGCTGGCTTCGACCATGTGCAAAGCTGGAGTGATCCTGAGGACTTGTTTGGCGTTATGCTTTTTCGCGTATCATTTCGCTAAACCCTTTGGCATAGAGCCAACTTCTCGTCGGTACGCCTGATGCTTAAGCCTGAGCCAATTCTCACTTAACTAAATCAGAGAACCAGTCCCATTTTCTTGAACTCGAAATTATGTCAGTAATGCTAACATATTATTGTCCTTATGGGGGAGAGTATCATGCAAAAGACTGAGAAATCATTTTGGAAACCACGTTATGCATCTCGTGAGAAGCGAATGCAGGCGTCCGAAATTCGAGACTTATTGAAGCTTTAGGATAAGCCTGGCGTCGTATCTTTTGCTGGCGGCATCCCAGATCCTGAACTTTCCCGCGTGATGCCATCGAGACGTATTACCAACGCATCTTGAGCGATCCTGACAACGCGAAACGGGCGCTCCAATATTCAGTTAGCGAAGGCGATGCCAACTTGCGCCAATGGACCGTGAGCCACATGGCCACAAAGGGCGTCATATGTGATGCCGATAATATCTTGATCACAAGTGGCTCTCAGCAAGCACTGGAATTCATCGGGCGCTTGTTTATCTCTCCTAACGATACCGCGCTTGTCACGGCACCAGCGTACCTTGGTGCACTGCAGGCATTCGCAGCAAACGAACCCGTCTACGACGTGCTTAAAGTGGAAAACACGAACCGTACTGCTGCATCCTATCAACAAGCTGCTCAAGATGCTGATGGCGATCTAAAACTGGCTTTTGTTGTTCCGGACTTTGCCAATCCATCCGGAGAAACACTAAGCCCTGAAGGCAGAGTAAACTTGCTTGGTCTCGTGCAAGACCTCGACATCCCTGTCATCGAAGACAGCCCCTACGCGGCACTCCGCTACGACGGGCAAGATGTCATCACCCTGCAAGCGCTTGATATAAAAAGCTATGGTTCGATTGACGCTTCACGGGTCATACATTGCCGTTCATTCTCGAAGGTCTTTCCACCTGGCCTTCGTATTGGCTGGGTCTGCGCGTCCCACGAAATCATCAGCCGTCTTACGATCATCAAACAAGGCAGTGACCTCATCAGCCCCGCCATCAACCAAGCTGTTATGCACCTGCTGGCGTCCGAGCTTTTTGACACACAAGTTGCCAAGGTCATCGCAAGTTATCCCATCAAGCGTGACGTCATGCTGGCCGCACTGGCTGAGCATACGCCAGTAGGTGTCACCTGGTCTCAACCTGATAGAGGATTGTTCATTTGGGCAACACTGCCGGAGAGCATTGACGCGCAAGCGTTGCTTCCAAAAGCAGTGGGGCAGGCTGGCATTGCCTATGTTCCAGGGCACGCGTTTCATGCGGATGGTAGTGGCAAGAACACGATGCGGCTAAGCTTCTCATTGCCACATGTCGAGGACATCGCGTCTGGAATCGAACGATTGGCACATCTTGTAAAAGAAGATATCAAAGGTAAGTCTTAAACCCGTAGCATTACCAGGCAATCTTCTTGCCCATATGATCAAAGAATCCACCATGATGTTGAGGTTCCAGGCCTTCGATCACGGCGACAAGGCGCGACGCCGCTTCATCGGCCGGTTGAACATTCAAGCCATCTTTGGCAAACGGTGACGATAAACCTGTATCAACTGTTCCCGGGTGCAATGCGACACAAATGGCATCTGGTCGGCGGCGACGTATTTCAACCGATGCCGTGCGTAGCAATTGGTTCAATGCCGCCTTTGATGCGCGATATCCATACCATCCGCCCAACTGATTATCGCCGATACTACCAACACGTGCAGAAAGTGTTGCGAACACGGCTTTGCTTTCACGTGGTAATTTTGGAAGTAAATGCTTCATGATCAGTGAAGGGCCAATGGCATTCAAGGCAAACGCACGTAGTAATTTGTCCGCATCCAACTCACGCATACTCTTCTCAGGGTTTTGGTCGTCATCATGAAGAAAGCCCGTGGCATCAATGATCAAACGAATTTCACCTAAGTCGGTGAGATACGATGTTACCGCCTCTATACTGGCTTCATCCAGAAGATCAAAACCGGGGACGCTTTGTCTACTAAGTCCGATGACTTGATCAAAAGAGAGGCTCGCCTCTAATTGCTTTTTCAATGCCTGGCCGATCCCGCCACTCGCACCAAAAACAACAGCAATGCCACCACGGTCAAATGATTTCATTTCTGCAATCGACTAAAGAACTTTGAAATAAAAGGTCTCACCCGCAAAAAAGCAACATAGCCAAATTCCATCATGGTCATCGCCCCCGGAAGCGATGCTATGCGAGCAGCCCATCGCCAACCTGGTAACGTACGCCAAATGTGTACAAATGCTGCGGCGCCCGAAAGAAGCTCGCCGTCTGCGCTCCGCACATGAAATCGTGCCATGGCTTGCGCACGCGTGAGGCCGTCTGGCAATGCGCCATCACTTGCAGAAACGTCCAAAAACTCTATACATTCTGCACCATTTTGGTTTTTGTAATAGCCGATCTCTGCACGGCAAAGAGGGCATGCCCCGTCAAAGTACACTGTCATCTCTGTGTTGTTTGATGTCATCGATTAATCCTGCCACGCCAATCTTATATATTATTTACGTATGTATCGTCATGTTGGATTGCATGGGCAGCCCGTTACAGCCAGCGCAGCTTAATCGGTCATAAGCTTTCTGACACTCTCAGGACCGAGGGGATGATCTGCCCGTGGGTAAGCAGGATGATGATGTGCGTGATCATGACCATGATCGTGCGCGTGTTGATGCTCATCCATCATTACCAAACGGCATGCGCCGGTGCAGAACGTGTCACATAGTGCGCAGTCTTCAACGTTTGAGCCCGGTGCATTTGCCCCCTGCCCTTCAACGTGATGGTGATGGCTTTCCTGCGCCATCCCCACTTCTCCTTCAAAGCCAAGAACCTGAGCACGGTACTTGCACATCGTACAATTCATCGCGTTATCACCACTGAGAATTTCCGAAACCCGCTCAGCAAATGTTGCCTTCACTTTAGGATGGTCGTTCAGATATCCAGCCTTCACAAACTCGATATCTGGGTGTGCTTCGGCAACCTTGTCGGTGAAGCCATAAATACGATCAATAAGAATGCCTGTGAACAGAAAGTATGGGAAAACAATAATCCGTTTGAAATCTAGTTTTGCCACGTGCTCAAGACACGGTTCAACAAGCGGGAACGTCACCCCGGAATATCCGACTTCACACCACCCAAGACGAGTCTGCTCTAACAGTAACCGGGCAATCATCGAAACGTTCGAGTTCGCATCTGGATCACTTGATCCACGACCGATCACAACCAAGCACGTATCTTCACGGCTGACAGGCCCATTTTCTTCATCCGCACGAGCAATGGCATCTTCAATCCGGGACGCCGCAGCACTAACCATTTTGCTATCAACGCCAAGTTCGCGACCGAACTCGATCTTGATCCCGTGCTTCTTGGCATAGGTATTCAAAACCGTTGGAATATCATTTTTGGCGTGCATTGCAGCAAACAACATACCGGGCACAGCGAGGATATGGGTACAGCCTTGTCTTCTTAGGCTGTCCAGTCCATCACGAATAAGGGGGTTGGCAAATTCAAGATAACCATACTCGACAGGCCAGTCTGAGAATTCATCAGGCATTTGTGTCACCAGATGGGCAAATTCATCCACCGCAGACTGACTACGAGACCCATGACCACAAATCATTACACCAATTTTTTCAGACATCGAATTCCCTACCAGCTTATTGAGTTTTAAAGATTACGAGCATCGGACTTTGGGTGCAATCCAAACACGTCGATAAGTTGAATTTAACATATCACAAGTTCCAACGGTCGTTGGCTCAAGCGCTCAACGCCATCCTCCTTGAGCAACACTGAATGGCCCCAGCACATCGCGAGACCGGACACAGTGTCCATCAATATCATATGCATAAAGAAGACATTGCTGGGCTCCATCGGAAGCGGGTTTCCTTCATAAAACATCAGGAAATCGACCCAAATCGGATTGTAGACAGCCTCCATCCCATAACCACACACATTGAGCCGCGCATAGGAAAGCCCGTGATTATCGAAAACTCGGGCATATGCATCAAACACATCCCCCATTGGTGCACCCGGTTTGATCGCGTTCTCACAAGCAACTAACGCTTCAAAAGCGGCAGCGTGCATACGTATTTGCGCGTCGTTCGCGGGCCCAATCACAAGTGTCCGCATCATCGCTGCATGATACCGATGCAACGCCCCCGACCATTCCAACGTCAATTGATCCGTCTCGTCTAAATGACGTCGCCCTGATTGATACCGATATAGCAGCGCTGCCTCACCTGATCCCAGAATGAACTCGTTGCCGGCGTAATCGCCACCGCCCGCAAATACTGCACCCTGCATCGCGGCTAGAATATCTCCTTCGAAAGCGCCGCCGTGCGTTGTACGGATCGCCGCATCAAGGGCAACGTCTGACAGCTCTGCGGCTTTTCGTGTACACTCAATCTCGGCAGAGCTTTTGATCCGCCGAAGTAGAGAAATCAGATCGGAGGCTTCGGTGAGTGTTGTTTCTGGTACCAATGCCGCTTTGACCAAATCGCCGTTAAAAGCCGTCAATCCAGCCGTTATGGTCTCAATACCTAAATTCTTGCCGAGCAAGCCAAGATCAGTCAAAAGTGCGGCAAGATGCTCAGCCGGATTTACACCTTCAACATCTTTGCAAATATGAATTTTAGCGTCAGGCAATGTCGATGTTTGTTGGGCCTGACGGAAGTCGGGGACACGGGTCAACAGCTGTAGTTCCCCAGATGAGCACAAGACCAGGCATTGGAACAATGCGAACCCGAATGTGTCGTACCCGCAAATCGAGTAATGGCTTTCAAGTGCAAACATGAGAATACCATCGAGCCCACGTGTCTGAAGCGATTGACGCGCACTTTCCAGGCGCATCGCATACTCTCCTGTTTGGAAATGTAGCGGCATCTGTTCCCTCCATATGTGCAATTAAGTTTACTGTACTCAGCAAATGTCCCTTTCACTATAGTAGTGGACCAGCCACAACGATAATTTCGAGTAGCCTCTGTTTAAACGTTCCCTTACACTTTATTTCTTAGAGCAACGGCCAATGGATTTAAGGAATACACATGACATACCGGGTGGGAATGATTGGCGCTGGCATTATGGGGCAGCGCATGTTCGACAATATGGCAACGCACAACGATTTTGATGTGACAGCCGTATTTGATCCCGCTGGTGTCCGTGCAGATATGACCAAGGCCGCTAAGGCGGAAGATATCCTTACCAATAATGATATTGATTTGGCCTACATCGCTTGCCCGCCAGCGTGGCATGTTGAGTGCGCACTGGCGGCTGCGGCAAACAACAAACCTGTATTTTGTGAAAAGCCCCTCGCCGTCGATATCGCGGAATCAAAAAAGCTCGTTGACGCCTTCGACGCGTCAAGCACGCCAAATGCCGTCAATTTCTCATTCGCCTCAAGCCCAAGCCGAGACTTTGTTCGATCTTTATATAATGAGGGAGAATTCGGCACTGTCGATGCCATCGATATCCGGTTGCACTTCAGCAAATGGCCACGCGCCTGGCAGGAAGATGCAGGATGGTTAGGCGAGCGGGCTCAAGGCGGCTACGTTCGCGAAGTGCTCTCACATTTTGTGTATTTGACCGAAAGCATCTTTGGCACGACCCATGTCAAAAACACACATGTACGCTATCCCGATGGCCCGTCGGGCACATCCGCTGAAACGCATGTGTGGTCTGAGCTGGAAAGCAATGGCATACCTGTATCTGTTGCTGGCGGTGTCGGCGGCACAGGACCTGACCGTATTGAGTTCACGGCATGGGGTAGCAAAAAATCATGCCGTCTTGATGATTGGTATAATGCATATATTTCCAAAGGTGATGTTTGGGAACCTGCCATGACAGAGGTCGCTGATCCCAGACAAGTTGGTCGCATCGCACAGCTCGACAATCTGTCACAGTTTATGAAGGGTCAACCACACGAACTCCCTGATTTTCGAGCCGCACTCTCAGTGCAAGAAACCATTGAGACCATCCTCGCGTAAAATACTCATGACACAATTAACTGGAGACTCATTCAATGGACATCGTTGAACGCGGCTATATCAATCCTGATTTATTATGGTCACCTCAGATGTTGCGAGAACAATTTGGACAATCGGGCCTTTCGATCATTGATACCCGTTCCGCAGAGAATTTTGCTAAAGGACGTATTCCAAGCTCAAAGCACTTTGACTTGTATTTCGTGAACACAGACGACACAGACCCTGCTCCATTGGAATCCTTTACGCGCATGTGGGCGAACCTTTTAGGGTGGCGCGGCGTTAAAGAGACCGACACGATTGTCTTTGTTGGCGAGTTTACCGACATGTGCGCGGCACGAGGCTTTTGGTTCGCAGAATACTTAGGTCATGCAAATGTGCATATCCTAGATGGCGGCATATCCGCTTGGACTGCTGCAGGTCTGCCCCTTGAAACCGAAAGCACCACACCAAAACCCGTGAAATTTATAAGCATACCCAAGATGGAAACCGTTGCTACATATAGCAGTGTGCTCGACGCCATAGACGATCCAGAATGCGTGATTGTCGACAACCGGAGCCGTGGGGAATTTCTAGGAACAGATAAGCGTGCGCGATATGGCGGCGCAATACCATCAGCTAAACATCGGGACTGGGAAGATTTATACGATCATGACAACGGATGCATGAAGCCAGCTGATCAATTGCGTGAAGCCTTTGATGAATTAGGCGCGACGCCTGACAAAGAGATCACACTTTACTGTAACACAGGCTATCGCTCAGCCCATGCTTACCTGGCACTTCGCTTGCTCGACTATCCGCACATCCGGAATTACGTAGGCTCTTGGCAAGAATGGGGTAATCGAGATAGTCTCCCAATATGGAAACCAGATGCGTAGCTTGTAAGGTCAATCTTCTGGCGTCACGTCAAAGGCAAAGCAATTCTGACCTCACCTACTTTATATCTAGAATTTCAACGCCCCAAAAAGTCCATCTGTGAGATCAGACAAATTACGCTTTTGCCCTGTATCGATG
>CAWUWH010000048.1:0-3607 GCA_963926035.1 uncultured Rhodospirillales bacterium
GCACCACGGGCGGCCTGAACAATCTTGGCGGCATCGATGTCACTATCGACAACAAATGCAAAGTCGCGCTCTATCGGTTGGAATGCCGATAATGATAGGAGCGGACGGGCCGCAGATTTCGATTTTGGTGTTGGTACGGCATCTGGATAAATTTCGAAAGCAACAACAGGCCCTTTGACACCAAGCGCACGAAGGACTTTTGGATTAATTTCGCCGAAACGTGCAAGCGTGTTCTTTGGACCCAAGCGCAGTTCGCCTGCACGGCCTGGATGATAATACGGGCGCACGTCTGTGAAGACTTGGAGCTTATCAACCGGTGCCCCTAAAGCTTCAAGGACAGCATTCGCATCCGCCTTGGCCATATAGGCATCAACAGGCTTTGGTGACTCCGCCCAATGTTTCGTATGGGTTTGTCCTGTACGAATACCTGTGGCAGCAATCCGCTGATCATTTGGTCCATCGCCATAGTATTCTGGCCCGACTTCAAAAAGATCGGCATCAGCAAAGCCTTTATCTGCATTGCGCCCTGCAGCCTGAATAAGATTGCCAAGTGCCGTTGGGCGCATGACGGAAAGTTCTGAACTGATGGGGTTACCAATCTCAACGCTAGCCTGGATATCTGCAAAAAGGGCAGCTTCTTTATCGCCCATGAACGAATAGGTCACGGCTTCGACCAGGCCACGTCCAGCCAGGACACGACGCGCGATCGAGCGACGTTTTTGGTTTTTGTTGAGGGCTGGCTTTGGCAATGACGTTTCGTGCGGTAATGGTGTGGCAGGAATGGCATCAAATCCGTTAATACGAACGACTTCTTCAACAAGGCATGCCTCGTGAACAATATCACTCCGCCATGATGGAATGGATACATGCCATTGGTCACCGTCGCCAGAAACCTCAAACCCGAGAATGGCGAGGATGCGCTGAATCTCATCGCGCGAAATCTCAACGCCCGTTAGTTCTTGTACACGGTCCGGGCGTAAGTTGATCGGCGCCGTTGTGGCAGGGCTAGCACCTGCAACAACAAGCTCAGAAGGCTCCCCGCCGCAAAGGTCCATTATCAAGCGTGTAGCAACTTCCATACCGTTCTCAAGGAACGCCGGATCAATGCCGCGTTCAAAACGATAGCGGGCATCAGATTGAAGATTGAGCTTTCGTCCCGTCATCGCGGTGCGGACAGGATCAAAAAACGCGCTTTCGACAAAGACGTTTTGGGTTGTTTTAGATACGCCTGAAATTTCACCGCCCATGACGCCACCAAGGGCTTCGGCTGCGCTTTCATCCGCAATCACCGTCATGTCGTGATCAAGTGTATATTCTTTTTCGTTCAGTGCTTTCAAGGTCTCGCCGTCTTTGGCCAGACGCACGGTCAGGTTACCTTTAACTTTGTCCGCATCGAACACATGCAAAGGTCGGTTCAAATCAAAGGTCATCAGGTTCGTGATATCAACCAATGCTGAGATGGGCCGGAGACCGATGGATAGTAATTTTTCTTTAAGCCACTGCGGGCTTTCTCCATTTGAGACACCACGGATATAACGGCCTACAAAATATGGGCATGCGGCTTGTGCGTTGGCATCAAAATCAAGATGAACGTTAATGTCGCTTTTGAAAGCGCCTGGTACAGGCCCGTTAGCGAGGGGTTTCAATGAACCGATGCCGGCCGCTGCTAAATCGCGTGCAACGCCGCGGACACCAAGACAGTCCCCACGGTTTGGTGTGATGGCAATGTCAATGATCGGGTCATCAAGGCCCATAACAATTACGGCTGGCTGACCGATAGGCGTGTTCTCTGGGAGGTCGATAATACCATCATGCTCGTCAGAAATATCCATTTCGCGTTCCGAAAGCAGCATCCCGTTCGATGTTACGCCACGAATTTCGGTCGGCTTTAGGGTAATGCCAGTGCCTGGGATATACGAGCCGCCAGGTGCAAAGACACCGATCATGCCGGTACGTGCATTCGGCGCACCACAGACAAGTTCAACCGTTTCGCCGTTTCCGGGGTCAACGGTGCACACGCGCAGTCTGTCTGCGTTCGGGTGCTGTGTCGCTTCCAGAACCTTTGCGGCCACAAAAGTCTCCAAGCCTTTGGCACGGTCTTCGACGCCTTCAAGCTCAAGGCCAACCAATGTCAGCGCATCCGTAATCTCTTTAAGGGACGCCGTTGTATCCAGATGCTCTTTAAGCCAGCTTAATGTGAATTTCATCGGGTAAGCCCTCCGACCATGCCGGGGACTTCCAGGGAACGGAACCCATAGTGTCTCAGCCAACGTAGATCGCTCTCAAAGAATGTCCGTAAATCTGGAATGCCATACTTCAACATGGCGACGCGTTCGACGCCCATGCCAAATGCAAAGCCTTGATATTCATTTGGATCAATCCCGCAATTCGACAAGACGTTCGGGTTAATCATGCCGGAACCTAAAATTTCTAACCAGTCATCACCGTGACCGATGCGGAACTCACCGCCCTCACGCGTGCAGCCGATATCGACTTCTGCGGATGGCTCCGTGAAGGGGAAATAACTTGGGCGAAAACGGACGGGTAAATCATCAACTTCGAAGAACGCGCGGCAGAATTCAATCAAACATCCCTTTAGATGGCCCATGTGTGACGTTTTATCGATCACAAGGCCTTCGACCTGATGGAACATTGGCGAATGGGTCGCGTCATAGTCTGATCGATATGTGCGGCCCGGAACAATGATCCGGATTGGCGGTTCGCCGTCCGTCATCGTACGAATTTGTACGGGGCTTGTATGCGTGCGCAAAACTTTACGCTCACCATCTTCGCCAGGAAGATAAAAAGTATCGTGTTCTTGGCGGGCAGGGTGATCGAGTGGAATGTTTAAGGCGGTGAAATTATGCCAGTCATCTTCGATGTCTGGACCTTCGGCTACCGTGAAACCCATCTCGCCAAAGATCGATGTGATCTCATCAATGGTTTGGCTGATGGGATGGATCGTTCCTTTGCCTTCAGGAACAGGAGAAAGCGTGACATCGATTTTCTCGGTCATCAGGCGTTGCTCAAGTTCTGCATCACCAAGAGAGGTCTTTTTTGCCTCAAGTGCATCGGCAACTTCACCTTTGAGTGCATTGAGCGCCTGGCCAGCGGCTTTGCGCTCGTCCGGCTCCATTTGGCCCAGCCCCTTCATCATGTCAGTGATGCGGCCTTTTTTGCCAAGTACAGCAACGCGGATGTCTTCCAGCGCTTGTACGGTATCCGCGGTGTCGATGTCCTTTAAAAGGGCGTCACGCAGTTGATCTGGCGTTTCCATGATATACCTGCCTATCTGCAAACAAACGAAAGGGAGTAACGCCCAAGGCGCTACTCCCGATCCAAAACTTGATCCACCAAAGGTGGGTTATTAAGCGTTCTGGCTGAGAGCGGCCTGGGCCTGATCTACTAACGCTTTGAACGTTTCTGGCTCATTCATGGCCAAGTCAGCGAGAACTTTACGATCAAGCTCAACGCCGGCTTTAAGTAAGCCGTTCATGAATACTGAATAGGAAAGCCCATTCTCGCGCGCACCAGCATTGATACGCTGGATCCAGAGGCGACGGAACTGACGCTTCTTTTGACGACGGTCGCGGTAGGCATACTGCAA
>CAWUWH010000049.1:0-6000 GCA_963926035.1 uncultured Rhodospirillales bacterium
AATCCACAGGATTGAAGACCTTGCGCGGGCCGTTGATTTAGCGCTGAAAACCCCTGATGCGGGCAAAGAAGTGCGCGAACGATACAGGAATGCGCTTTTTGGTGAGTGCCTGGATGGTCAATCTGTTGAGCAATTGATCGAGTTAGTCACAGAGTTATCCACTTAAAACACAATATATATGCAAAATGTGAGTTTACGGCGCATGATATAGGGCTCTATCATTAGAGACTCAAAAGCCGTCAGGAGTTTAGGATCATGGTAGATAATACTGCCGAACCTCAAAAAGGCCCAGGTGATAGCCCGCAAAAGGCTATTGCAGATTGCCTCGGTGCGATTATTCCAGCTGGACGAGATGCGCCTCCGCCGCCATCTTCCGGATCGCTGCAAGATGCACCCATTGCGCCACCGGTCCCGTTTTGGGTGCGTTGGAAGCTCTTGTCTATTGGTGCCTTGTTGGCGACGGCTGCATGGTCTTGGGTGTCCTATTCGTTTGTTGAGATAAACCTTGGTTGGAACAACATAATGGCACTGCTGCCACATGAGCTTGGTGGACTTGCCGCTGGGATTTCGACCCCTGTTGCATTGCTATGGATGGTCGTCCTAACATATCACCGTGGGGCTAATACTCATCATGAGGCTGAGGCGCTGCGCTGGCAGATGCGTCAGATGATTTACCCAAGCGATCATGCGCAATCGCGCCTGCGCGAAGTTACGGATTCATTGCGTCAGCAAACCCGCGATCTGAACCGGGCGACTGAAGACGCCATGAGCAGAGGCGAAGCCGTCAGTAAGCTTGTACGTGAACGGGCATTAGAGCTATCGCGGGTGTCTGAAGATGCAGACCTTCGTGCACACGCAGTGGCAGACGCCCTCCGCCGTCAAACCGAAGACTTAACACATGCGACAGACAATGCGACCGACCGGGCCCGTGATGTGGGGGAGCGGTTACAAAAGCACGCCAGTGACTTAACTGTCTCGTCCGACCGTGCATCGTCTCGTGCAGAAGATTTAACGGACGTTATTGGTCGCCGCACCCAGGAATTATATGAGGCTGCGAATACGGCGTCTCAACGTGCTCAGGAAGCGGCTGGCGTATTTGATGAACGTGCTGACGCGCTCAGGCAAAGTGTTGATACGGCCAATTCCAGAGCTGAAGACACGACGAGTGCTTTGCAGGCGATTGGTGATGCGGTTCGTGACCGTGTTGCAGCCTTGGTCGATCTTTCTGGTGATGCTGATCAGCAATTACGTTCGAGTGCTGACCTCTTAGAGGGTCGTGCTCAGGATATGACAGCACGGAATGCGGATGCCTTGGCGCAGACTGAGCGCATGCGATCACTGTTGGAACGTCAGTCGAACGACTTGCTCGCGACGGCGGATCAAGTTCAGGAACGCACAAAAGAAATTGAGAGTAATCTGGCGCATCAAACCCATGTGCTGTCTAAAACTTCAGATAAAGTTGCTGCTTATGTGCAGGATGTCGGCGATGCGTTGCGCGAAGATGCGCGGCGCATTGAAACGACAGCAGCGCAGGTGACGGAGCGCGTAAGCCGGACAGGAGAGACCTTCCGCACGCAAGCCCGTGAAATGTCAGATGCCGCAGATACAGCCTCAGAACGTGCAGAAAATGTCGGTAATATCTTACGCCGTGATTCTGATGAACTCTCGACTATCACTGAGCGCGTGCTGGGCGAAGTTGCACGTGTGGGCGAAGAGATGCGCCGACGGTCTGAGCAAGTCGATGAGACGACAGACCGATCCGTTGAGCGGTTCACAGAAGCGGGTGAAGCTCTTGGTGAACAAGCTGGCACTCTGGCACGTACAGCAAACCAAAGTGTACTTCGTATGGATGAAGCTGGCGAAGCATTGCGTCGACGCTCTTCTGATATCGATAGCGTGGCGGATACGGCGAACGCGCGCCTGTCTCGATTGAACGAGCTTTTGGACGAGACGGCGGCAACGGTGACGCAATCTGCCGATAAAGGTGTTTCGGATGTTACACGCGCTGCACACGTATTGAACCACGGTGCATCTGCGGTCCGTCAAGTTGCAGAAGACGTATCTGAGGCTGCACGTGTTACCCGTGAAGACATGGGTGCGGTGACAGAAAGCAGCCAGCTTGCGCAACGCACGATGGGTGATCTGGGCCGTGAGGCAAAAGATCAGCTTCAGGAACTGACCGCTGTATCTGCGCGTGCTGAACAATGCATTGAGCGGGTCACCGAGACGCTTCAGAATAACGCAGACCGTCTGGCACTGGTGTCATCTAAGTCTGCCAATATTCTTTCCGATGCGGGTGAGGTTATTCGTAGAGAAACTACAAACATTGATCAATCCAGCGTGATGGCGAAAGCCCGATTGATGGCGGTCGGTGAAGATCTGAGCGAACGACTACAAGATTTACTGTTGACGTCTGAACAGGCATCGGTTCGAATCAATGTGGTCTCATGTATTCTTGCGGGTCAATCTGACAAGTTGGGTAAGAACTCACTTGAGGCGGTTGATAATATTGAAAATGTCGGCCAGCTGCTCGAAAGCCGTTCGCATGAAGTGGCACAGGCATCTAATCGTGCGGCTCAGCTTTTGAACCTCGTTACTAACCTTCTACATAAGCAATCAGAAGACTTAGGCACTATCTCTGGGAGTGCATACGCAGAGATCGAAGGCGTTGGCGATGTGATTAAAGAGCGCGCCCTGCAGGTTGATGCTGTCAGCGATAATGTGCGCCGCCGGATGGTGGATGCGGGCGAGATACTGCAAGCGGGATCATTAGAGCTTTCGACGGCTGCGGACCATGCAACTGGGCGCGTTTCTGCGACGGCGAATGCGATACAGAAAAGTGCGAGTGCGATGCGTGAAACAGCATCTGATGCCCTAAGCCGCTTTGAAGATGTTGGCCGTGAATTGGCGCGCGAAGTTGAATCTGCGACAAGTGGCACAGAAAGGGCATCTGAAAACCTTGCAGGCATTTCTGGTGCACTGAAACAAAATCACATGCAGCTTGATAATTCGCTGGATAAAACCCGCGAACGAATGGGCGATGTTGGACAAATTCTGCACAAGAGCTCTGAGGTTCTGACGAGCACTTACGTGTCAGCTACAACACACGTGCAACACTTTGCTGATTTACTCAACCAGCAGTCATCAGGTCTGACCAATACGGCGAACGAAGCTGCGTCTCGTCTGAGCCGCGTTAGCGAAGAAATGCAATCTCGCTCCCATGAAATGAGCACAACGGCAGATCGCGCCAATCAGCTCATGAACCTTGTGGCAGATACGTTACAGCGGAATACAGAAGATGTATCTCAAGCGGCTGAGCGGGCGTCGAACCAGGTTCAGGCCGTGAATACAGATTTGCGTGATGGTGCCCGAGATCTAAGCGACGCATCACAACGTGGCGTCCAAGAGATGACCGAAGTCAGTCAGGCACTTCGTGAACGCTATCAAGAGGTCAGCATCGTTTCCCGTAAGGCAACGGCACAACTTGAAGAAGCGACCAACGGCTTGCGCCATCGTGGCAATATTCTTGAAACAACGAGTGATGACGCGCTGGATCGCCTGGAGCGTGTGGGCGAGATAATTGGTGCCCGCGCGACTGAAGCCTCTATGGCTGCTGATCTTAATGTGTCGAAACTGACACGTGCTGCGGATCAATTGCGTACTCAAATCCATGAGTCAGGTGACCGTAGTGACGTCATCGTTGAGCGGCTCGAGGGTGGTACTGAAGGATTGCGTCGCCAGATGCAGGACTTGTCGACCACGTACAATCGCGCTGAGCGCGGCCTGGAAGCTTTGGGAGAAGCCTTGGCGCGCCGCGCACAGGAGCTGTCGAGCACGACCGATGCTGCACTTGGCAAGGTGGGCGCATGGGATAAGTCGGTGCGGTCGCACGTTGATGCCCTGTCGGTAGCGACAAGCGATGTGGCGCGGAAATCTCAAGAGATTAACGAAGTCCTTGATGAACGCACCGCGTCTGTACGAGCTGCGTCCAATGAAGCAACGGCATTGCTGGCATCTCTATCCGAGCGCACAGAACAAATAGATTTGGAAGAGTTCACGCGACAAGCGACATTCATCTCTGAGCGTCTGCAATCATTGGCTGTTGATATCAGCCGTGTCCTTGAAACGCAGGTCTCGGAAGAAGACTGGCGCCGCTTTAACAAAGGCGAGAAGGGCATCTTTGTCCGTAAGCTGCTTGGCTTCCGTGAAAAGGCCAAGTTGCAGCAGGTTCGCCAGACATACCAAGAAGATGGCACTTTCCGCGATTACGTGACGCGCTATCTTGAAGCGTTCGAGAAGCTTTTGGATGAAGCATCCAAGAGAGATCCGAACTCAATGCTGCACGCAACGTTCTTATCGTCCGACATGGGTAAGGTGTATATGGTTCTTGCTCGCGCTCTTGATCGAGATATGTAATCTAAAATATTCATACACTTGTATGGAACTCATAAATTGAAAATTATTATTATTGGTGCCGAAGGGGATATCGGTGGCGTTGTATGTGCAGAGTTGTCATGGCGTCATGAGTTGATAAAAGTTGGCCTTAAAAGCGGTGATCTTCATGCTGATATCGCCGACAGAGCTTCACTTGATGCGATGTACCGCGAGACTGGAAAAGTTGATGCGGTTATCTCGACAGTGGGTTCAGTCCATTTTAGCCCGTTGACTGAATTTACTGAAGAGTAATTTATGTTGGGATTGACCAACGAAGTAATGGGCCAAGTCAACTTGGTGTTAGCGGGTATGGGTTATGTTGCTGATGGCGGTTCATTCACGCTTACAAGTGGCGTTCTAGGTCGTGATCCAATAAGGATGGGCGTCGGTGCAGCAACTGCAAATGGGGCCATCGGCGGATTTGTTTTCGGCGCCGCCATCGAAATGCCACGAGGGTTACGTATAAATGTATTAAGCCCTGGCCTTCTTGAAGTTTCAGCGACGAGATATGCAGATTTCTTTCATGGCCATGAAGCTGTCTCATCTAAGCGTGTTGGTCTTGCCTACGCCAAGAGTGTTGAAGGTGCTTTAACGGGGCAAGTAATTATTGTTGGTTAATAGGCGCCTCGGTAAACCAGGCCAGTTCATCGGCTAAGGTCACGACCTCGCCAATCACAAACAATGTCGCCCCTTTAATGGACGCGTTTGCGATGCATGTTGGCAACTCACCCAGATTAGAGATGAGTGTCTGCTGTGTCGGACGTGTCCCCATGTTGATCACAGCAACCGGAGTTTCTGGTTTAAGCCCGTGAGACACCAGATTTGATGCGATTTCTGCAACGTTCGCCATGCCCATATAGACAACAAGTGTTGTGTCAGGGTCTGCAAGGCTCCGCCAATCAAGTTTTAGAGGCTCATTGCTCTTTGAATGACCTGTGACAAACCGGACGCCTTGTGCGAGCCCACGGTGCGTCAAAGGGATGCCGGCATAGGCAGCGCAGCCCGCTGATGACGTTATGCCGGGCACAACTTCGAACGGAATGCCATTGCGGACGAGGTGAAGTGCTTCTTCGCCACCACGGCCAAATACGAAAGGGTCTCCGCCTTTAAGGCGCATGACACTTTTGCCAAGCTTGGCGAGATCAACGAGCGTGTTGTTGATATCATCTTGCGGCATGTAATGGTTGGATGCGCGCTTGCCCGCGAATACGCGTTCCGTAGATGCGGGGATCAACGCCATGATAGATTTCGACACCAGACGGTCATAAACGATAACATCGACGTCGCTCAACAATCGGTGCGCTTTGACGGTCAGCAGGCCTGGATCGCCTGGACCAGCGCCAACCAGCATTACGGGCTGTATTTTTATTTCGTCTGTAGTCATCAGTTTTCGCTCATCATACGTACACAAAAGTACAAAGATAGACTTATCGACAGGTTATCGCGGATCACGCATGGACAAACAAGGGATGATCCACTACCTGATTGAACGCAATTAAAAGGGGTCATTTTAACAATGTCCACACCACCGACTGATTCCGGCCACGCATCCCGTATAATTGGGCT
>CAWUWH010000050.1:0-2769 GCA_963926035.1 uncultured Rhodospirillales bacterium
AATGATCGCAATGATCGTGGTCCTCGTCCAGATCGTGACGGTGATCAAGCAGCTGCACCTGCCGCTACACCTGCACCTGCTGCTACACCCGCACCTGCTAGCGAAGGAGAATAATTATGAAACGTGGTTTCTTTCGCCGTCGTAAAACGTGCCCCTTCTCTGGTGCTAACTCACCAAAGATCGACCATAAGGATATAAGATTGCTCGGACGGTATGTTTCCGAACGTGGCAAGATTGTTCCTAGCCGCATCACAGCGGTGTCCGCGAAAAAGCAACGGGAACTGGCTCGCGCTATCAAACGCGCTCGCTTCCTTGCGCTGCTTCCGTACGTCGTGAAGTGAGGTACGGCGCGCATTGCGTGCCGTCTAGGTTAGTATAGTCATGCCCTTAAACACCATTATGGCGATTACCGCTGGTATCTGCAGCGCGGTGGCAGTTTTTTCCATCGTGTTCGGATCAGTGCTGGCGTTTCCGCTGTTTTATCTCGCGCCCCTGCCACTTTATCTGGCAGGGCTTGGTATAGGCAGTAAAGGCGTCATATTCGCTGGACTCACCGCTATATTTACAGCGGGGTTGGTGGGCAATACTTATACTTCACTTCCCTATGCTTTCGCTTACGCCGTCCCGGCGATTATGATGTGCCAAATGGCACTTCGTACTGAACCGGATGCGGCTGGAAAGCCCGTTTGGTATCCAGCAGGACATCTTATTGGAACCCTAACAGTTGTCGGTGGTTGCTCTTTGGTGTTCTTTGGAATGTTGACGATCATGAATGAAGGATCGGCATCATTACAAAATACCGTGGCGGGTTTAATCAGTAGTGCACTTGATAGCGCAGGATCTCAAATTCCTTCGGATTCACGTGATACGCTGACCACGAGTTTGGCACCCTTCTTCCCCGGCATGGCCGTGGCAAGTTGGATTGTCATGCATCTTATTAATGCAGCACTTGGACAAAGCGCGCTGGTTAAATCTGACCGCAACCTGCGTCCCCGTATCACTTATGTGAATATATCGCTGCCTGATTGGTGCTCATGGGTTTTGGTAGGCGTAGGCATTTTCGCCTTGGCGGGTCCAGGAGACTGGGGCTACCTCGGGCGTAACTTAATGATCGTGGCAATGGTGCCGTTCTTCTTATTAGGTCTTGCTGTGGTACATACATATGTCCGCAGATCGTCCTTCGGCACCCTTATGATCATCTCGTTTTATATACTTCTTCTAGTGCTATGGTGGGCTGCATTTGCAGTTGCTTGCGCTGGTGTTGTTGAACAATGGATTGGCTTGCGCAAAAGAATGCGGCCAATCAATGACCAGGAGAAAGAGTGATGGACGTCATTCTATTAGAGCGTATTGAGAAACTTGGACAAATGGGAGACGTCGTCTCCGTAAAGACAGGTTTTGCGCGTAACTTTCTACTTCCAACCGGTAAAGCCCTGCGTGCTACCGATGGAAATAAGGCTCAATTCGAGACGCAACGTGCGCAGCTCGAAGCCGAAAACCTGAAGCGCAAAGGCGAAGCCGAAGCGGTTGCTGCGAAAATGGAGGACATTAAAGTCGTTCTTATTCGTCAAGCCGGTGATACTGGCCAACTTTATGGTTCTGTTTCTGGCCGTGATATCGCTGATGCGGTTACAGCAAGTGGCGTAACTATTCGTCGTGGTCAGGTGATATTGAACAAGCCAATCAAGACGATTGGTATTCACGAGATCCGCGTTGAGTTACATGCTGAAGTATTTGTCATCGTTAACGTGAACATCGCGCGTTCACAGGACGAAGCTGATACTCAAGAGAAAACCGGCGGTGCCGTTCTTTCATTGGCTCAGCAAGAGCAAGCAGAAATGCAGGCAGAGGCGATTGCCGCTGCTGAAGCTGCGACTGCTATTGCTGAACAAGCAGAAGCCGTCTTCGAAGACGGTGCTGCTGAAGATGCGGTTGCTGACGCCGAAGCAGAAATCGTTGCCGTTGCTGATGCTGAAGCAGAAGCCGTTGCAACTGCGGAGTTACATGCTGCATCAATTGCAGCTGCTGAAGCTGCAAAAGCTGCTGCTGCCGAAGAAGATGCTAAAGAATAGCCAACTTCTAGAGTTTTCCTGCAATAAAAGATTATGGGTGTGCATTTCGGTGCGCACCCTTTTCTTTTGGCATTTATTTGAGTGATGAACCCATGGGAATAAAGTCAACAGGGCTTATTTGAAAGTTTTCCACGTTATCCACATCAATCCACAAGAGGTTTTTTACAAAGTTCTGAACAACAAGCGTATTGTCCGATCCATGGTAACAAACACAGCAATAGATGATCTGGACTTTAATTCCGGCGAAGATGCGTACGGTGAAGCTTCGCCAACGTTTCGGCAATTACCCCGCAACATCGCGGCCGAGCGAGGCCTCCTAGGTGCGATATTTGTTGATAACCGTGCATTGGAAAATGTCGCCGAATTTCTGTTCGCCGAGCACTTCGCCCTGACCGCTCACGCGCGTATTTATGAAGCGATGATGAAGCTCATTGATCGTGGACAGATTGCTGACCCAACGACGTTACGCCCCTATTTCGAAGCTGATAATTCCTTGGAAGATATCGGCGGCGCCCAGTACTTGGCCCAATTGGCCGCCAGTGCGATCAACGTCATAAACGCCCGCGAATACGGCCGTATCATTTATGATATGCATCTTCGCCGTGAATTGATCACCTTGGGTGAACAGGTCGTTAACGACGCGTACGACAACGATATTGATCTCGAAGCAACATCCCAAATCGAGGGTGCTGAACAA
>CAWUWH010000051.1:0-3519 GCA_963926035.1 uncultured Rhodospirillales bacterium
TTGCTTGAGATCATTGCCTGAAATTGCAGCGCCCCAGGGGACTTCGATCTTATCAATTGTGATGTCTTGGAACAGTGCGTTGGCGATGCTGATAAACCGCTCACCCCATTGGCCGTTGCTCAGAACAAGGATTTTGTCACCTGGTGCGAGGACATTGGCAAGACTTGCCTCCATCACGCCTGTGCCGGAACTGGCAAATACAAGAATGTCATTAACCGTGCCGATGACAGGGCGCAGCATCTCGACCACTTCGCCTAGCTGTGATGCGAATTCTGGTCCGCGGTGATTGAGGATCGTTTGTGCAGATGCTTCACGAACGCGTAATGGGACGGCAGTTGGGCCAGGCAATCTTAGCCGGTAAGGTTTACCATTTATAAGGGGAGTGTTTTCGGTTTGGGCGCTCACGGTTCATTCCTTATTTAACGAGGCTATTCATACTAAGTGGGTTTGGTACGACGGGTTGCAAAGTAAATAATGAAAACAGATGCGACCAGGAAGGCCAGTGCGATGGGAGGTTTAACGAGGAAAAGAGCGTCGCCACCGGATGTAGAATAGCCGTCTCGGATGAGTTCCTCAAGCCTGGGTGATAAAAGAAAGCCAATGACGAGATGTTTGTTGATGATTGTGCCTTAGTCTTCGATGGTTTTGATTTCTACTTCACAAAATCATAACTTAATGTTGCGGCTAAAGTCGTGCCTATGTAAAAATTGTCGTGTTAATCCATTTCATTCATCTTTTAGATGCGCCAGATGTCCTTGAACAATTAGTCACTGAGATGAAGCAAATCTTCGATGGACACATCGTCCTTGGCCGCGATTTAATGGAGCTATTATTAAACGTAGACTACCCCCCCCACCGAATTGATTGAGAGCAGCAGATTATGATCACATCACGTCCCCAGGTTTTAGCGCAACAACATGCAATCTCTGCAGGCCACGAACTCGCGACCAAAGCTGGTATGGAAATACTGGAAGCAGGCGGCAATGCCATTGATGCAGGCGTGGCTGCCGGGATGGCATTGGGAATCCTTCATAGTGACTTGGTGAATTTCGCTGGTGTGGCGCCCATCATGATCCGGATGGCTGAGACCGGGAAAACGATCACGATTGATGGGTTGGGTGTTTGGCCGGCATTGGCGTCCGTCGATTATTTTGAAAAAAAGCATGGCGGCGCAATGCCCCAAGGTATTCAGCGGACAGTGGTACCTGCGGCCCCTGCAGCCTGGATTGAGGCGTTAGCAGAGTATGGTACGATGCGGTTTGGTGATGTTGCCAAATACGCTGAACGGTATGCACGTGAAGGCTTTGCGGTCTATCCTGTTTTTGCCGAGTTTATTGCGAGTAATGAAGAAGCGTATCGCCGCTCGCCCGCAACGCAGGCAATCTATTTGCCAAACGGACGCCCGCCTGAGGTCGGTGAGATTTTTGTGCAAACCGAGCTTGCGGCCTCTATCCAATATATGATTGATGAAGAGCAGTCAGCTGGTGGCGATCGTCTTCGAGGTATCCAGGCGGCACGTGATGCATTCTACAAAGGTGACATTGCCCGCAAGATTTGTAATTTCCATATTGCGAATGATGGTTTTATGCGCATGGAAGATATGGCCGACTATCGTGTTCAGTATGAAGAACCACTGTCAGTTCCTTTTCACGATGCCGAAATCGTGACCTGCGGTGCCTGGTGTCAGGGTATCTCGCTGGCACAGGGTTTTCGGATGTTGGAAATGATTGATCCATCGAAATTGAAGCATAATTCGACTGACTATATCCACACGATGACTGAAATCTTTAAATTGGTCTTTGCAGATCGTGAGGCCTTCGTCACAGACCCCGCTTTTGTTGATGTGCCAGTGACCGAAATGCTTGATCCTGTATATCTTGCGAAGCGAATGGCATTGATCGATATGGATCATGCCCACAAAGGCATGCCGCCTGCAGGAACTATTTCGGGTGGCACGCGACAGGATGGAATACAGGCTGGGCCTGATCTTAATGGAGAGAATGATCCCCATGACACATCACCTGGCGGAAAATACCCGATGGCTGATCCTGCGTCTGCAGACACATCGTATGTTGCTGTCATTGACCGTGATGGGAATATGTTCTCGGCGACGCCAAGTGACACATCTGCAGATACTGAGGTTATTCCGGGCACTGGGTTATGCCCGTCCTCGCGCGGGTCTCAATCGCGGGGCACGTCAGAGTCAATAAATGCGTTGGCCCCTGGTAAGCGACCTCGCCTGACGCCTAATCCAGCCATTGCATTGAAAGATGGTAAGCCATTAATGGCGTTTGGAACGCCTGGTGGTGATGTGCAAATTCAAGCCATGATGCAGGTCTATGTGAACAAATTCCATTTTGGCATGGATATTCAGCAAGCCGTCGAGGCACCGCGATTTGCGACATACAGTTTTCCGTCGTCGTTTGCGCCAAATACTTATAACCCTGATCTCTTGATGATTGAGCAAAGTATTCCAGACGTCGTCGTTGAAGACTTGATAAAGCGCGGCCATAAGGTCGAACGTTGGCAAGATGGCACTTGGAAAGCAGGTGGTGTTTTGGCTGTCGTTTCTGATTCTGAGACAGGTACGTTATCAGCAGGAGCAGATCCAAGGCGTGCTGGCACGGCGAGCGGGCGATAACGATGAGCTTGGTGACATCTGACGCTGAGAGAATGGGCATTCTTGGAGTATGTTAAAATACCCACAAATGCGACAGGCCCGGAGATAGTGTTTTAGGCTACGAGTGATGTCGCGCGTGATTTTATCGGCCACATTCTTTTCGCGATTATTGCTTCATGTCCCGACAAAATAATTCTTACTATGTGCCTGTGAATTTAGGTTCACGTTTTTCTGCGAATGCAGCTTGTCCCTCGACACGGTCTGAACTGGCATCACAAGCGGCAACTAAGGCGTTACATAGATCCTCGTCGGGCTCTGCTTTTATGGCCTCATGAATTGTTTGTTTCAAAGCGTTCACGGTCATCGGTGCGTTGGCGGCAATGCGTGCTGCAAGTGTCGCAATCG
Source organism: uncultured Rhodospirillales bacterium (assembly GCA_963926035.1). GTDB lineage: Bacteria > Pseudomonadota > Alphaproteobacteria > Rhodospirillales > Casp-alpha2 > UBA4479. The sequence continues at coordinate 3,026 of CAWUWH010000051.1, forward strand.
TCGAATCAAGCTCTCCCGCGGGAACGCTACGGCTTATCAATCCCCATCTGACAGCATCGTCCGCCGGGAACCGGTCTGCGGTATAGAGAATCTCCTTGGCGTGTTTGGCTGAAATATTGGTCAGCAATAATTGGACATCGTCGAGCTTGTAACCAATGCCAAGCCGCGCCGGAGTGACGCCAAACGTTGCGGTATCAGCAGCAATTTGCAGATCACACAAAAGTGACAGCTCCATACCGCCACCAACACAAAATCCCGTAATTCTCGCAATCGTGGGTTTTGGGAATGTTCTTAAAAGGTCGTAAGTATGCGTCGTTGTCGCATCGTAGATTTCTCGTTGCTCAGGCGTTACGCGAATGGTTGCGTATTCTTTGATATCATTGCCAGCGCAAAAACTTAAATCCCCAGCGCCAGCAATGATCAAGGTTCTGATCTCAGAGTTTTCTGCCCAAGCCTCAAGGAAAGCACCAAGATCACGCCACATTCCGAGCGTC
>CAWUWH010000052.1:0-11667 GCA_963926035.1 uncultured Rhodospirillales bacterium
AATCCTGCAGCAACGAGAACTGCTGGGTTCGATGTATTCGTGCAGCTGGTGATCGCGGCTAGAACAATAGCATCATCTTCCAACGTATAGTCTTTCACCTCAACTTATTTGCCCTGATCGTGATCCGTCAATGTTTTAAAACCTTCCTTGAAAGCCTTGGATGACATTCACAATTGGATGCGGTCTTGAGGACGCTTTGGACCAGCAATTGAAGGCTCGACGGTATCAAGATCAAGCTCCATCGTGTCTGTGAAGACAGGGTCAGGCGCACCAGTTTCAAGCCACATTCCCTGGAGCTTGCTGTACTTTTCGACCAGCTCGACGGCTTCGTTTTCGCGGCCAGTAAGCTTAAGGTAATCGATCGTTGCTGGGCTGACTGGGAAGAACCCGCATGTTGCGCCGTACTCTGGTGCCATATTGGCGATTGTCGCTTGATCGGCAAGAGACAGGTTATCAAGGCCGTCGCCATAGAATTCGACGAACTTGCTGACTACACCTTTTTTACGAAGCATTTCAACAGCTGTCAGAACCAGATCTGTTGCGGTCATGCCCTCTGCCAGTTTTCCGTTAACTTTGAAGCCAACGACTTCTGGGATAAGCATGGAAACTGGTTGGCCAAGCATAACAGCCTCGGCTTCAATGCCGCCTACTCCCCAGCCAAAAACAGCAAGGCCGTTGACCATTGTTGTGTGGCTATACGTACCAACAAGCGTGTCAGGGTATGCAATCATTTTGCCATCTGTATCTTCGTCGGTCCAAACGACTTTTGATAGATACTCGTGGTTAACCTGGTGGCAGATACCGGTACCTGGCGGTACAACACGGAAGTTGGTGTATGCTTGCTGACCCCACTTGAGAAACTCATATCGTTCCATGTTCTGTTTGAATTCGAGATCGACATTATGCTGGAACGCGGTTGGCGTCCCTGTCTGGTCAAGCACAACCGAGTGATCAATAACCAGATCGACAGGGGCAAGCGGATTAATCTTTTTTGGATCACCACCCATTGCAACCATCGCATCACGCATGGATGCCAGATCAACGACGGCAGGAATACCCGTAAAATCTTGCATCAGAACGCGCGCTGGAAAATATGCAATCTCATGCGTTGAGGTTTTTGTCTTGAGCCATGCGCCAGTGGCCTTAATGTCTTCAACTGTAACTGTTCTAACGTTTTCGCGGCGGATCATGTTTTCTAAAATAACCTTGAGAGAATAGGGGGGTCTTGAGATGTCTCCGATGCCTGCGGCTTGTGCGGCCTCGAGGCTGAAGTAATCATATGATTTGCCCGCAACGTCGAGTGTTCTGCGGGTTCCGAAGGTGTCTTTTCCAGTGATCGTCACGTTTGCGGCTCCTAGGTCGTATGCGTATAAATCAAATCGCTGACTTGGAATCTCCATATTTTTGCGGTTTTGTCCATGAATCCAGCTAATTTCCCGTGTATTTTGCATTTTATGGGTAAATTTGCTGCCTTGATGTGTAACGGAGCGGGTTGCACCTGTTTATTAACAGGATAACGTTTACGTAAACGTCAAAAAATGAGCGTGAATGTTGAGAGGCTTACTTGTGTTGGCCCAATGGCCATAATTATCTTTTCTCTTGTAGAGTGAAGTTAGTTTTGCGACCCTCTTTGGCAAGGCAATGCATCACTTCGGCATAAGACTGAAGGAAGCGCGGGGATAACATGTGATGAGTGGCGAGAAGCTGGTTATCGGTTCTGTCGACACGTTTCCAAAGTTACTTCTTGAGAACGCCCGTCGCTATGGCGAACGTCCATCTATCCGTGAGAAAGATTTAGGGATCTGGCAAGCGTGGACTTGGTCAGACGTTAAAGGTGAGATTGCTGCAATGGCAGCAGGTCTTAAATCATATGGATTTGAGCGCGGAGATAGCCTTGCGATTGTTGGCGACAATCGCCCTCAATTATATTGGGCGATGACTGCGGCGCAGGCCTTGGGCGGGACACCTGTTCCAATGTATCAAGACGCAGTCGCTGACGAGATGCAGCATGTTCTAGAACATGCCGAGGCGAGCTTTGCGATCGTTGAAGATCAAGAGCAAACGGATAAGCTTTTGGAAGTCATGGACAAGTGCCCAAAGCTCAAAGAAATAGTCTTTAAAGATACGCGCGGTATGCGTCATTACGATCAATCGTATGTAAGATCCCTCGATAGTTTGATGGAAGCTGGTCGCAAGTATCTGGCTGATAATCCTGGCTGGTTTGAGGCTGAAACCCAAAAGGGTGTCGGCACTGATATTGCAATTATGTTGTATACCTCAGGGACGACTGGGGAGCCCAAGGGTGTCATGCTTAGTTTCGATAACTTGATCATTACAGCCAAAAATGGCGCTGAATGGGATGACTTAACCGAGAAAGACGAAGTGCTCGCTTATCTCCCCATGGCGTGGGTCGGCGATAATATTTTCTCTTATAGCCAATCATATGTATCAGGCTTTTGTGTGAGCTGCCCGGAAAGCTCGGATACTGTGACGTCCGATCTTAAAGAAATTGGACCTACGTATTTCTTTGCACCACCGCGGGTGTTCGAAAATATTCTGACGCAGGTTTCTATTCGTATGGAAGATGCAAGTTGGATCAATCGTAAACTTTACGCATATTTTATGGATTTTGCGTTGAGTGTTGGACCTGATATCTTGGATGGAAAGTCAGTCTCTTTTGGTAATCGGATACTTTATGCAATTGGAGAGTTCTTGGTCTATGGGCCATTAAAGAACGAGCTCGGGTTCTCACGTTTTCGTCTGGCTTATACGGCAGGAGAAGCTATCGGGCCGGATATTTTTGATTTCTTCCGAAGTATGGGTGTTAACGTAAAGCAATTATATGGCTCAACCGAGGCGTCTGTATTTATCTGTATGCAAAAAAACGGTGACGTTAAACCGGATACGGTTGGTGTTCCCGCGACAGGGGTTGAACTGCGCATTGCTGATGATGGCGAAGTGCACTTCCGAGGGCCGGGGACGTTCGTCGCTTATTATAAGAACGATGAGGCTACTCGCGAGACCAAGGATGATGAAGGTTGGGTCATGACTGGTGACGCCGGTTTCTTTGACGCTGACGGTCATCTCAAGATTATTGACCGAGCCAAGGATGTTGGAAAGCTTAACAACGGCACGATGTTTGCCCCTAAATACATTGAGAATAAACTCAAGTTCTTCCCATTCATCACCGAGGCGGTGGCGTTTGGGGACGAGCGTGATTACGCCGCCGCGTTTATCAATATCGACCTTGAAGCTGTCGGCAACTGGGCGGAACGCCGCGGGTTAGCGTATTCGGGGTATACTGATTTGGCCATGCGGCCGGAAGTTTATGATTTGATCACTGATTGCGTAAACAAGGTGAATGCAGATTTAGCTGACGATGATGCATTGTCCGGCTCGCAAATTTCACGCTTCCTCATTCTTCATAAGCTTTTGGATGCAGATGATGGCGAACTGACCCGTACGCGAAAAGTGCGACGGAACACGGTCGCAGATCGTTATGGCGAATTGATTGATGCACTTTATTCAGGTGTTGATGTGTGCCCAGTTGAGGCCGCCGTTATATTTGAAGATGGTCGCAAGGGGACGATAAAGGCCGACGTGAAAATTCGCGAAGCCATTGTCGTTAACTCTCAACAAGCTCAGGCAGCGGAGTAAGCGGTAGTATCATGGCTTACGAACGGAAAATTGGCGATACGATCTTATCAGTAGATCAAATTTCATTGGCGTTTGGCGGTGTGAAGGCACTATCTAACATTAGTTTCTCAGTGAAACAATATGAAGTGTTCGCGATTATTGGCCCCAATGGTGCTGGTAAAAGCTCGATGCTAAATTGTATCAACGGTTTCTATCATCCGCAGGAAGGCACCATTACGTTTAAAGGTAATACGCGCCGACATGTTCGGCCGAGCGAAGCCGCGCGTGAAGGCATCGCCCGAACGTTTCAGAATATTGCATTGTTCAAAGGTATGACGACCCTCGATAACATTATGACGGGCCGTAACACTAAAATGCATAAGAATATATTATGGCAGGCGTTACGTTTTGGGCCTGCAGAAAAAGAAGAGATGGAGCACCGTGAAGTCGTTGAGCGTGTGATCGACTTTCTGGAAATTGAAGCCATCCGGAAAACACCTGTTGGGACATTGCCATATGGATTGCAAAAGCGCGTTGAGCTTGGTCGGGCATTAGCCGCTGAGCCTGATCTGCTTTTATTAGATGAGCCGATGGCAGGCATGAACCTCGAAGAAAAACAGGACATGTGCCGTTTCATTCTTGATGTGAATGATGAGTTTGGCACGACGATTGTTCTTATTGAGCACGACATGGGTGTCGTGATGGATATCTCAGACCGGGTTGTTGTCTTGGATTATGGTAAAAAACTTGCCGACGGTACGCCGGATGAAGTTAGAAGCAATCAAGCCGTGATTGATGCCTATCTTGGTGTTGCCCACGACGACGCAGAAGAATAGGGCGGGACAGAAATGCTGTTTTTACTAGAGACGGTTGTCAGTGGCCTTCTGGCGGGGGTGATGTACTCGCTCGTAGCCCTTGGTTTCGTGTTGATTTTTAAAGCGTCAGGGATCTTTAACTTCGCCCAGGGTGTGTTTGCTCTTTTTGCGGGCTTGGCTCTCTATGACTTTATTGCCGATGATGGTTGGTTCTATCATGTGTTTGGCTTTGTGTTGCCAGTTTGGGCGGGCATTATCGCGACGATGGGCGTAATGGTTATCGTTGCGTGGCTGGTTGAGTTCCTTGTGCTTCGTCATTTGGTAAACCAAGAGCCTATCATTCTCTTTATGTCGACGATTGGCCTTGCCTATTTCCTTGAAGGTCTGGGGGATACGTTGTTTGGCTCAGATGTGAAGCCGCTTGATATTGGGCTGCCGCATGGCGCCGTGGATTTCTTGTTGGATGACTATAATTTTTATGTTGAGAAACTAGAGATCGTGGCGGCAGTTGTCGCTGCAGTGCTGGTTGTCGTTCTTGCCGTATTTTTTCAAAAAACGCGCATTGGACGTGCGCTTCGCGCCGTTGCTGATGATCATCAAGCGGCGCTGAGTGTTGGCATTTCGCTTCGTACAATCTGGGTCATCGTTTGGTCTGTATCAGGGTTTGTCGCGCTGGTTGCTGGCATCATGTGGGGGTCTAAATCAGGTATTCAATTCTCACTCTCCCTCATCGCTTTGAAAGCATTGCCGGTGCTGATCCTTGGAGGATTTACCTCTGTGCCAGGGGCGATCATTGGTGGTCTGATTATTGGCGTAGGTGAAAAAGTTGCTGAGGTTTATGCCGGCCCGTTTGTCGGTGGTGCCATTGAGAACTGGTTTGCTTATATGTTAGCGCTCGCATTCTTGCTGTTCCGACCGCAAGGCTTGTTCGGCGAAAAAATCATCGAGAGGGTATAGTTCAAGATGTTTTACCGTGAAGCTGGACAATTCAAAACAAGCTACAGAGCTGATCAAGGAATCTTGACGATTGTTCAGGATCGGTTTGTTATCGGTGCTTTTGCCTTTGTTGCTTTCTGTGTCGTACCGTTTTTCATTAATGATTACTGGGCGAACGCTATTTTAATTCATGTCCTCGTCTACGTTTTAGCCGCGCTAGGCCTGAATATTTTGACGGGGTACTGTGGTCAGGTTTCTTTGGGAACAGGTGGTTTTATGGCTGTTGGCGCCTATGCGTCATACAAGCTTATAACGGGTTTCCCAGAAATGAACTTTATCGTCGCAATATTAATGTCAGGGGGCATTACAGCGGCAGTGGGCGTGGTCTTCGGTCTTCCTTCTCTGCGGATCAAAGGCTTTTATCTGGCTGTCGCAACATTGGCTGCGCAGTTCTTCCTTGTTTGGGTATTTAATAAATTTGGCTGGTTCTTTAATTACAGCCCGACCGGCATGATCGTCTCACCGCCGCGTGAAGTTTTTGGTTTTTTGGTGACGGGCCCACAAGCTAGTCCTGAGGCCAGGTATTTATTCTGCTTATCCTTTGTTGTTGTATTTGCATTAGCTGCAAAAAACTTAGTGCGAGGACGTATCGGCCGCAGTTGGATGGCAATCCGAGATATGGATATTGCAGCTGAGCTCATTGGCATTAGACCGCTTGAAGCGAAGCTGACCGCATTTGCAGTCAGTTCATTTTATATTGGCGTTGCTGGTGCGTTGTATTTCAATGTTTGGCTTGGTTCTGCTGAGCCGACCGAGGCTTTTGATATCAATCAATCGTTCTTTGTCTTATTTATTATCATCATCGGCGGTCTTGGAAGTATTCTGGGATCATTTCTGGGTGCCGCGTTTATGGTACTCGTTCCCATCACACTGAAGACTTTGATGGTTGACGGCTTCGGGTTTGCCGTTGGTGCTGCGAAGCATGCAGAAGTCATGCTTTTGGGTACATTGATTATCCTCTTCCTCATTGTAGAGCCGCACGGGCTGGCGCGGCTTTGGCAGATTTTGAAGGAAAAACTGAGGCGCTGGCCGTTCCCTTATTAAGCTTGGGATAATTTGATTAGCATAGGAAACGTTCAAAAATTAACCGGCGGCAAAGTCGCCAAAACAACCTCAAAGGGAGGCAAACATGAGACTTAAACTTTTAACGAAAGTATTGGCTGTTGCCGCGATCGCATTTCCGCTGACAACGGCTGTTGCTGATGCTTACGAGTTGGTCATTCCAGCAACGGTTTATCGAACAGGGCCATACGCACCAAATGGTATTCCATTCGCGAATGGTTACGGCGATTACTACAGAATGCTCAACGAGCGTGATGGTGGTATTGAAGGCGTCAAGATTAAGTACCTTGAGTGCGAAACTGCCTACAACACCAAGCAAGGTGTTGAGTGTTATGAAAATACCAAGAGTGAAGGCCCATCTGGCGCATTGGCGTATCAGCCGTTGTCGACAGGTATTACATACCAGCTGATTCCAAAAGCATCTGCGGATAAAATTCCTGTGTTCTCAATGGGATATGGTCGTACGTCAGCTGCGAACGGAAAAGTTTTTCCATACATTTTTAACTTTCCAGCAACGTACTGGGATCAAGCATCTGTCTTCGTGAAGTACATCGGCGAAAAAGAAGGTGGCATGGATAAATTGAAGGGCAAAAAGATTGCTCTCGTTTATCACAACTCAGCATATGGCAAAGAGCCGATCCGCACTTTGGAAGAGCTTTCCAAAAAACATGACTTTGATCTTCAGTTGTTAGCTGTCGACCATCCAGGTCAGGAGCAAAAAGCCACGTGGCTGCAAGTTCGACGTGAGAAGCCGGACTGGGTCATGATGTGGGGCTGGGGCGTTATGAACCAAGTCGCCATTAGAGAAGCAGCATCAATCCGCTTCCCGATGGATCGTTTCATCGGTGTGTGGTGGTCAGGTTCTGAGAATGATGTATTGCCAGCTGGTGAAGCTGCACATGGATATCTCTCCGGTGCGTTCCATGCAGCGGGCGATAACTTCCGTGCTCATGACGACATTAAAAGACACGTTTATGACAAAGGTAATGGTGGCGGCGATCGCGACCGTATCGGTGAAGTTCTCTATAACCGTGGACTTGTTGCGGCAATGTGGACGGCTGAAGCCATCCGAACAGCAATGCGCATTCACAATACAAAAGAAGTGACGGGCGAACATGTTCGTGACGGCTTTGAAGCATTGGATGTGGATGCAAAGCGTCTTGCAGTTCTAGGTCTCGAAGGCTTCACATATCCTGTGAAGATCACCTGTGAGAACCACCAGGGACCAGGTAAGGTTGCACTTCAGCAATGGGATGCAAAAGAGAAGAAGTGGAACTTTGCTTCTGACTTCTATACGCCTGATACCGATGTTGTTGGTAAGCTGATTGCAGAAGATTCTGCGAACTATGCAGCTGAAAACAATATTACCCCACGGACCTGCAACTAAGATGAGCAGTTCTACCCCTGTGGTAGAGGGAAATGCCGGCGCCTCAGAAGGTGCCGGCAACCTCCTCTCCGTAAATAATATTGAAGTCATATATGATCATGTGATTTTGGTCCTTAAAGGTGTTTCGCTTGAAGTGCCTAAAGGTAAGATTGTGGCGATTCTTGGTGCGAACGGCGCTGGAAAAACCACAACCTTGAAGGCGATTTCTAACTTGCTCTATGCGGAGCGGGGCGAAGTTACCAAAGGTTCAATTGAATATGATGGCCAGCATGTGGAGGCATCTTTGCCCAATGATTTGGTGAAGCGTGGTGTCATCCAGGTCATGGAAGGCCGACACTGTTTCGAGCACCTGACGATTGAAGAGAATTTACTGACAGGCGCTTATACGCGTCGCGACGGGAATGCTGCGATTAACGCCTCGTTGGAAAAAGTTTATACATACTTCCCACGTCTGAGGGAACGCCGGACATCCCAAGCTGGCTATACATCCGGCGGTGAACAGCAGATGTGCGCGATTGGACGCGCGTTGATGTCGAACCCCAGAATGATCTTGCTTGATGAGCCTTCAATGGGCTTGGCGCCGCAGCTGGTCGAAGAGATATTTGAGATCGTCAACGAACTGAATAAGAAAGAGGGTGTGAGTATCTTACTGGCCGAGCAAAATACAAACATCGCCCTTCGTTATGCTGACTACGGATATATTCTTGAGAATGGCCGCGTTGTGATGGACGGCCCTGCGTCGTCTTTGCGTGAGAATGAAGACGTTAAGGAATTCTACCTCGGACTTTCGACGGCAGGCCGTAAAAGTTTTCGCGACGTGAAGCATTATCGTCGGCGTAAACGTTGGTTGGGATGAGATATGACCGCTCATGATTTTTATGATGAGTTAGAGGTGCGTGATCCGGCGCAGCGAGAAGAAATGCTGTTCAATGGATTGGTCACGCAATTAAAAGAAGCGCAAAAACACGCACCTTATTTCAAGACACTCATCGGAAGTATCGATGCATCGTTGATTAAGGACCGTGAGGCACTCGCCACAATACCCATTACGCGAAAATCTGATCTGATGAATCTTCAAGCGAAAGGCAATCCGCTGGGCGGTCTTATGACTGTTTCGACTGGTCAACTTAAACGCATTTTTCAATCCCCGGGTCCAACATATGATGCTGAAGGGTCTGGTAAAGATTGGTGGGGCACAGCTCGTGCGCTTTATGCGAGTGGCGTTCGAAAAGGTGATATCCTCCACAATACATTCTCATATCATTTCACCCCGGCAGGCGTCATGCTTGAACAAGGTGCCGAAGCTTTAGGCTGCGCTGTGTTCCCTGCTGGGGTAGGAAATACTGATCTACAGGTACAAGCTATTCACGATATTGAGCCTTCTGCTTACACCGGCACACCAAGCTTTTTGAAAATCATTCTCGAAAAAGCGGCTGAGCAAGATAAAGATATCTCAAGTCTGAAAAAGGCATGTGTTGGTGGTGAGGGATTGCCGCCTGCATTGCGGGATGAAATCGAAGCGTATGGCATTCATTGTGGGCAAGTCTATGCCTCGGCTGATCTCGGAAGCATTGCGTACGACTCTGATGCGCGGGAAGGCCTTATCGTTGATGAACGGCTTATTGTAGAAATTGTTCGCCCGGGCACAGGCGATCCCGTGCCTGAAGGTGAAGTCGGGGAAGTTGTCGTTACCGTTATTCGGTCGGACTATCCTCTTATTCGGTTTGCAACGGGTGATTTGTCACAAGTTCTAGCTGGTCAAAGCCCATGCGGGCGAACGAATATGCGGTTGCGCGGCTGGATGGGTCGTGCGGATCAAACGACTAAAGTTAAAGGGATGTTTGTGCATCCAGCGCAGGTCGCGGAAATCGTGAAACGACATGACGAAATTCATCGTGCACGTGTTGTTGTGACCCATGATGGAACAACCGATATCATGATGGTTCAATGTGAGACCGAACACAGTGACAATGATAATTTGACCCAGTTAATCAATCAAACTATTCGAGATGTTTGTAAGCTCAAAGGCGATGCAGTGTTCGTCGCGCCAGCATCGTTGCCCAATGATGGTAAGGTCATCGAGGATGCACGGGACGCATAAAATGTTCAAACTTCACGACTAATTCCTAACAAATTTGTAATCTCAAGTGCCATATTCACACCACATTCAATGTGTAATGTTTGGATTATAGACCTACTCGTCTATGAACCAGAGACCCCCCTCTCTGGTCCCCAATCGGCGGAAGCCGCCGAAACTCAACCGGTCGGGCCTGTTCCCTTAAGTAATGGCCCGGCCGTTTTGTTTTTAGACCGCAATGCAGTGTCGCCATCTCAATGCTTCGTCTTTGTTCAATGACCACCGCACCCGGCGCTTTCTTTAATCGTGCCTGTCGGCTAGATTCTCGCTGTATTTTGAGGATAAAAATGGCGTCATTTACGGGCGAGAATTTGTCATGTATCCGTGGTGAAAGATTGGTGCTTGAGGGCATTAATTTTGCACTTGAGGGCAGGGGTGCGATGATTTTGACAGGCCCCAATGGCGCTGGAAAATCGACACTCCTTCGCCTGATGGCAGGTTTAATGCGTCCGAGCCAGGGTCGGTTGCTTTGGAACGATACCAGCGTCTCGGATGATGCTGCAGAACATAACTGCCGGATATCCTATGTTGGCCATGCAGACGCTGTGAAGCCTGCGCTTAGCGTATATGAGAATGTGGGTTTCTGGGCTGAGATGAACGGGTCAAAAGGACATACGCCAGAACAGGCAATGACGTCGTTGGGCATCGTCCATCTGGCAGATCTTTCTGCGCGATACTTATCTGCTGGGCAACGCAGGCGCGTTAATCTTTGTCGAATGCTTACTTCAGGTGCAGACCTCTGGTTGCTCGACGAGCCGACAACTGCCTTGGATAGTGAGACATCAGCATCATTGGGCGAGCTTATTGCCGTACATCGTAACAAGGGTGGCATGGTTGTGATCTCAACGCATATTGAATTAGGGATTTCCGATGCGGTGTCTTTGCCGCTTGAGGTCACAAGATGAGTGGCCTCAGTGTCATTCTGCGCCGTGAGATACGATTGGCACTTCGCCATAGTACCGATAGCTTTATGGTCGTGGGGTTTTTTGTTGTCGCGGTCGTCTTATTCCCATTTGGGGTCGGGCCAGAATCAAATATGTTAGCCCGAATTGGTCCTGGCGTGATCTGGGTTGCAGCATTATTGGCGGCTATGTTGTCGATGGAACGGTTGTTTCAGACAGACTATGAGGATGGATCGCTGGAATTACTTGTTCTATCGCCTGTGCCGATGGAGTTAACTGTTTGCGCTAAGGTTTTTGTGCATTGGTTGACGACGGGTGTGCCGCTTATCCTTACCGCACCTTTGTTGGCGCTCATGATGAATGTACCGTTTGAGGCGTGGCCCGTTATGCTCGCGTCGTTGGCTTTGGGGACACCTGTTCTGAGCCTGATTGGTGCCATCGGTGCTGCACTTGTATTAGGTGCACGCCGTGGCGGTGTTTTATTGTCACTATTAGTTCTGCCTTTGCTTATTCCTTTGCTCATATTTGCTGTTGGAGCCATCGATGCCCATTTGATGGGGGTTGGTGCGAAGGCTAATCTATTGCTCCTTGGTGGTGTTCTATTGGGAGCATTGGCTCTGGCACCTTGGGCGAGTGCCGCAGCATTACGTCAAGCGGTAGCATCATGATGAGCAAGTGTTATAAGGCGTCAAAGGAATGAATATGTTGCACCGATTTGCCAATCCGACGCGG
>CAWUWH010000053.1:0-4041 GCA_963926035.1 uncultured Rhodospirillales bacterium
GATGGCGACACAACCAGACATGACGCCGTCTCAGGAAAAGTTGCTCATTGATTATGTGCATCGCCTGGAGAAGTTAAAAGAAGGACGTGGGTTGGTGCATGTGCACTTGTCACACCTCCGCCCTTTCAACAGGCGAGATCAACATATTCGTACGGCTGCAGGAAACTTTGACAGTCTTGTTAAAGATATGATTGGTCAGTTGTTTACGATTAAAAACGCTGACTTATTTTTTATATACAAATTAAATTCAGCGCCTCAAGTTGAGATTATCGTTCAGAAAATTCGCTTCCTGTTTGGGGATGACCCTCTTGTTGAGGAAGAGGGCAAGGACGGGCGTGCGTTTGCAACATGGTACGACGCATCGTCACAGTACGAAGAGATTGTTCAGCTTGTTCAAGGCTTGGCAGAAGCTGAAGAAAAGCGGCAAACCGAAGTCCGTAGCCGTATGGATGCGCGTCAGCGATTAAAGGAAAAACAGAAAAAGGGCGAGCCTTTGACGCCGCCCGTTCTGGCAAAAGTTGAAGACGCATTGTTGCGCGCTGATCTTTCAAACCTTGTGCGCCGTCAATTTATTTGTCGCGTTGATAGCAAGATGGTGCCCGAGCAGCTTTTCAGTGAGCTGTTTATCTCTATTCAGGACCTTTGCGAGACAATTCTGCCCGGGGTTAATCTGGTGTCAAACCGATGGCTATTCCAGCATTTGACCGAAACACTGGATAGGCGCGTGCTGTCGATGTTGATGAAAACGGACGCCGTCTCAATCTCAGGCGATACCAGCTTTAACGTCAATGTGAAGACATTGCTGTCGGATCAATTCCAGATTTTCGATGATAATCTTTCAGCCGCCCGACGTGGCGCGATCGTCATTGAATTGCAGAAAGAAGACATCTTCTCTGATTTATCGGCTTATTTGTTTGCGCGCGAGTTTGTGCAAACAAAAGGCTATAGGCTCTGTCTTGATGGGCTCTCGATGGAGACTTTGCAGGTTATTGATCGTGAGCGACTTGGTGCGGACATGGCAAAAATTGTCTGGCATCCAAATTTGGTAGACGCTGGCGATGATGTTCAGGTGCTTATTAAAGGGCTTCTGGAACGGGACGGGCCCGAGAAATGGATTCTGTGTCGATGTGATAACCGCGAAGCCATCGATTTTGGCCGCTCGGTTGGTATTAATCAATTTCAGGGCCGGTTTGTTGAGAGCTTGATTGCTGAAGATGGCCGCAGGCGTGACCTGTTAAAACTGAAGCGTCGCATTGAGCGCAGCTCTGAACCTCAGTTTGATGATGAAGAAGACGAAGACTAATATTTTCATAGCAGACTATTCATCGAATAGCATTCTTAGCCGTATTGCCTCACATAATTATTATAATGACTTTTTTAACGACATGGTTCATGATGTTGATGCGTTTCATCAGCATAAAAGACCCTGGTTGAGGCTCCCGCGCGGATAGGCATGAACGGCGTAGGGCAACAAAAATAATAAAAAGTAATCCGTGTAAACAGTGAGGTTAAGATGCAAGAAGCATCAAACTTGCTAAACGGGCTTAAGTTCGGATTTCTCGATCTGGCGGCTGCAATGGTCAACTATTTGCCCAATCTATTAGCGGCATTGGCTTTTCTCATCGGTGGTTGGCTGATCGCCAAATTGGTTCGAAATATTGCTGTGCGCCTCGCGGGCGGCCTAAATCAACTTCTTGAGAATATTTCGCCGACAGGTGCGCTGTCCGCCGTTAAAATCTCAAATAAGATTGTGGGCTTGATTGGCACGGCAGCATTCTGGTTGGTGTTTTTTGTCTTTATTACCGTGGCGTCTGATGCTGCCGAACTGACTGTATTTTCGAATTGGCTAGAAAACATCGTCGCGTATCTGCCTTATTTACTAGGTGGTGGCTTCCTGATTTTCTTTGGCTATCTTTTCAGTATCGCTGTGCGTGATGTTATGACGACGACACTGAGTTCACTCAGCGTTCGTCAAAGCACCTTTATCGGTGCTGCGGCACAATAGTAATCATTCCTTGTTACAATTATCATCGGTATTGAGCAGATCGGGATAGATACAACATTCTTGATCGTTCTGATTGCGGTGACCATTGGCGCTTTGGTCAGTGGTCTGGCGTTGGCATTTAGACTTGGCGCAAAGCTGCTCACAACCAACCTGATCGGCACGCACTATTTGCGGCTTCAATATTCAATAGGTCAGACAGTTTTGGTAGGCGATATCGAAGGTCAAATCCTCGAGTTCACACCGACTGGCATCAAACTTGATACGGCAGAAGGGGTCTCGTCGATCCCTGGGGCGTCTTACTTTTACGACGTGATCATCCTCAGGACTGAGGATAATGATGATGCCTGATTCAGCCCGGTTATCCATAGCCTTTATCGAGAGCAAACCTCAATCTGCAGCGCGTACACTTGAAGCGTTAAACCAAGATGACGCCGCCGCGTTAATTGAAGCTTTGCCCGCACGTACTGCCGCCATAGCGTTCGGTAAAATGAGCCCCTGGAGTGCGGCCCGATGCCTGGACGTGATTTCGGCAGAGCGGAGTGCAGGCATCATTCAAAAGATGATGTTTCAAGATGCAGCGGCCTTAATGCGTATGGCAACTAATATGTGCAGGAATGCAATTTATGAGGCCTTGCCATCGTCAACGGCTCGGTCGTTTCAGCGTTCTTTGGCGTTCCCTCTGAATACCGTCGGCGCAAATATGGATAAGCTCGCACCATCGATGGCATTGGATCGTACGGTCTCGGATGCCATCAAATATGGGCGCCAGAAAAAACGTCCGGTTGGTGACCAGCTTTTTGTGACAGATGGGAGTCACGGGTTTATAGGTGTCGTGCGTATTTCTGAATTGCTGCGTCATGATGGAAAGTCGACGCTGGAAAAAGTTGTGGATACCAGCATCGAGCCTTTGCTCGCTCGTTCGACGTTGTCGGCAGTTGAGTTAGACGCGCAATGGGAAAGCCATTCGCTGCTCCCTGTAGTTGGGCGAAAAGGAAACTTTTTAGGCACACTGTCCAGGCGCGGATTGATCGCTGCGAGCCGCCAACTCGCGATAGAGCCCGAAGCTTATGTCGAGAATGCTCTATTGCCGCATATGATCAATGGACATGCCGTGACCATCAATGGTTTGGTCAAGATGCTGTTACAAACTGGCTTAAAATCCCAAAGCCGGAGACTCAAAATGACCGGTAATATTGATACAGCGATCGAAGCTTTGGATTGGCGCTTCTTGCTCGATAATCCCATTCATGCGGCGAGATTGATCGAGACATTAGATGGCTTGGATGCTGCTGAAATTCTTGAAAACCAAGCCGTCGATACATTACTTCTCGTATGGCGTCGGATGCTGTCGGGTGATGGCGCAGAAATACTCAACGCGCTACCTGATGCGCAATCGGACGCATTAATTGCTGAATTGCTGCCCCATGAAGCGTTACGGTTTTTGAACTTGATGAAGGAAGATGAACGCGAAAACATATTGTTGCGCCTGGATCCAAAAATCAGCGAAGAAATCTGCAAGTTGATGAGCTATCCGGAGACGAGTGCGGGTCGCATGATGAACCCAAAGGTGATGCCGTTTCGGGCGTCAGTCACTGTAGAAGACGCATTGAGTACGCTGCGCGCAAAGAAAGCTACACAGATACGGGGCTTATTCCTCATCGATGATGAGAATAAATTGATCTCACGTATCTTTATTCAAAATATGGCACTTGCAGCGGGAGATGTCCATTTAGGCGATCTTGCGCGACCTGTGACGGAACACGTAAACGCATTGGCTCCGGCCGAAGAAGTTGCGGATATGCTAGATAAAGACAGTCGTGCCGATCTGCCGGTTGTCGATATTGAAGGAAAGCTCATCGGCATAATTTCGTACGCTGCTATGGTTCATTCGGTTCAAGAAGATGCTATGGCTGATATGCAGACCATGGTGGGTGCGAGTAAAGACGAACGTGCTTTATCCAGTCCGTTTTTCGCTGTCAAAAAGCGTTTGCCGTGGTTGCAAATTAACTTGCTCACCGCGTTCATAGCGGCTGCGT
>CAWUWH010000054.1:0-3744 GCA_963926035.1 uncultured Rhodospirillales bacterium
CGGCAATCATCGGGAAATTAACTTTGGTGCCTTGAGTGTCCTTAATGTCCTTGGCCCAACCGGCATGATTGTCGACAGGATCGATACTGAGACCGATGACTTTGCAATTCCGTTTTTCGAATTCTGGCTTCAGTTTTGCGACATAGCCTAACTCAGTCGTGCAAACCGGCGTATAATCTTTTGGATGAGAGAATAGAATAGCCCACCCGTCTCCCATCCAATCATGGAAATTAATTGTGCCTTCCGTGGTTTCCGCCGTGAAATTTGGAGCTTGGTCGTTGATTCTAAGTGACATTCTCTGTTTCCCTTTATTTTTTTATAATGAATGGCTTTGATTTAAAATGTTCTTCTCTAAGTGATATAGCGCAGATGAGCACATATACCAGATTTTACCACCTGATATGAACGAATTGTGATTTAGCTCGAACTCACGTAACCACCCCTTTTTCGGAATGATTGTTTAGATGACGAGAAGCCTATTTACACCAAGCGTGACTGGTTAACAGCTGCGCGAATGAAGGACGTAAATAATGGATGTGAATCGAATGGCTTCGATTTCAATTCAGGATGGAACTGCACACCAATAAACCAGGGATGATCTGGAATTTCGACGATTTCTGGCAAGATTCCATCAGGCGACATTCCTGAGAACATCATTCCAGCAGCTTCGAGTTTCTCACGGTACGCTGTGTTCACTTCATAGCGATGGCGATGGCGTTCAGATATCAGCTCTTGCCCATATATGCCGCGCACCCGGCTGTTTTCAGCCAAGCCACAATCAAAAGCACCAAGGCGCATTGTGCCACCAAGGTCGCCGTCATTCTGGCGTTTCTCAAGAGCATTGCCCTTAAGCCATTCCGTCATGAGGCCGACAACGGGCTCGTCAGTTTCACCGAATTCCGTAGAACTTGCATTCGGAATGCCAGCCATATTTCGGGCGGCTTCAATGACGGCCATCTGCATACCAAAGCAAATACCAAAGTACGGAATGCCCCGCTCGCGCGCGAATTTCGCCGCAAGAACTTTACCCTCAGCGCCACGTTCACCAAATCCACCCGGCACCAGAATGCCGTGCGTGCCTTCCAGGTAATCAAGCGGCGTATCGCCTTCGAATATCTGGCTATCAATCCAGTTCAGTTTGACCCGGACGTTATTGGCAATGCCGCCATGATCCAAAGCTTCGGATAATGACTTATAAGCATCTAACAGGCCGGTGTACTTACCGACAACGGCGATAGAGACTTCACCCTCGGGCTTGGTCTTGCGGACATGGATGTCTTTCCATGTGGTCAGGTCTGGATCTGGCGCGTTCAGGCCGAAATGACGGCAAACAACGTCGTCCATGCCTTCGGCGTGATAGCGGATCGGCACTTCGTAGATGCTTTTCGCATCAAGGCCTAGAATAACAGCGTCTTGGCGGACGTTACAGAACTGGGCGATTTTACGTCGCTCGCCATCTGGAAGTGGATGCTCGGATCGACACAGCAACATATCTGGCTGGATACCTAGCGAGAGTAATTCTTTGACTGAATGCTGGGTCGGCTTTGTCTTGAGCTCACCTGCAGCTGCGATGTACGGGATCAGCGTCAGATGCATGTACATCGCGCGTTCACGGCCGAGTTCGTTACCAAGCTGACGAATGGCTTCGAGGAACGGCAGACCTTCAATGTCGCCGACAGTGCCGCCAATTTCGCAAAGAATGAAATCTTCGTCCTCAATATCGGAAATGACGAAGTTCTTAATCGCATCAGTGACGTGTGGAATGACCTGGATGGTCGCACCGAGATAATCACCACGACGTTCCTTGGCGATGACGTCGGAGTAAATCCGTCCGGTCGTAACGTTGTCAGATTTCTTGGCAACAACGCCGGTAAAGCGCTCGTAATGGCCTAGGTCCAGGTCTGTCTCGGCACCATCATTGGTGACATAAACTTCGCCGTGCTGATAAGGGCTCATCGTCCCAGGATCAACATTGAGGTAAGGATCTAGCTTGCGAAGCCGTACTTTAAAGCCACGCGCTTGCAACAGCGCACCGAGTGCTGCTGAGGCCAAACCTTTTCCGAGCGAGGAGACCACGCCGCCAGTGATAAAAATAAACCGCGTCATGGGAGGTCACCATACACCAAAAGTTGAGGACGCCAACCGTCGATTTTAAACAATATAAGAGGAGTGTCCGTCAGAGGTCTGACGAACTGTTTGAGGCATTGATTCTGCACAATTTTTACTGAGCGGGTGTTGTCGGCGCCGGCACGGTTGGCGTCGAAGATGGCGCCGCTGGTGTCGTCGATGGGGCCGGTACTTGATCAAGAATCGAACCCGAATCGCGTCCGGAACCCGCCATTATCGCAAGAACGATGCTCGTGATAATGAAGCAAGTCGCTAAAATTGCTGTTGTCCGCGTTAGAACGTCTGCAGCCGCACGGCCACTCATGAACCCTGATCCGCCACCGCTACCGCTGCCACCACCCATGCCAAGCGCGCCGCCTTCAGAGCGCTGAAGCAGGATTACGGCCACAAGGCCGATCGCAATAAGCAAGTGAATAACGAGAACAACGGTTTCCATGGTGCGTTCGTCTCCTAACGTCTGAACGGGCGTGTTCTAGCCGCTTGTTAAGGGTTTGACCAGCCTAGAATTGACGTTTTGTGATTCTCTTGGATTCAAGCGTCGGCAATTCCGATAAAGTCTTCTGCTTTGAGGCTGGCGCCACCAATGAGCCCACCATCAACATTTTGCAGTGCGAGCAAGCCCTCAGCGTTCGTCGGCTTCATGGAACCACCATATAATAAGCGCACCCCATTTCCGATTTCGTCACCAAACCGCTCACATAACGAGGCGCGGATTGCAGCGTGAACATCCTGAACCTCGTAGTTTGTCGGTGTGCGGCCTGTTCCAATAGCCCAGACAGGCTCATAAGCGACAACCAACGACGTTGCGGTAGAACCTTCTGGTAATGATCCGGCAAGCTGACCCGTGACGATACTTAATGTAGCACCATCATCACGCTCGGCTTCGGTTTCTCCGACACAAACGATCGCGCAAAGCCCCGCCCGGTGTGCTGCTTGGGCCTGAGCACACACATCAGCATCCGTTTCACCATGATCAGCACGACGCTCAGAATGGCCAACAATCACATAGCTACACCCAAGGTCTGCCAGCATTTCTGCGGCGACATCACCAGTATGCGCACCCGATGCGTTTGCATGGCAGGTTTGTGCACCTAGCTTGATATCACTTTCAGCAATCATCGCGCCAACGGGGCCAAGGTACGGAAATGGCGGGCATACCAGCATTTCAACACCGGGTTTCCCTGCCCATGCCTTAAGGCCATCCGTTAATACTTCGGCCATTTCGCCGCTTGCATTCATCTTCCAGTTGCCGACGATTAAGGTGGTGCGTTGTGCCATATCGATTATCCTTTTTTGAGTATGTTATTCCTGCTCAATAACACGTGATCACTTCTCCATCAATTCACCCAAGCGAGCTATTGCCGCCCCCGCGTCGGTTGCCTAAGATGCCGCCGCCGTCATATGAATTTTTGTGTGGCGTAATGAAACATAAACCAACTGGGAATTTCGTCGTATGCTTCAAGCAATCCGCAGCAAAACCGGCTCTCTTATCGTTAAGGCTCTTGCCGGTGTTTTGATCCTCAGCTTTGCCGCGTGGGGTATCGAGGACGTGATCGGCACCAGCGCATCAGAGCTTTCTGTTGCCACAGTTGGGAAGCAAGATATTCCGCCGCTTGA
>CAWUWH010000055.1:0-15215 GCA_963926035.1 uncultured Rhodospirillales bacterium
ACCAAAAGCACTGTTCGATAAAGTCCACTCTTTACTACTGATAACTGACATTAGGCACTTTGCTCGTTACTTCATTTCAGGAACATCAAATACAGCGCCCTACTCCGCCGCTTATTTCATTGTCATGTCACCTTCAAGCAAGAAGTCCGGCACCCGTCAGGATGTTGTGGTGGCAAAATTAATCAGCAGTTGATTGACGGCTTCGGGTTGTTCCTGCTGCACCCAATGGCCGGCACCGTAGATCAGATGCGTGCCCCGGTAATCGGAACAGACAGCGGACTGCATTTCCTCAAGGGCGCCCGGCACCTGATACGTGCCCCAGTCGCTTTTACCGGAAATGAACATTGCCGGGACATCAATGGTGCGCCCGGAAAAGATCTGCAACTCGTGGGTAAAGGCATCGACAAAGCGGCAGCGATACCAATTCAGTCCGCCCTGAAACCCGGTCTGCTGATAGGTTTCACTGTAGATTCTGAGTTCGTCCTCAGGCAGCCATATGCAATTGGCGATGGCCGCTGGGGATGGTATTTCCGGACCCACTGTCTCGGCCATGTTCTTATCCAGATCCATGACGTAGTAGGTTGGCAATCTAGCCAGTTCATCTGCATTCCAGGCCTGCAAGGTGTGGGGCTGATTGTTTTTCCAGTCTGCGCTTTTGTGATGGTAATAGGCGCGCATGAAATCGTGTATGCCTTGCGGGCAACGGTGCATATCGGCGTTGGCTTCGGGCGTCGAATAATACTGGTGATAGTGCTTGCGGGGTCTGTCGAGGGCAGCAAGGGCAGCGTCGATATCAACGGTTGGCCCTTGCGGCCTGATAGGCGGCGGCCCCGAGAAGGGAGCACTCATCAGCACAAGTTTGCGAAACATGTCGGGGCGGATCAGTGCTGCATATGCTGCCGCTGCCGAACCAAAATCATGGCCGACCAACATCTCGATATGCTCGATATCCATGGCCGATAACAGTCCCAGAATATCGCGCAGCAGATTAATAAAGCGGAACGAGGCTAGATCACCATGGTAATCTGCATCCCATCCTGTGCTAAGACCGTATCCACGCTGATCTGGTGCGATCACGTGATAACTGGCATCAGCCAGCGCTGGCATCACCTTGCGCCAGCTATAGGCCAACTCAGGAAAACCGTGCAGTAGCAATACTGACGGCTGTCCAGCACGACCGGCTTCAAGCACATGCATGGAAAGCCCGTTACCGTTATCAATAAAGCTGGAACGAATACCTGCAGGCAGTGCGTCAATATACAAAGTGTCTGCCATGATCACTCTCACAATTTATATATCTAAAAAATAGCCATTATCTCTGGGTAGCCGCTAGAAGATAGTAACTTTAGTTTTATGCCATCAAATACAACGCCCTATTCCGCCGCGGACTTCTTCGTCATGTCACCTTCGAGCAAGAAGTCCGGCACTCGGCAGCCGATGGTGCAGCAGCGTCCGGGCTGTCGGTCTGCGGGTTTGCCGTCTGCGCGTTCCATTAAGTCGCGGTCCATCAATTGCTGAACTATTTCTTTCTTTTCCGTGACTGGATAGTTGCGCCAAATTTCTCGCTTCATCGCCTCTGGTGATCCGCCGCCGTGCAGGGAAATAACCGAGTACCATCCGCCTTGATGGGATGCCGTCAGGTCTTCCATCAGCCGAGATGTTTGTAGGCGCTGGCTGGCTGGAATGTTTGGGTTCGCCTGCAGCACGTCGCTCAGCACGCCGGCTGTTTCCGGGTTGTGGTCTTCGTCCGGTCCCGGCAAGGCGACAATCAGGCCGCCCGATACGGTGTGTGCGAGGCGATGCATGTCGTAAATCTGTGTCGCCATCAGGAGTTTACCGATGTTCGAGAACACGGGCTCTGGCATGATGTTGCCCGATCCATCTTTTTGACCATACGTGGATGCGGCAACGCCGGTGGCAAAGAACCCCTCGACGATTTTAATCAGCTCAACCATGTCATTGCGCAAATGGCTGTGACGCTCTGGGTCAAGCCCATTGGCTTCTATCATCAAGGCGCCTGCACCAATCAACAGATCACCAAACCCGGCCCTGGCCGCAATGCACGAATGACGGTGGTGCGTCGCGTAATTATGCGTGATGTGTTCTGAGTATTCTGTCTCGCCGTTCAGGAATACGCGCTCGTGTGGAATGAAGACATTGTCGAACATGACGACGCCGGTTGTCTGCCCGTACCGTTTCGAGAATACGGCAGCGTCTTCGCCGGGGCGTCCTGCGGGGCGACACGCAATCGTCACGCCTTCGGCATCAAGCGGCACCACGCCACAAACAGCGAAGGCTTTGTCCTCAGGCGTCATTGCCCGGCACGGCATCACGATGAAACCATGCACATACGGTGCAGACGTGACGATGGCTTTGGTGCCTGAAATCACGATCCCATCAGCGCGCTCTTCAACCACATGGACATAGGTGTCTGCGATGTTTTGCTGGTGTGGTTTCTTGGATCGATCGCCCTTCGCATCGGTCATGGCGATGGCATAGTTGTAACCGTTTTCCTGTGTCTCGATCATGAAGTCGCGGAAGCGCTCGAAATAGTTTGTACCCTCTTCCGCATCACATCGCTTGGTGCCCTGATAAAGCCCATTGAATGCGTCATGGACGAGGTATCTTTGCGAGCACCCTGACTCCCGGCACATCATCCTTACAGCCTCAAGCTTCGCCAGCAAGTCATCCGGCGTGCGGTCGATTTGAACCATACGATCCACGACCTTGCCGGTTTCCTGCTCGACAGCCTTCATTAAAGGCTCCAGCTCGGGATCAGAAGCCATATCGTACGTGACACCGATGGCATTGATACCCGGCTGCAACTGAGGTTCGTCAGCAATACTTTCAACGCGTCGACCATCAATGAAAACGCGTGGATTAAACTGACGCAGGCTGTCTCTGTATTCGTCGAGTGAGCTGATCATGTTGATGTCCTTAGTTTAGAATTTACCGAGATTGCGTAAAACGTTGGCGAGGTCGACGGTACGTTGGGCCTTCTCGACAATTGGATAATCGACGAAGTAGCCATCGACCTGGATCGATGCGACGCCCGCTTTTTCAGCTTCTTCAAATGTGGCGACGATTTTCTCAGACCATGCAACGGAGTCCTTGGTTGGTGTGAAGGCGGCGTTGGCCGGATCAACCTGATCTGGATGAATGCAAAGCTTGCCTTGAAAACCGAGCGCACGCGGTGTCTCGCAACTTGCAGCGAACGCTTCATGATCTTTGATATGGATAAACACGGTATCGATGGGCGGCTCGAGCCCACCCAGACGTGATGCCAACACCATTTCTGAGCGGATTGGCAGCAGCTCACTTTCACTAACGGACCAGTCCATGCCGAGATCGCGGGTGTAATCCCCTGCCCCAAATGCAAAGCGTTTCACGCGTGAACCTGCCTGAACCATGTCGCGAATATTGGCTACACCTTTGGCCGTTTCGATGATCGGCAACAAGTCGATGGAGCCAACTTCCATACCGCGCTCACGCTCAAGATTGGCAATCAGCCATTCTACAGACTTGAGGTCTTCGACGCTTTCCAGCTTGGGCAGCATAATGCCGTCGAGTTCCGGGCGCACAACGGCACAGATATCGCCATAACAGAATGTTGTGTCATAAGCATTCACACGCACAAACACGGCGACGTCTCTGGGCTTGGCCAACGTTTCGAGCACGATGTCACGAGTTGCGACTTTCTCGGCGACAGCAACGGCGTCTTCCAGATCAAGGATCACCACATCCGTATCAAGACCGAGGGCTTTCTCAACGCGCCTTGGGTGATTTCCGGGTGTGAATAGATATGTGCGGTTGGCGTGGTCTCTCATAAACTTAATTCTCCAGTGTTGGTGTCTTAAATGACGCCGTCAGTTTTCAGTTGTTCGCGTTCATCCTGGCTTAAATTCAGCCAGTCGCCATAAACCATGTCATTGGCTTCGCCCAAGGTGGGCCCTAGCGTTTTAACCTCGCCCGGTGTCTCGGAAAGACGTGGCAGCGCGGCGGGTACGATGACATCGCCGATGCCAGGTACATTGACGCTGGTCATAGTGCCGCGTTCTTTGAAATGCGGATCGTTGAAGATGTCTTCAATAGAATTGATAGCACCAGCCGGGACGCCGTTTACGGTGCAAACTTCAATCACTTCATCGCGGGTCATGGATTTGGTCCAGGCTTCGACTTCGGCCAGAACGATCTCACGTCCTGCCAGTCGTTTGGCTTGCTCGCCAAAACGTTCCGATAAATCAGGTCGCTGCATCGCGACAGTCAGACGTTCAAACATCTTGTCGGTGGTGCACGCAATCGCCAGGAATTTCTTATCGCCAGCCGGGAAATGCCCGTGCGGACATGCGTTGACCGTGCCGGTGCCTTCTGGTTGACGCACAAAGCCATCAACTTGATACCGGGGCGCGATCTCGTCCAATGCTCGGAAGATACTTTCGTACAAGGCGCAGTCGACCATTTGCCCCTGCCCCGTCGCATCGCGATGACGAAGCGCCATCATCACACCGATGCATCCATACATGCCGGTCATATAATCGCCGAGCGAGGTCGAACCCGGTGTCACGGGTATCTCGCCTGGAACACCGGAAAGATATGTGAGGCCTCCATAAGCGTGGGCGATACGTGCAAAGCCTGGACGGTCTTTGTAAGGGCCTGTCTGGCCGTAACCTGATACGCGCAGCATGACCAACTTGGGATTGATCTCTTTTAAGACATCCCATCCAAGCCCCCATTTCTCTAATGTGCCGGGGCGAAAGTTTTCACAAATAACATCGGCATCCTTAATGAGTTTCTTGAAAATCTCAGAGCCCGCTACTTCACGCAGATTAAGCGTGATGGATCGCTTGTTACGGGCTTCGGTGAGCCATGCCAGCGAGCAATCCTCAAGGGCGGTCTTGGTACCATAACGACGCCATGGATCACCACCGCCTGGTTGTTCAACCTTGATTACTTCAGCACCAAATTCGCTCATGATTGAGGCGGCGAACGGGGCTGCGATAAAGCTGGCGATATCAAGAACGCGCACACCGCTTAAGGGTTTCGGGGTATCAGTCATGAAGTGAATTCTTCCTTTGGTGTCTTAGAATGGAACGGCGAGGTCTTCAGGCGGTAAGATGGTGGTACGTTTCATCAGCCGTTCATCGTTACCGTCAAACGGCTCGCGGCGGTGCATGGTCGATGCGTTATCCCAAAGCAGGACATCTCCCTTTTGCCAATTATGAGTATAGACGAATTCTGGACGGACGCTCCAGTTGAACAAGTAATCCAGCATCTCGGCACTCTCATGTGCGTCCATGCCGACGATCTGCGTTGTCATGCCAGGGCATATATACAGCGCTTTGCGCCCGCTGATGGGGTGTGTGCGGACAAGCGGTTGTTCGATGTCCGGAGATAGTTTTTTTTGTGTCTTGTTGGTTGCGACACTGAACTGCGCGTTAAAAGCCTCATAGGATTGGACCGCTTTCGTGCCATTGATCTTGGTTTTGATCTCGTCAGGGAGCGCTTCAAACGCTGCGGTCATATCCGCAAATGACGTCTGTCCACCCGAGGAAGGCAACTTCACGGCCATCAACATCGAGCCCACCGCTGGGCGCGGTAAATAGATTTGATCGTAATGCCAGCCGACTTCGGTGTCGGACAGAATGCCTATCGAACGCCCATCTTTCTTGATATTCGACACCAAAAGGATTTCAGGGTTTTCCTCAGACAAGTATTCGCGGCGAATATGAATTTCAAGATCGCCGATGTATCGGCTGGTGCGGACAAGATCTTCCTCGCCCAATGACTGGCCCCGAAACAGAAGCAATTGATGCTTGGCCCATAGCTCACTGATCACCATTTGGTCCATCGCACTAATGTCTTTTGACAGATCAATGCCTAGTATTTCAGCGCCAAAGCTGGATGAAAGTGGACGAATTGCAAGCGATGATTGAGACATATTAGCCCTCCAGAGAAATTAAACGATTCAACAAATTTAAACAGTGTTTAAAAAATAAATCAATGTTGAAATAATATGTTTTTTGCCTCACACTATGTTTCTTAACGAAGATTGGAGTTCCGATGCTGCAGACGAATACGAATGCACGTCATGCCGCTGTCTCAACGATGAAGCAGTCTCTGATCCTTGATGCGGCGCGTCAAATCTTCGAAGAAGACGGTATTGAGGGTGCGTCCATTCGCGCCATTGCCAAGAAAGCTGGCTATACGCCGGGGGCTATCTATTTCCATTTTGCATCCAAAGAAGAGATCTACGCCGCCCTCCTCGACCAATCGCTAGATATATTGGTTGCGCGTGTCACGGCATCTGTTGTGTGGGCAAAGACTCCAAAAGATCAGATGTATTTATCTGGCCGTGCTTTTTTCGATTTTTACGCTGAGAACCCGCGCGATCTTGATTTAGGGTTCTATTTGTTTCGTGGTGGAATGCGGCCGCATGGCCTGGGGTCAGCGCGCGATCAGGATCTGAACGAAAAATTGTTGTGGTCGTTGACACCGTTTCGCCATGCGCTAATGGAAATGGGCTGCAAAGACGAAACCGCAGATGCCGAAACTGCGGCGTTCTTTGCGCACACATCTGGATTGTTACTTCTCAAACACACGGGTCGGATGTCGTTATTTGCAACAGATGCGGCACCACAGATTGATTCCTACCTGACGAACCTTGAGCATCGGATGGATCATATGCTCGCCGTTGCGGCATGGGCCGAAACGCAAAAAGATTTATGATATCTTCGTCTATTTTTTCCGTCATTCCCGCGAAAGCGGGAACCTAGATAATTGAGCGCAGATACCGGGTCCTCGCTTTCGCGGGAATGACGATTGGAGTGATATGTTTTGGTGATTAATTTTGATCATCGAAATTCAGACCGCTTGACCAAACTCATAACCATTGGCTTACTCAACGCATGAAAATTCACCTTGTTCACGCGCACCCGGAACCAAAATCGTTCACAGCAAGTATGCGTGACGTCATCATCCAGACGCTTGAAGACGAAGGTCATACCGTCACGCTCTCCGATCTTTATGAGATGAATTTCAATCCCGTCGTTTCGCCTGCTGATTTTGGTGAACGTCGTGATCCAGATCATCTGACGTATGCACTCGAGCAACGCCACAACTATCAGCAAGAGACCATCGCACCGGACATCGCGTCTGAAATCGAGAAAGCTCTCGCGGCGGATATGCTTGGATTCACATTTCCGCTGCATTGGTTTGGTACGCCCGCGATCCTTAAAGGTTGGTTTGAGCGCGTATGTATTTCAGGACCTTTTTATGGTGGGAAACGGATATATGGTGAAGGTGGGCTTAAGGGAAAACGTGCCTTTACAGCTTTTTCCCTAGGCGGTCTCCCTCACATGTTTGGTGAAGGTTCGATCCATGGCCCGCTTGAGACCGGCATGATGAAGCATTTTTTCCAAGGTACGTTGGGCTACATGGGCCTCGACGTGATCGAGCCGTTTATTGCATGGCATGTACCTTACATTTCTGAAGATGCACGAAAGCAAATGCTCGTCGATTTGTCTGAATACGTGCGGACGCTGGATCGTCAGCCGTTAATTGAAATACCAGACATAACGCATTTCAACGATCGGTTTGAACCGAAATAAAGCGCGTAGCCTAAAGAGATCATCGTAAAATACCGTTACCCGGGCGAAGGCCGGGGTCCAGTGATGTATTAGGCAGGTGCTGGATTCTGGCCTACGCCGGAATGACGGTTGAGCTTGTGGCGATCGAATTTAAATGATCTTGCTTGACCTGCCAGTTGGTGAAACCATTACTAGATTTTCTATGATGACCTTGAATATTGGTGACGTATGAAAAGACGAGAATTTCTGGTGGGTACTGCGGCTTTGGCAACGTTGCCAATACTGCCAACGCATGCGTCAGCATCTCCTGCCTATGTGCTCAGGACCGGGACAGCAGAGGCCTCACTGAGGGGCCCTGATGAGCCTAAAACGCTTGTCTGGGCATACGATCATTTCGCGCCGGGTCCCGTTATTCGTATTCCCCGCGCCAAGCCTGTTTACATTCGCGTTGATAATGCCCTGCCCGATCCAACGACGGTGCATTGGCATGGTATCCGGATTGAGAATGCAATGGACGGGGTCAGTGGCCTGACGCAGCAACCTATAATGCCCGGTGCCAGTTTTGATTATCACTTCACGGCGCCGGACGCGGGTACGTACTGGTATCATTCGCATCACCGCTCATGGGAACAGATTGCACGTGGGCTCTATGGGCTTTTGATTGTGAATGAAGACACGCCGGTTGATGTTGATGCCGACCTTGCGTTCATTGCGGATGACTGGCGGTTAAATGAAGCTGGTCAGATCGCTGAGGGATTTGGCGCACTCCACGAAGCCGCGCACGGAGGTCGGCTTGGCAATTGGTTGACCGTCAACGGCGATACTAAACCAAAACTCGATGTACGTCCGAACGCCCGCGTTCGCTTGCGGTGTGTGTCTGCAGCTAATGCGCGGGTGATGGCATTTGAGTTCCCTGGCCTGACTGCGCGCGTCATTGCGCTTGATGGACAGCCATTAGAAAACCCGAAAATTCTTGATAGCCCTCTCATACTGGCACCTGCGCAGCGGGCGGACCTCGTAATCGATATGCCGGGGACGCCAGCGACATTCATAATCAATGAAGTATCGGTCGGTGATCCGATTGTTGCGGCTGAGCTTGTGGTGTCGGGTGATGCTTTGGCTGATCGTAAAAATGCTGCACCATTAATATTGCCAAGTAATCCGCTCGCTCAACATCAACCAGATATAGAGAATGCATTGCATATTGATCTGCTCATGCAGGGTGGCGCCATGGGCGGCATGACCCAAGCAACGTACAAAGGTCAGATGTTTGATATGCGCACGCTGGTTCGTGAACACGGACAGGCATGGGCGTTCAACGGCAACGCCGGCAAGCCGGTCGATCCGTTGGTTGATCTGAAGGCAGGACAAACGGCGGTCATCGATATGATTAATGACACGCGCTGGCCCCATGCAATGCACCTTCATGGACATCATTTTCGTGTACTGGAGATAGACGGCAAATCGGTCACAAATGCACCTTGGCGTGATACCCAGTTGATGCAACCTGCGGAACGGATAAAGATCGCATTCGTTGCTGATAATCCTGGGAAATGGTTGTTTCATTGCCATATGCTCGAGCATCATATGGCGGGTATGGGCACATGGATTAATGTTGCATGAATTTGTGCGACGACCACTTGGCCCCGCATTTATCTCAGACTATGATTGGCCCATAAAAAAATTCAGTTCAAATAATACTTTAACAGTGGCCAAGCGCCTTCTCGCTGTCGTCATGCTTGTCGTGGTCAGCGGATGCTATATGCCGATCCGCTTTGATGCCGAGATCGATATAAACCGGCGTGGCGAATACAGTTCCATCTTTGATGGATACCTTGCCAAAGTGCAGCTTTATCAGGATATCCAAGCGGGCGAGGTTTCTCGCGAGGAAGAACTAAAGCAAGTGTCACTCATCAAAGATGACTTTGAGCGTGATTCTGCTGTTTTTTGATTTTAAGTATTATGAGAAAGCACACTTCCACATAAACTATGATCGTTCGGGCAATCTGATCAAAGCCAAGACGATGACGTTCTTTCGTCGTAAAGAATATATCCTCGGTATCAGCTACAACAAAAATACCGGTCAGATTTCTATGCTGGGGAAATCATTGGCCAGTGATGTCAAAGCCCGGTTGCGGGCCTCTGGGTTGGATACGTCGGGGGAATTGCGGATCTTTCCTAATGGCGTTGTCGTAAGTCATAATGCGACAACTGTGAGGCCGTTCGAAAAGCGCGGTGCCGGCTATAAAATGTATACCTAGAAGATTGCAAACCTGCTCTCACCAACGTCTGCATTCAAAACTAAATTACACAGCCCGTGTCAGTAAATTGTAGGCTCAGCTTTAAAAAACACACTTCATCATCCCCGCGAACGCGGGGGCCCAGCCTTAACGCCATAGATCTAGGTTCCCGCTTTCGCGGGAATGACGATTGTGTTGGCGGTCTCCTCACCCGACAGGATGAGGGGTGCTTTAATTACTCGCGCGCAAGACGGCGGATGAGGCTGGATGTATCCCAGCGCTTGCCACCCATGGCAATCACTTCTGCATAGAACTGATCGACAACGGCTGTAACGGGCAACAGCGCGCCATTGCTTTTGGCTTCTTCAAGCGCAATGCCCAAATCTTTGCGCATCCACTCAACGGCAAAACCAAAATCAAACTCGTCGTCTGCCATGGTCTTGCCACGGTTTTCCATCTGCCAAGAACCGGCAGCACCTTTGGAAATGCAATCGACAACCAGTTTCGCATCAAGGCCAGCCTTTTGCGCGAAAGCCAAACCTTCGGATAAACCTTGGACGAGACTGGCAATACACACCTGGTTGACCATTTTCGTGATCTGACCAGAACCAGCGGCACCTATTAGCGTCACGGCTTGGGCATATGAGTCGACGATTGGCTTCGCAGCATCAAAGGTTGATTGCTCGCCGCCAACCATTACCGTTAGCTTGCCGTTTTCAGCGCCAGCCTGGCCACCGGATACGGGACCATCTAGGAATTGAATGCCGAGTTCGACACACTTTTCGTTGATCTCGCGAGCAACAATGGCAGATGCGGTCGTGTGATCACAATAAACGCCGCTGCCAGCCATGCCTGCAAGGATGCCGTCATCGCCATAGACAACCGAGCGAAGATCATCGTCATTACCAACGCATGAGAAAACAAAATCAGATCCAGCGATTGCTTTTGCAGGTGTATCAGCAAAGTTTCCGCCGTACTCGCCTGCCCATTTTTCAGCTTTTGCTGTAGTGCGGTTATAAACAGTAACGTCATGACCGTTATTCTGAAGGTGGCCGGCCATTGGATAGCCCATAACGCCGAGACCAATAAATGCTGCTTTTGCCATAGTTGGAAATCTTCCCTGGAAAATATGATAAATAAATTTTAAGTGTTGAATATGATATAGGGATTGCCCCCCTGCTCTGCCAACCCATGGATTGTTATCGCAGCTTTTTAATAACCGCGTAGAAATTGCCTTCCCATATTTCAGGTGGCGTTGCGACAGCCCAGTTAAGAAACTTTTGTATCACGCGATCGCGCCATTGCCTGGATTTACTCCCCAGTAGATGCGGGTAACACTGTGTGCACGTCATCTGACACGACACGGCCATTTGGCGAATGCTGTCAGGGGTATAGTTGGCAAGATGCGTGAGGTCGCCGTTTTGGTACTGTAATCCCCACGGTGAAGATGCGTTAGGCATCTTGAGTATGATGACACCGTCTTCGTTCAATATATCGCCAATCTTAGATAAAAGCTTATGGCCCTCTTCTGGCAGAAAATGCTCAAACACATCGAACATAAAGATGCGGTCGTATTTTGGTTTATCGGCTGCTGTTTTAAGGAAACCCCAAACGTCAGCAGCCTCAAAGTGATCTCGCACTGATTGTGCTACGACGTCTGACAATGATGCATCGAGATCGATCCCGTGCAGATCAGTGACATCTTTGTGATGCAGGTAAGACAGGAAATGCCCTGTCCCACAGCCAATTTCCAGGCAGCGGTGTGTGGACTTCAGGTCAATTGGGTTCCCGACTTCATTGTCGAATTTGGTAATGTGTTTCTGGTTCAATGATGGCGTCGTATAGGATTTTGAAGCGCCGTAAGTATCGTAGAAAACTGACATAGCGATAGGTGGTCCAATTATTCACTGATAGAGCCGCAGTGAACCATAAACTGAAGTCGCAGAAAAGCCCCCTCCAATATAGGTTTTGAGTCTACTTGGGCTTGATTGCATTACGCGGATAGTGGACAAACTGAGTATGTGTTCAGAAATTCTCATCGCACCGGCATTACCGGAACGCCCCTATAATATCGAAGGCTTGCCTTTTATATCAAAATTAGCGCGTGCTGCGCATCACCAATACCGTAAGAAATGGGCCAAGCGATTAGGTAAGAAACCAGCAAGGTTTGCATACGATTTTGCGCACGACATTTTGGGCCTCAGTGGGCGTGGTGTTATGACGCTTGAAACCAAAGGTAGATTGAAGCGCGCGTCGTTTGATGGCCGGAAACCGCATTTCGGTAGCCTGTACTTTGGTCATGTTGCCGCTGGATATGAACCGGACGTATCAGGGCTTCTGGCATCGCTGCTTATCGGCAACCGCACATTTTTCGATATTGGTGCAAATTGGGGTTATTTTACGTTCTATGCGGCGTCATTGAAGAATTTTGACGGCCCTATTTTTTCGTTTGAACCTGCGCCCGCCACCCGCCAGGACCTTCAAGGATTGATTGATGAGTTTGGCTTGAGCTCGCGCATTACCATTCATGGTGTCGCGCTCTCGTCTGAAGCTGGTAAGGCGACGATGGCTATCCACGAAAAAGAGACGGGCCTTAATCGTATTACTGGAAGCGGTGTCGGCCGTGAAGGTGCTGGGCGCGTCGATGTGCCTCTACAGCGCCTGGATGATCTGCCTGTCGCCCCCGATGTCATTAAGATGGATGTTGAGGATCATGAATTTGAAGCGCTTTCAGGTGCCAAAAACGTGCTGGCGACCGCAAAGCCATTCATAGTCGTTGAGAGCTGGCTGACGCCAGATAAACCCGTGCGCACCTTGCGCGCGTTGGAACTGTTAGAAGATGCTAACTATCAGCTTTATCAACCCTGCTGGCGTGTACGCTCAGATGAAGGCTATGTTGTATTACCTGATCCAGGCGACAGAATGCCAGGAAATGACTGCTGTTTGGCGCTGGTCCCGTTTGCGTCGGAACAACGCTTTATGCTGGCACAACAAATGAATGTCTTTGCATGCCATCGCTCGCGCATTGATGAGTTGAAGGCAGATGGTTTCGAATCTCCAGTCGAAGAGTAAGCTAATTATGGGCCTGCGTTTATCTGAAAAAGTGTTATGCGTTGGCGCCGTTATTGCCGTGATAAATATTGCGGCTCTGTGCATCGCCTATGCTTTGTATCCGGGATATGTTGATACGGGTGAGCCAAACATTGTTGCTTTAGCGTGGAGGTTGTTAGACGGGAACTCGGTTTACTTGCCGATTGATGATGCGGCCCGTATTACCAACCTTTATGGGCCGTATTTATATCTCATTCATGCGTTGGTATTTAGTGTTTTTGGCGCAAGCGTAGCTATTGGCAAAGCGCCAGGTCTTGTCGCTCTTATCATTGCGCTTATTCTTATGGCTGTGTCGCAACGTGATCGTGGTTGGGCATCCGTATCATTTGCCGTGAGCGGGTTTGCCGCCATTGTTGTCCTGAACCTGCCTGCGAGTATATGGGATCGTCCGGAAACATTCATGCTTATGAGTGTCGCGTTGGGTGTCTGGCTGAATAATCGTTCTTCCCTAGATCAAAAGTGGCTGCGCGCCATTGGATTTGGTTTGTTGATCGGATTTGTTCTTGGCCAAAAGGTTTTTGCCGTGATCTATTTCTTGCCATTTGGTCTTTTAATGCTTTACCGGGACGGGATAATTGCCTGTGTCGTTACCGTTGCCATCGGGTTTTCGGTTGCCGCCCTGCCCTTCATGACGCCGCTTTTTGAATTCAAATACCTGGTCGATCTTATTCAATTGATGGCAGATAAGCCGAATTCCTGGGATGGCCTTAATAAGGTACTGCGATACGCAGCTATCTATGTTGTGCCCGCGTCAATTTTCGTTGCATTCGGCTGGCAATCAATGTCACGCAATGGACGGACCGAAGTCAGTATTTTGAGTACTGGAGTTCTGCTTGCGATGGCGCTGGTGTTGTATCCGGCTCAAAAACCGGGTGCTGGCATGTACTATTTACTCCCCTTTGCGCCGATCGCGATGGATTTAGCGGGGCGCGGCCTTTGCACAATGCGCATCAGGTATAAATGGGCCATTGCAGCATCACTGGCCATTGCAGTTCTCATGAACGTTGTCTCTGTGCCTGCAGAAAAGCGTTTCGTACGCAGCCTGGACTGGCAAATGGCATCTGCAATCGCTGAGGAAATCGCTCAAATCTCTGATGATTTTAAGGGCCAGAAGATCGAAATTGGTATTGGTTCTACAAATGAGAGTTACCGACGCACTTATCAGCGCACGCGTCTGGTGTTCGGCGGTCACCCTTATACGCTTGATACATCGATCATTATTGACACCACGGCGTGGGGTATTGAGTTGTCTCAGGCAACGCTGGATATGATTGAAACATGCCAGACAGATATCTGGCTTATTCCTGCTGGAGAGCTTCCTTACGCTTGGTACGGGTACTATGGAAAAGACACATATGGTCAGCCGTTTCGCGATTCGTTTGCACGTGCATTTGAGAAAACTGAAAGCCGGACTTACTTCGATATTTATCTCTGTCGAGCGCCCCGTTAACCACCGTCCCCTTGTCTTGCCTAAAGTGTCACGGAAAGTGACGCTTTCCCTCGCCTTTAAAGGCGAATATGACTTGGCCATACTATAGTGAATGTTGTATATGCGTAAAATATACTGTGGTTCATTTATGTCAAATAAGGCATATCACTTTTGAACTTCAAAACTGTTGAATATTTTAATGTATAGGGACGACGACGAATGAAGCTTGCTGATTATGTCATTAATTTTTTGGGGGATCGCGGTATTGATCAAGTGTTCGTCCTCTATGGTTCCGCGAACGGTCATCTGATTGATGCCTTCACACGTGCTGAGAAAACCTCATACGTAGCGACGATGCACGAACAGGGCGCTGGCTTTGCAGCCGAGTGCTATGGCCGTGTTAAGGGTATCCCTGGTGCTGCGATTGCAACCAGTGGTCCAGGTGCGTTGAACCTGTTGAACCCGATTGCGAACTGCTTTTACGAGTCTGTGCCGTGTATTTTCATTACCGGTAACATCAACTCGCAGTTTATGCGCCCAGACCCATCCGTGCGTCAGGTTGGCTTCCAGGAAACAGACGTTGTCACCATCGTCGAGAGTATCACCAAAAATGCTGTGATGATTGCGGATCCAAAATCAATTCGCTACGAGATGGAAAAGGCATTCTTCATGGCCAAAGAAGGTCGTCCCGGCCCCTGTGTGATCGATATCCCAATCGATATTCAAAAAGCCGAGATTAATCCGGACGAATTGTTCAGCTTTGATACAAACGCTGCAGGCGTTCACTACAGAACAGATGTGGTTGATCAGCAGATCGAAACGTACATCGAAGATCTCAAGAAATCTGAG
>CAWUWH010000056.1:0-4769 GCA_963926035.1 uncultured Rhodospirillales bacterium
CTTTTTAAAGATAGCACACGCAACATGCCGGGACACACGGCTGCTTGCAAGCATAAGGATTTGGCGCACAAAAAAAGGCTAACCCGAAGGTTAGCCCCTAGTTGTGTCGGAGAAACGTGAGTTTCTCACAGGGTTATTAGCTTACCTTAAGCGAAGGACCGGCGCTCGCTATCTTCGACGTCGATTTTGTTTTGGCTGGCGGTATCTTTCTTCTGCTGGATTTCACGGGAGACCGCATCCTTATAAATGAGCTTCTTAGCGCGGCAGCGGCGATTGAGTTTAACTGTCTCGCGGGTTGCAACATAAAAACAAACGGATACACCGATAACGAATGCGCTACCAAGTGTGGTTAATTTGATGATTTCTGGATCCTGAAAAAAGTCCATTGTATTACCCTTTGTTTAGCGGCGCCGTTAATCGGCGTTGTGTTGTTTAATTAACATGATGCCGTTTATCGCACCGTAATATTTCAAGGGTTTTTCATAACTGAATCATTTAATTTCATTATGTTTCAAAATGTTAATATGGACCGTGCGTTGTAGGTCTTGCCCCAAACCGACCGATATGCTTATTCGCTTGGTGATAAAGTACATTTAGCCAATATTGATTTTGTTTTTAGGAGATAAAGATGTTTATTCGAAACCTCGCAATCAGCGCGTTCGCAGCTGGATTTTTCAGCGTCGCGGCGCTCCCGGTACTCGCTGATGATCCTGTCGTTGCGATCGTCAATGGCGAGAAAATCCTTCGCTCCGATGTTGAGAACGCCCAAGAAAATTTACCTCAGGAATATCAAAGTATTCCGATGGAGCAAATTTTTCCTATGCTGTTAACCAGCATGATCGATAGCAAATTGGTTGCTGCTGACGCGCGAGCCCGCAAAATCAATGAAGACGAAGAATTCAAAGCGAATGTTGCGTTGGTTATGGATCAATTGCTTGAGCGGTATGCTGTTCAAAAAGAAATTGCGTTGGCGGTCACCGACGAAAAATTACGTGCGGCATATGACGCTGGCGCTGTTGAAACGGAATCAGAAATTCAGGCGCGCCACATTCTTGTGAAAACAGTAGAAGAAGCGAATGCAATTATCAAAAGTCTCGACGGCGGGGCGGATTTCGCTGAACTCGCAAAAGAGAAATCAACAGGACCTTCTGGCCCTCGTGGTGGTGACCTTGGATTCTTTGGTAGGGGACAGATGGTACCACCATTCGAGGAAGCTGCATTTGCACTTGAGCCTGGTATGTACACAAAGACACCTGTGCAAACTCAATTCGGGTATCATGTGATTAAAGTTGAAACCGAACGTGCAGCGCAGGCGCCTAGCTTTGAAGATAGCGTTGAAAAGCTCCGTGCCGAGGCAGCTCAAGCCGCCGGTGGTGAATATGTTGAGCGTTTACGTGATGGTGCCAAGATCGAACGTTTTGAAGCTGATGGCACTAAAAAGTAAGCAATAGGAATATCGCATGATTGCTAAGTCACCGCTTGCACCGGACACATTTCCTGAGTTGCCGCCGATTGATGGTGTTGAGATTTCTGTCGCGAATACAGAACTCAAATACAAAGGCCGTCCGGATTTGATGTTGATGCAGTTTGAGCCTGGAACTCAGGTTGCAGGTGTATTTACGCGCTCATTGTGCCCATCAGCCCCTGTGGATTGGTGCCGTCAGCATTTACTCGGCGGCGAAGCACGGGGCGTGGTCGTCAATGCAGGGAATGCGAATGCCTTTACAGGGAAAGCCGGTGCTGACGCCTGCGAAACTGTTGTGGCAACCGTGTCTGATGCATTGATGTGCCGCCCGAGCCGTGTATTTGCGGCATCTACGGGTGTGATCGGTGAAGTACTGCCAGCGGATTTACTTGCACCTTTTGTTGCGCCGATGGTGGCTTCAGCCAAAGCAGATGCCTGGGCTGTTGCGGCGGATGCAATTCTGACGACGGATACCTTTCCAAAAGGCGCGACGGGTCGTGCTGAAATTAATGGCACGGCAGTCCGGATTAATGGTATCGCCAAAGGTTCAGGGATGATCGCGCCTGACATGGCGACAATGCTTGCGTTTGTGGTGACCGATGCAGCTATACCTGCAACCGTCTTACAGGCGTGTCTCACGGCAGCTGTTGAAAAAAGCTTCAACCGTTCAACGGTCGACAGTGACACCTCAACAAGTGACACCGTCATGGCATTTGCGACCGGTTTGGCTGGCAATGATGATGTTCAAGGTGCCCATGATCCGGCCTTAAGTGCATTTCAAGCAGTACTTGTTGATTTGTGTATCGATCTTGCCAAGCAAGTTGTTCGGGACGGCGAGGGTGCAACCAAGTTTATTACAATCAAAGTCTCTGGCGCTGAACATGACATGGCGGCCAAGCGCATTGCGCTGTCGATTGCGAACTCACCCTTGGTGAAAACCGCGATTGCTGGTGAAGACGCGAATTGGGGCCGTATCGTGATGGCTGTCGGCAAAGCAGGCGAGAAAGCTGAGCGTGACAAGTTGGCTATTCGTATTGGCGGCGTAGATGTCGCCAAGGATGGTGCTGCCGTTGAAGGCTTCGACGAAACACCTGTTGCGGCGCATATGAAGGGCCAGAGTATCGACATTGAAGTCGACCTCGCACTCGGCGACGGCAACGCTACCATTTGGACCTGTGATCTGACTCACGGGTATATTTCGATCAATGCCGATTACCGATCCTGAAAGCGGCTGTTGGGGGGCTGCGATCCCAGGCTTGGGACGTGACCTCAAGATTGTGCTTGTCGTTGCGGCGGGGCTCATTGATGCTGATGGGCGGGTGATGATCGCAAAACGCCCTGAAGGCAAACCCATGGCCGGGCTATGGGAGTTTCCAGGCGGTAAAGTTAATGCCGGCGAGCTACCTGAAACGGCGCTGGTTCGTGAGCTCGAAGAAGAGCTAGGGCTGGATATTACAGAATCTTGCTTGGCCCCATTTACGTTCGCAAGTCATGCCTACGAAGACTTCCATTTGTTGATGCCACTGTATCTATGTCGCATATGGAAGGGGCAGCCTGTTCCCCGTGAAGGTCAGGAACTCAAATGGGTACAACCTGTCCGGTTGGGTGATTACCCAATGCCGGATGCGGATAAGCCGCTGGTCGCATTACTCAGAGATTATCTTTAGATTTATTTGCCTTCTGGTGTTGGGCCAAGCGCTGACATACCTGATGCTGATTTTCGCATTTCGTCGACAGCATCATCAAAAAATGCATCCATTTGTGCCCGCATTGGGCTGGACAGGGCGAGCAGCTTTGAGCGTGCGTCACTGGGATTGTCTTTCTCGATAATCAATTCCCGGCCAAGCGCCGTATCGATATACTTAGAGGCGGTCAGGGGGCTTTTGACGCCGGTGATAGAACTCATCGCATCGGTTTTACGCTGCGGCGTTTTATTGCGCCACAAATAGGTAAATAGATCCCAATAGGCAGCCGAATAGAAATCCGTATCACCGTCAAATACTTTTACCCAACCCATGCCGATACGATCAATAAAAGCTAAATAAGCGCGACGTTGATCATCATTATATGTAAGAGGCATAGGGCATAACTTTGCTGTCAAAAGTACCTTCAGGAATGAATGTAAATTTGTATCTTCTTTGATGTGCAATGTCTATCTGAATTAAGCTATTGAAAATAAACAATAAAAACTTGATACATTTATTTTTACATTTAAAATTAACTATAAAAATATATGCAAATATAGTTCTTCTCATGCCACGCGGTTGGATTGCACCGCGGCGGTAAACAGGAGGAATTGATATGAAAAAAATAAATCAGAGTACGACCAACACAACGACTAAGACACGCTTTAAGCCAAAGCTTGCTATGATGGCAGCGCTTCTAAGCCTGGGTGTCCTGAGCGGATGCATCACCGATCAGGGTAATAAGCAACTTATAGGCTCAGTCCTTGGTGCAGGCGCTGGCGGTTACGCTGGATCGAATATTGGCGGCGGTAAAGGTAAACTTGCTGCAACGGCTGCGGGCGCCATTCTTGGCGGCCTGTTCGGGAACTCCATTGGCGGTTCACTCGACCGTGCAGATAAACAATATGCAGCGCGTGCCCAGAATGTGGCGCTTGAAGCACCCGTAGGCAAAACCATTGCCTGGTCAAACCCGGAAACGGGCAACCGAGGGAAAGTCACACCGACACGGTCGGGTCGTGACACACGGACAGGCGCATATTGCCGGGAATATCAAACAGAAGTGATTGTCGGCGGTGAAGCCCAGGTTGGGTATGGCACAGCGTGCCAGATGCCGGATGGCGATTGGAAAATCGAAAGCTAAGAGCTGCACCAGCGACGTGCCTGTGGGACCTCCTCCGGCCCAACGGCGTACGATGTGAGGCGGGCGGTATCAGTCAATTGTACTGATACCGCCCGATCCGCGTTGGCTCACTTAAAAGCCTTTAAAATGAGGGTTCGCATCCTTACATTCTGGCTATGACTGAAAATCCAAAATCTCCTACTAAAATAGTTACCGCGGGTCTGGTGATCATCGGTAATGAAATCCTTTCGGGCCGCACCCGCGACGCCAACATGCAGTTTCTGGGCGACGCGCTGAACACACTTGGAATTCGCATGACGGAAGCCCGTGTGGTCTCGGATGTCCCCGAAGCCATCGTCGAGGCTGTGAACACGCTTCGTGCGCGCTATGACTATGTCTTCACTACAGGGGGCATTGGCCCGACGCATGATGACATTACTTCTGAGTGTATCGCACAGGCATTTGGGCTTGAGTTTGGCCTGAACCCCGAAGCTGTTTC
>CAWUWH010000057.1:0-9295 GCA_963926035.1 uncultured Rhodospirillales bacterium
CTTAAGCGGTTTCAGCACCATAATACAGTGTCACAACATGGCGTGCTTCGGCGAAAAACAGCCAACGCTCGGTGATAACGCCAATACTCATCGACACAACTGCCGCAAAGCACACAATCGATGCCATCGGTCCATCCACTAAATAAACGATAACCATTAACAACGCCGGGACTAAAAAGCCGAACATATTGACGATGCTACGCAGCTTTTTTGCATGTTTACGGCCAACCTTGAAACCCATCTCCTGCATGAGATAGTTTTCTTCGGTATGAGGCCCCTCAAGCATTGTGACGGCCTCGCCCTTAAGGCCAGTCGCCGTCTTTGATGTTGATGGATGACTGGTTGTATCCACAAAGTTCCAATACGTCCGCTTGACCCACCATGCGATCAGCACAGCAGCAACGACAAAGGCCAGGTACTTCTTATCAATGCCGACAGTGACCGACATTAAAGCCGCAACCCACACTGCACCGGTCGCCAGACCCAGAACGATATAAACAGGTGTTGTCCATTTGTTGGACCAATGATGGATCGTCTTAAGGCTACGATAGATCATTGCAGTGCAAAAAATCGTGATAACGGCGAGGACGGCAGATGCAGCGGCAACAAGACTGCCAATGCCAGACAAATCACCCTCTAAAATCCAGAAATACGCCAATAGCGCCCAAGGGCCGAACGTAATAATCGAAAGCACCCCTTCACGCGATAGCCAGCTCGACCGCCATTGCGTCATGGCACGCCAGGCGCGCTCGGGATGTCCAAGGTGCCCCATTGAGGACAACAGGCCTGCGGTGACCAATACAAACGCAAGTCCAAGGCCTAGCATACCGAACGTACGATCAAGCGGAACAATGCCTGAGGCTGCAAGTATGGCGAGGATTGCCAACATACCGTATCCGGCGCCGGATGCGGTGGTGAAGAAGATAACGGAAAAGGCTGGATGCATGACTTACCTCGACAACGCGCGGTCGACCCAGCGCAAAATAGGGTTATCCGTACCCGGTGTGACGGGCAATTCAGTTGGCATATCGCTTTTGGCAGCGGTATCACGGCGCGGGCGTGGCGGAAGATACTTATTGGTCGGCTTGTAGCCCATCTCAGGCATCAAATCGTAACCCATCCGCTCAACAACCAACTTTGAGACATCTGAGTTTGGATCGCCAAAATCACCAAAGTGACGCGCGCTGACAGGACATGTCGACACACATGCCGGCACACGATCAACTTCTTCCATGTTCTCGTTATAAATACGATCGATACACAACGTACATTTCTTCATCACGCCTTCATCAGCATCATATTCACGTGCGCCATAAGGGCAGGCCCAGCTGCACAACTTGC
Organism: uncultured Rhodospirillales bacterium; assembly: GCA_963926035.1. Lineage (GTDB taxonomy): Bacteria > Pseudomonadota > Alphaproteobacteria > Rhodospirillales > Casp-alpha2 > UBA4479. Next base: position 1,342 of record CAWUWH010000057.1, read on the forward strand.
AGCCGATGCACTTGTCTTCATTGACCAGAACAATCCCGTCCTCTTCGCGCTTAAAACTAGCGCCAGTCGGGCATACCGTCACACATGCTGCATCTTCACAATGCAGGCATGATTTGGGGAAATGCACGGTCCGTGCAGGCTCGCCTTCGCCTGCAGACGCTTCAAACGTATGAATTCGGTTAAACCAGACACCGATAGGCTTAGGTCCATATGGATCTTTGTCCGTCAAAGGTGCTGCATGACCGCCGGTGTTCCACTCTTTACAGTTCACCGCACAAGCATGACAGCCCACGCAGATATCCAGATCAATGACGAGACCAAGTTTGGTCCCAGTAGATTTAGGGAGCATTGTCATGATGAGCTCTCCTTCCTGAAGTCAGCACCGTATTGAAGGATTTTAGGTGCGTCTTTGACTCCTTCTGGACGTTCAAGCGTATCAAACTGCGGGAATGACTCGGCATCTTCTGCGGGATCCGCTTTGCGAACACGCACACGAAGGTCATACCACGCGGCCTGCCCCGTGACCGGATCAGAGTTCGAATACCGATATCCATCATCCCTAGGTGGGAGTAATTCCGATATCACATGGTTCAAAAGGAACCCTTTTTTGGACTCACCAGATTTTGGATCAAGGTTCCAAGTGCCCGAACGTTTCCCAATCGCATTCCACGTCCAAACGGTTGATTCCTCAACCCCGTCCATAATCGCAACCTGCACGCGGATGCGGCCGTGATAGCTCTCAACCCAGGCCCAATCGTCGTTTTCAATTTCCAACTTCGCTGCGGCAACATGGCTCATGTACAGCTTGTTTGAGTTGGTGATCTGACGAAGCCAGGCATTCTGTGATCCCCATGAGTGATACATATGCATGGGCCGTTGTGTCAGCGCATGCATCGGATACTCTTTGGTATCGATCATTGAATGCTCAAACGGTGGATACCAGATCGGCATCGGATCGAAGTACGCGTCAACACGTGCGCGTTCACGTTCCGGCGGCTGAACATCCCCATGACCACGGGCAGCGTTTCTGAATTTTTGCATAATTTCAGAATATATCTGCATAACAATCGGCTCAGCACTGCCGATGAAGCCAACGCTTTTCGCCCAATCAAGATACGACTTGTTGGCAAACTTGAAGTACTTTTGATCGTCCGTGAAATGGTGTGACCAGAAACAACCGTTCTCAATATACTTATCGAGCTGCTTTGGGTTCACTTCACCCTTTCCGTGCTGATCACCGTTTACACCGCGCCACCCAGCAAGTGGGCCAATACCCGGCGCACGTTCATGATTGACGATATAATCCGCATATCCACCCGGGTACTTAGCGGCACCATCATCATTGATCATTCCTGGCAACCCAAGGCGAGCACCCAGATCGAGCAACACCGTCTGGAACGGACGAACATCGCGATCAAGTTCGATAATCGGCTGCCGGATTGCATCCTGTGCCGCATCCGCTTCGCAAATTGGACGGTCCAATAGTGAAATACAGTCCCAACGCTCAAGATACGTCGTGTCTGGTAAAATCAGATCGGCATACGCAACCATCTCAGAATAGTAAGCATCAGAGTAAATAATCCTTGGAATCTTATATTCGCCCGTTTTCTCGTCGATATCCGTCAGCATCTTCATGGTGCCGGATGTATTCATCGACGAGTTCCAACTCATATTCGCCATGAACATAAACAACGTGTCGATTGGATACGGATCACCCTTCCATGCATTACTAATGACCATATGCATGAGACCGTGTGACGATAATGGGTACTCCCATGAATACGCCTTATCGATACGGCCAGGCTTACCTTCACTATCCACAATCAGGTCTTCAGGGCCTGTTGGGAAGCCAAGCGGTGGTCCCCCCAACGGCTTGCCAGCGTGCACAGTCCCAGGCTTACCGGCTGGCTTGAGCGCAGGCGGGATAGGCTTTGGGAATGGTGGCTTGTTACGGAAGCCACCTGGGCAGTCGACACTACCGATGATGGTCTGCAACAAGTGAATAGCACGGCATGTGTGGAAACCGTTCGAATGCGCCGAAATACCGCGCATCGCATGCATCGCAACCGGACGACCAATGAACTTTTCGTGTTTGCGGCCATAGGCATCGACCCAAGGCGTATTGATTTCAATCGTTTCCTTGAATGCAACGTGCGCAATTTCAGCCGCAATACGACGGATCGTCTCAGCTGGAATGCCGGTCTGCTCTGTCACCGCGTCAGGTGTGTATTTAGCATCCAGATAGCGTGCGGCCATCAACTGGAACGATGGGATCGCTGCACGGCCATCAGCAAGCGTCACATTACCCGCGAGAATCGGCTTTGCCGTGATATCACTGGATTTAGCGAAGTCCTTTGTATCGCCGTCCCAAATCAACGGGCACCCATCTTCATCGCGTGCAAAAAGGCCATCGTCAGCACTGCCCAGATCTTGAATAACCAACCAGGCTGCGTTTGTGTACGTTGCGAGATAATGCTCGTCGACATTACCGGTCCTCAGCAATTCATGAATGATCGACATCACGAACAGACCATCGGTCCCTGGCTTAATGCCGAGCCACTCATCTGCAATCGCTGAATAGCCCGTTCTTACCGGGTTCACGGATACAAACTTGGAGCCGTTATTCTTAAGCTTACCCAGACCAATTTTGATGGGGTTTGAATCATGATCTTCGGCAACGCCAAACATAATGAAATATTTAGCAAGGTCCCAGTCAGGCTCACCAAATTCCCAGAACGAGCCCCCAATGGAATACAGCCCCGCGGCAGCCATGTTAACTGAACAGAACCCCCCGTGCGCTGCGTGGTTTGGCGTCCCGAACTGACTGGCCCACCAGCCCGTCAATGATTGTGATTGGTCGCGTCCTGTAAAGAAGGCGAGCTTTTTGGGGTCCGTTTCGCGGATTTTACCCAACCAGCCTGTGGCGATGTCCAGCGCTTCTTCCCATTCGATCTCTTCAAACTCACCTGAGCCTCTGGGGCCAACACGCTTGAGCGGCTTCGTCAATTTTGCAGGGGAATTCTGCGTCATGATTCCAGCGGAGCCCTTGGCACACAAAACACCACGGTTCACAGGGTGATCTTTGTTGCCCTGGATATAGCGAATTTTACCGTCCTTGAGATGGACTTTAATACCGCACCGACAGGCGCACATGTAACACGTGGTACATTTCACCTCGTCTGCGATGACTGGCGATGTATCGACATGATTGTCAGATCCGCTCATTCTTGAAATTCCCTCAATTATGCAATTATCCCAACTTATCTAAGCTGGTCATACTGTTATGTAACTTTGTGCCAAAGAACAACCAATCAGTCCAATGAGTAATTATTGTCATTTCATTCGATTTTACTTATTAATCGAGAATGACACTTACACAGCTAAAAATATTTATCGCCGTCGCCGAACGAGGGCATGTCACCCGTGCCAGCGAACATCTTGGCATCACACAATCAGCGGTGTCTGCTGCTGTTGCTGCCTTGGAAAATCAATATCAGGTAAAGCTGTTTAACCGTGTCGGTCGAACGATCAAGCTTTCAGAAGCAGGCGAACTTTTTCTCAGCGAAGCCCAAGCTGTTGTTGATCGCGCTGAAGCGGCACAACGTATGCTGAGAGAGCTTGGCGGCATCACAGTTGGTCACCTCGAAATTGCCGCCAGCCAGACAATCGCGAACTATTGGCTGCCACGTCGGCTGGCCATGTTTCATGCGCTTTATCCCGGCGTGGTCTTGAATGTGTCGATTTCAAACACACGAGAAGTTGAGACCGCTGTGGTCAATGGCGCTGCGGATATAGGTTTTGTCGAAGGCTCCACCCGCGCACCACAACTTATTCTTGATGAAGTCGATTATGATCAGCTGGTCCTCGTTGGCGCGACACCAACATGGGGGCCACGACGCAAAGAACCGATTGATATTGCCGCATTGCCATGGATTGTGCGTGAAGCCGGTTCTGGAACGCGTGAAGTCCTCGAACGTATTACTAATAATGCTGGCTTAAAGTGGCAGGACCTTAATGTTGTTCTGGAACTGCCAAGCAACGAGGCTGTACGTGAGGCTGTGGACGCGGGCGCAGGCGTTACCCTCATATCTCGTTACGTGATTTCAGCCTCTATTGAGTCTGGAACACTGTGTCAGCTTGAGTTGGATATTCCACCCAGAACATATCATATGGCACGCCATCGAAAACGTATTCCGAGTGCAGCGCGCCGAGCCTTTGTGGATATGGTCCTTGCGGGAAATTTACCGGCAACCTGAAGGCGTTAACGTCAGCCCTGCCATGCTGGTGCATAGTGCTTCAAGAATGCTTCTTTATTGTTCGTGCGCAGGTATTCAATCGCACAGCCCAACATGTGATCCTTGGCTTCTCCGATAGCAGGACATGCTGTCTCGAATATGCGTGGACGTTCACGCGCAATATCTATTTCTTGCGCAGGGATCGAACCGGTCAAATCTGCCTCACGCTGACCTGCAGGTTGAGCTTCGGGGTCAATGTCGGCAATAATATTAATGTCTGGTGTCACGCCCAGCGCCTGCAATGTTTGGTTGGCTGGTGAATAATATAAAGCCGTGGTCAGGCGAAGTGCGCCATCCAGCGGCATGGGCATAATCGTCTGAACCGATCCTTTTCCGAAAGTCTTACGCCCCATAATAATCGCACGGTGATGGTACTGCAGGGCACTCGCAACAATTTCTGAGGCAGACGCAGAACCCCGATTGACCAGAACAATAACCGGGACACCTCGAAGGGCATCGCCGGGATCAGCATAGTACGCCCGCTCATCACGGACATCCCGGCCCTTGATAGAAACGATCTTCCCGCGCTCAAGAAAAGCATCAGCAACAATCACAGATTGATTAAGCAACCCGCCGGGATTGTTTCTTAAATCGATAACAACGCCACGAAGGTTTTTACCGACCTGATTGCGAATATCAGAGATCGCAATGTTGATCCCTTTTTTGGTCTTTTCGTTGAAGCGCGTGATCCGGATATAGCCAATATCACCTTCGATGCGATGACGAACAGATTTTACCTCGATGATCGCACGGACAATATTCAATGGAAAATCTTCGACACCCCCTCGGCGCACAATGATGTCCACGGACACACCCGGCTTGCCGCGCATCAAATTGACGGCCTCGCGAAGGTTCAATGCCTTAAGGTCAATATCACCAACATGCGTTATCAAATCGCCCGGCAACATACCCGCACGTTCGGCAGGCGTACCTTCAATTGGTGAGATAACTTTGACGTAATCTTTTTCCATAGTGATCTGAATACCAAGGCCGCCAAACTCGCCTTTTGTATTAGCAAAGCTGTTACGGAATTCTTCGGCATTTAGATAACTTGAATGAGGATCAAGATGCTTGAGCATCTTATGCAGCGCATCCTCAACCAGCTTTCCAGGTGGCATACTTGCAGGCACGGCGTCTTTGGTTTGTACGCCAGCGATTGCAGCATTGATCATCTCACGATCATTGATCTCACGAACGTAACTCTCCCGGACACGTTGATAGGCAAAATTAAAGTAATCCAGCCTTTCACGGTCCGACGCATCGTCGACATAGGTATCGTAGATCCGCTCGAAGCGCTCCAACTCAACCCGGGTCTCAGTAGGCAAATTGGCGGTCTCTTGGTTCATCGCCATGACAACGCGACCAATCGCAGATTGATTGGTCACACATGCCGTGATCAACGTGACCAACAACACGCCAACAACGCCGGCAATCGCAAAATAAGATAAGCGACGCCCACGCTGGAGTTCAGGTTTCACATTAGGAATGTAAGAGGTCAATATTCAGCCATTCGTGGTGATTTTGGGAGTAAGCTCAGCAAAAACACGGTCCGTGTCTTCATTTTCAACCTGACACGTGCCCGCATTCTCATGGTCACCACCATCATATTTGAGCATAAGCTCACCAATGTTGGTATTTGAGGTTTTATTCAGGATCGATTTGCCGGTCGCCAATACAGTATTCAACTTATTCAACCCCCAAAGGATATGAATTGAGATATTGCAGTCTGGGAATAGCGCATAAATCATAAAGCGGTTGCCAGTGTAGATTGTCTCTTCGTTTCGAAGATCAAGAACAACCAGATTACCCATTACGGTCGAGCAACGCTTAATCTGATCTTTGAATTTACCTTCATGATCAAAATAAAGGTCCACGCGCTCTTTAACGTCAGGTAACGCAACAATTTGATTAACCGTGTGATTGCCGCAATAATCGTTCAACTGCATCATCAATTGGTAGTTAGAGATTTTAAATTCACGGAAACGACTAAGGCCAGTACGGCTGTCCATCAGCATGTTGAGCAAACCCCAACCTTCAGGCTTTAAAACCTCAGCTTCAGTGAACTGTGCGCTGTCACCTTTATCAACGGCGACCATCATATCTTCAGCGATACTTGGGAACTTCTCTTTGCCACCGTAATAGTCATAAACAACCCGCGCAGCCTATGGCGCGTCAGGGTCGATGATGTGATTGTTTTCTTACTAACACGAATGGTTTTGCTATGGTGATGATCAAAGGCTAAATGAACGCCATCGACATACGGCAAGTTCGTTGTGATATCACCGTCAGATATCAAAATCGTCCCATCCTGCATGTCCTTTGGGTATACGAATTTAATATCCTCGATAATGCCTAAATCTTTTGGCAATACAGCGCAGACGAGCCCGTCAAAATCGCTTCGTGTCACCAACCTAAATTTTATCGCTCATCCGAGCCTCCCTGTTTTATTCGTATCACTATGGCCATTATTGGGGCCCAAGAATGGATTTTGGTTCCTGCACCCATAGGAATGCAAGGACGTATTCAATTTTATCCTAATTCAATCTTTTCTAATGCTGTGGCGCAGCCAAATATTTGCGGCCAAAAGAACTACAGCACCTGCCTGATGCATGGCTGCAAGCCCAATTGGTACAACCAAAAGTAACGTTGATATACCCAGCATGACTTGGACACATACGGCAAGGATCAAGACGTTCGCACGGGTTCGCACATCACGTCCCTGAGCACGACACACCCACCAGACCCAGGAAACCAGGGCAAAAGTCGTCAAAGCCAGAACACGGTGATCAAACTGAACGGTCGGAATATCCTCAAAGAAGTTCTTGTACCAGGGGCTGAGTTGGAAGCCCTCACTGGGAAAGATTTCACCCAGCATCAATGGAAATGTATTGTAGACCATGCCTGCATTCAGACCCGCGACCAGTGCCCCTGAGAACACGGTAACGAAAACAACAACCACAGTTATCGACGATAATTGACGCACGTAAGCAGGTGCGTCCTCACGTGGCGCATCGAGGAGATCCAGCGCAAACCAGAGCCCTAAAGCAATAATCAAAAACGCCATCAGTAAATGTGTTGCGAGGCGGTACTGGCTGACATCTGGCTGGTCGACAAGACCACTTTTAACCATCCACCAACCGATAACGCCCTGCAATCCGCCCAGCGTGAACAACACAGCCAAACGCACCATCAACGCCTTATTGACCCATCGCTTGTAAACAAACACGGCAAACGGCAATGCAAAGGCCAGCCCAATAATCCGTCCCCACAAGCGATGCAGGTACTCAAGCCAGAAAATTTCCTTAAACTCACTCAAGGACATGCCTTTATTGATTTTTAGATATTCTGGCGATGTGCGGTATCCATCAAACTGGGCCTGCCATGCAACATCGCTTAAAGGTGGCAGCCACCCCGTCACAGGACGCCAATCTGTCATCGAAAGCCCGGATTCCGTAAGACGGGTGAAACCACCCAAGACAATCATCGCAAAAACCATCGAGCAAATGGTCAGCAACCAAAGCCCAATTATACGGGATGCGTGGCCGGAATCAGTCGGTGGTGTGGACATTGTTAAAATGACCCCTTTTAATTGCGTTCAATCAGGTAGTGGATCATCCCTTGTTTGTCCATGCGTGATCCGCGATAACCTGTCGATAAGT
>CAWUWH010000058.1:0-4783 GCA_963926035.1 uncultured Rhodospirillales bacterium
TTGGCCAAAGTCCTGCCGTATCCTTCGGTTTTTCGATTGGCTCTGATTGGTGCCTGGATGGGAAAGCCGTTTCGGAAGCTTATGCCATCACGGCTCCGGGCGATGCTTGATTTGGCGCCGAGCTCTATCGCGGGTCCCAGTGATGTGGATCGGCCACAAGTGGTCAAGACGGATGCTGAACCTCGGATGCGCGTAGCGATGCTGAGTGGATGTGCGCAACAAGTTCTCAGGCCATCAATCAATGAAGCGACCGTGCGATTACTCAAGCGTCTTGGATGTGAAGTGATCATTGCGGATGGCGCTGGGTGCTGCGGCGCCCTTGTGCATCACATGGGACTTGAGCGCGAAGGCCATGAAGCGGCGAAAAAAAATATTACAGCTTGGGAAAATGCTGAGACGAAATACGGTAAGATTGATGCCGTTGTGATCAATGCGTCTGGATGTGGCACCACGGTTAAAGATTATGGATGGATGCTCAGGAACGATGATGCGTGGGCAGAACGTGCGGCAAATGTCTCAAATAAAACCAAGGACATCACCGAAGTGCTGACGACGCTCGGCCTTAGCGGTCTTACTGATACGCTGAGACCAAAGTTGGCATATCATTCGGCATGTTCAATGCAACACGGTCAAAAATTAAAAACTGAACCGGTTGAGTTATTGAAAGCGGCTGGATTTGATGTTTCACAACCGGCCGAGTCTCATCTTTGCTGTGGCTCTGCTGGCACATATAACATTATGCAACCTGAATGGGCGTCAGAACTTCGTGATCGTAAGGTCAGAAATATTCGTGACCTTGGGGTTAATGTTGTTGCAACAGGCAATATTGGCTGCCTCACTCAGATTGCTAATGGCATGGGCGGTGATGATGCACCGGTTGTTTTACATACTGTTGAATTGCTCGACTGGGTATGCGGTGGTCCCAAGCCGAAAGAGCTTGATCGTTACTAAATCGAATATGTCAGATTGCCTTCAGGCCGAACCTTTGCAATCTATAGTATTAGACGTTCACTGAGATTCTGATTTCTGTTAATGCACGGATAACTAATGATAAATTGCATTATCATTAGTTTGGATTTGTGTGACAGAATTCTGGGGAGTACTCGTTTGGCATTAACATCGAGACATGATGGCACATTGTGCGGCAGCCGCCTGCAAGTCGGTGTTCGTGCGAGGTTGACACGCAATGCCGCGATATTGCCTTTGATCGTCTGTGCGTTGCTGATAAGCGGCTCAATATATGGCTGGGTGATCATATCTGATCAACAGCGCGAACAATTAATTTCTAATACGCATGAACATGTTGATCACATATCATCTCGCTTGGAAGCTCATATTTCCTCACGATTGATCTTAGGCGAGCGTATTCATCAAGAATGGCTCAAAAGCACAAGTACAGATAGTGCTAGTTTTAAGGCGATTGTGGCACCAAAGCTCTATCGTTTTCCGGATATCCAAGCGATTAATTGGATTGGCCTTGATGGGACGATCAAATGGTTTAACTCTTTTCAGGGCAATGAGGCGGCGCTTGGTGTTAACGTCAAATCAAAGGAAGCGAATAAAAAGGGTTTCGATACTGCAGCAGCGTCGGGAACGTTAACAGTTTCACCTCCGTTTGATCTTGTTCAAGGGGGGAAGGGGTTCGTTGCCTATGTGCCTTTTGCTGCTGAAGGCCGGGAGCCTGGCGCCATCGAAATGGTATTCCGTACCGATCCACTTATAAATTATGCGCTGCCGTATGATCTGGAGCATAGTGTTTCCCTAAAAATATTAGATGGCGATATCACTGTATTTGAGCGTCATGAAGCACCTGCTGATGTGTCATTTCTAGAGATACAGACGATTGAAATCGCGGCGCGGGACTGGGTTGTTAAAGGCGCACCAACGGTTAAAGGTTATGCAGAATCATTATCCCCAAGTGATGAGATATTTTTGGGTGTGGGGTTGTTGATTGCCATCGTTTTGCCTCTCTTGTTGAGATTGGTGATGATGCGCCACATTGCTTTACACGATAGTGAACGGCGGCTCTCTGATTTTGCTGATGTCAGTTCTGATTGGTTCTGGGAAACTGATAACCAATTGAGGTTCTCTTATTTCTCGCGGCGTTTTGAAGATGTTACGTCCGTAGCACCTGAAGTTTTAATGGGAAAGACACGCCGCGAGGTCGGGGCGCCTGGTGCTGATCCGGAAGCCTACAATGCCATGTTGGCGAATATGGATAGCCATTTACCGTTCCAAAACTTTGAACATCACCGTGAGAAATCCAATGGTGAAATTGTTTATTTATCAATTAGTGGCGTTCCGGTATTTGAAGATAATGGTACGTTTATTGGATACCGAGGTATTGGTCGGGATATCACGGAACAATTCATCAATCAGCAAGCACTCAATGAAGCACTAGCCGCGTCAGAACGTGCGAACCAGGCCAAAACTGAATTCCTGGCAACGATGAGCCATGAATTTCGGACGCCGTTGAATGCTATACTTGGCTTTAGTGAAATGCTGAGAGCCCAATACTTCGGCCCCATTGGCGCGAAAAATTATGAGGAGTATGCATCTGATATTCATACCAGCGGCCAGCATTTGCTTGGACTGGTGAATGATATTCTTGATATCTCAGCAATCGAAGCCAGCAAACGGACGATGTTGAAAGAAGAGATGTCTATTTTAGATATGACGAATAGAGCGGTGAAGAGTGTTCAGCAAAAATCCTGGACAGCGGGATTGCGGATTACGATTGATATTCCCAATGATTTGCCTCGCCTGGTCGCGGATCAAAGATCTGTGCTGCAAATTCTGATGAATATTCTCTCCAACGCTGTGAAATTCTCAAAACCTGGTGGGAAAATCTCTATTTCAGCGTCGTCATCAAATGAGGCCATTAGCATTGTGATTGCGGATACTGGGTTAGGCATTGATGCAGAAACGCTGCCTTCCGTGACAGAGCCTTTTGCCCAGTCACAATCTAATCGACATCTGGCGGAAGTCGGAACCGGGTTGGGTTTGTCGATCGTTAAATCGCTCATGGATGCCCATGGCGGATCGCTTCAAATTGAAAGTACCATTGATATCGGTACGACAGTGACACTTGTGTTTATTAGGTAACGTATATGTGACGGTGTTGGGACCTACATATACTTGTCATGCTTGCCCTTGAACTCATATCATTATTATTATGATAAAACATATTCTATTGATCGTGTTTTGTGTTGGGGTCTGGACTACGCCAGTCTTTGTGGATCAAACGAGCGGCCGCCTCGATGGGCTGTTTGACCGCCTTCGCAGTGCTGATAACCATGCGCAAGCTTCAAACATTGAGCATCAGATTTGGACAATATGGGGATTACCTCAGGACCGGAAGGCAAGCGTACCATTCGCGCAAGGTGTCATCGCCATGAAGCATGGTGACCTTGAAACGGCTCGATCCTATTTTGATGACGTTGTGCGTATTGCGCCTCGGTTTGCTGAAGGATGGAATAAACGAGCCACGGTTGCATACGCTTTGGGCGATCTTGATGCATCGGTCCTAGATATTCAAAAGACAATCGCGCTAGAGCCCAGGCACTTCGGTGCGATGGCAGGATTGGCACTTATACAAATGGCTTATGGGCTTCACGAGTCTGCATTAGATATCTTGAATAAGATCAAAGAAATACATCCGCACATGCCGGGTATTGATGATTGGATGCAGAATACGAGAGAACAGATAGCCAATAAAAGAACCTGAATTAGAAAATCTATTCCGGTGTATTTGATTGAGATCCATCACGAGATTTCTCACGTTTGACCAGATCGTCGCGGAGGAAGCCAAGTAATCTTAATGCGCCAGCGAACGTAAAGGCTGCGACCCCAAGTAAAGCCGTTACAATAAGAATAGCTGTATTCAGAGGTTCAGCACCCGGAAAAAGTAACGGATGGGCAAAATATAAGTCGACGAATGCCAAGGGCCAAATGATTGCGCATATCAAGTAAAGCATTTGCCACTCATAGCATGAGACAGGGGCTTTGCGGAATCCTTAAACAGGCCCTAGATTGATCAAAACAGGAGCAGATATATGCCTGAGGCTGTCAAAAGCGCCTTTGATGATGAATTGCTGGATGTTCTTTGCCAGATTGTGGGAGACCGTGTAACCACGGCTGCAGCGATCCGTGAGCAACATGGTAAGGATGAGAGCTTTCATGCGTGCGCACCGCCAGATGCCGTTGTTTTCGCTCAAACGACGGATGAAGTTTCGCGTATTGTGATGGCTTGTGCAGCACGGGACGTGCCGGTTATTCCATTTGGTACGGGCACGTCATTGGAAGGCCACGTGGCGGCTCTTCACGGTGGTGTTTCTATTGATGTATCTCAGATGAATGAAATTCTTGCTGTGAATGCCGAAGACTTGACGTGTCAGGTACAACCCGGCGTGCGCCGCAAACAATTGAATGAGCATCTTCGCGATACCGGTTTGTTTTTTCCTATTGATCCTGGTGCAGATGCTTCGCATGGCGGTATGACCGCGACCCGGGCATCTGGTACCAATGCAGTACGCTATGGGACGATGCGCGAGAATGTTATGTCGCTCGAAGTTGTGATGGCGGATGGCCGTATCATTCGCACGGCACGCCGTTCAAAAAAATCATCTGCAGGGTACGATCTAACGCGTTTGTTCGTGGGTTCAGAAGGCACATTGGGTGTCATTACTGAAGTGACACTTAAGCTGTTTGGTATTCCCGAAGCAATCTCAGCGGCAGTTTGTTCCTTTGGGGATATGGAAAGCGCTGTGAATACCGTTATCCT
>CAWUWH010000059.1:0-3019 GCA_963926035.1 uncultured Rhodospirillales bacterium
GAGCGCTCGACGTATTCTTATTTTGTCCACATCACTCATTTTATAAGCGGTAGCGATCCCAAATCATTCTTTCTTCAACCGCGCAAAATAAACTATCGGCCCAGACGCCAACGTTGGCTTGCTGGCTTGCACCGCCAAGCCGACGAGACAGCCATGATTTACGTGCCTTGAATTCAGGCATTTTCACGTTCTTGCCAAAGCGCTGCTGCAACACCTGATGCATATCGCCAATACCATCGACCACGCCTAAATCAAGAGCGTGGCGCCCAGTCCAGAAAGCACCCGAGAATAATTCTTTGTCGTCGCTCAATTTTCCTTCACGGCGTTCAGCAACATAAGCTTTGAAGCTGTCATGCATATCGCCCTGAATCGTTTTAAGGCGCGTCACATCAGCTTTTTTCTGAGGCAGGAACGGGTCCATGAACGATTTATTATCGCCAGCCGTATGCAAACGACGTTCGATACCGATCTTCTTAATGACCTCAACAAAACCCAAGCTCGACGAAATCACGCCTATTGAGCCAACAATAGTGCTGTCATCAACAATGATTTCATCCGCAGCACATGCCAGCCAATACCCACCAGACGCTGCAACATCTTCGCAGAAGGCGATCACTTTAACATCATGCTCGGCAGCCAGCTGGCGGATACGTTTGGCGATCAGCGCCGATTGCACAGGCGATCCACCAGGCGAGTTGATCAACAAAGCAACCGCTTTGGCGTTCTTTGTTTTAAAGGCACGCTCAAGGATATCGCCGACGCTTTCCAAGGTCAGGCCACTGCGCATGGCCCCCATTTGTCCAATGACGCCCCGAAGCGGCACGACCGGTACAACATGAGGCTTATCGCCTATGATCCATTCTTTGATTTTTGGTGTTACCGTATCGGCAATGAAACCCATAATTATCTCTCCAGTTTTTTATCTATCCATCAGATGGTCAGATGATGAGCATCACGCAAGATCGCCTGCGCGGCATCCGTATAACTGCCATCCGCATTATGTAAGATCAGTCTCCCTCGAATGACCTCCGTGGGCGATGCACCCTTCACAGCTTGCACAATCGCGCGTTTCACAGGCCGCCCGTCATCAACAGGAACACATTCAAGAATCTTCAAATCACCATACCCGCCGCCGAGCACATCCAGAATTTCCGGCACCCGGTCCACCCGATGAATAACGCTTAACGTACCACGGTCCCTGAGGTGGCCGTCCATAAAGTGTATCCAGGTTTTTAAATCAGCTGAACTTTCAATCGTCGCCAAAGCGCGTGCCAGGTCTTTAGGGCGTTGCCCCCTATCGGCCGGCAGAAATGGCGGGTTCGACATCACATGATCAAACATCATGGCGTCAACTGTGGGACTAGGATGCGCGATATCAACGCCTATGAAACTCGGCTGAAGCTCAAAGTCATTTCTGACAGCCGAGCGCGCCCCCATCGCAATCAAACCAGGCTGCACATCCATACCGGTCACTGAGATGTTTTTAAGACGCGCCAATAAAGCAATAACAGCCGCACCCGAGCCTGTACCGACATCAAGGACCTGATCGCCAGTTTCCGCAGGTACTAATGCGGCCAGTAAGATCGGATCAATCGCGGCACGGAAGCCCGTGACCGGCTGCAGCAATATCGCGCGCCCGCCAAGTATCCGATCTTCAATCGCCCGCTCTTCGGCTTCTTCATTAATGGCCCACGCAGGCCAGTAATCTGCATCAGCAACCATAACCCGTTGCAAGGCCGTCATATTCATAGGCTCCAGGACACTTGACGCGAACGCATCAAGCATCAATGCCTCAATCCCTTCCGCGCTCAACTCAGCACGAAGATATGATAAAAACACAGGATCGTTGGATCGGGTCAATTCACGCATAACAGCCTATATTTCTCTGTTCTTGCCCCCTGTAATAGCGGCCCTTATGCTCTTAGCCAAGAACGGTGCCTCAGCACCTATTACAGATTAATAGATGAGGATATATTAAGTGGGCGTAGTTGTAAGCTTAGATGGTGAACGCGATAAGCGACCATCCTTGGTTGAAGTGCATGCTTTAATCGCCGATGATCTGAAAGCGGTCAACGAAGAGATCATCAAACGGATGCAAAGTCCGGTGGCACTGATCCCGCAATTAGCATCCCATATTGTTGCAGCGGGCGGCAAGCGTCTGCGTCCCATGTTAACGTTGGCCTCTGCTGAACTCTGTGGTTACACAGGCAAGCGCCATATCACATTGGCAACCTGCGTTGAGTTTATCCATACAGCCACCCTGCTTCATGATGATGTTGTCGACGAGAGCGAACTTCGCCGTGGCCGTGATACTGCCAATGCAATCTTTGGCAACAGCGCAAGTGTTCTCGTGGGTGACTTCCTGTTCTCTCGTTCTTTCGAACTCATGGTCGAAGACGGCTCGCTCAAAGTTCTGGGTATCTTAAGCCGTGCATCCTCGGTTATTGCTGAGGGTGAAGTCTTACAACTCATGACGACCAATGATACGGAAACGGGTGAAACGCAATATCTGCAGGTTATTGAATCAAAAACAGCACAGCTTTTTGCTGCGGCATGTCAGATTGGCGCTGTCGTCGCTGACCGCCCAAAGGTCGAAGAAGATGCCCTCGAAGCTTTTGGCATGAACTTAGGCGTCGTTTTCCAGCTGATCGATGACGTGCTTGATTATCAAGCGGATCAGGAAAAACTCGGCAAAACTGTTGGCGATGATTTCCGTGAAGGCAAGATCACCCTACCTGTGATCCTCGCATTCCGCCGCGGCGACGAAGAAGAGCGCACATTCTGGCGACGCACTCTCGAAGACCTTGAACAAACCGATGATGACCTTGAACATGCCATTAAGTTGATGCATAAGCATAGCTCACTCTTGGACAGCATTGACCGTGCCCGCCATTATGGTGCGATCGCCCGTGATGCGCTCGGCATCTTCAAGGATTGCCCACAAAAGCGTGCCCTCATCGGTCTCATCGAATTCTGCATCCAGCGCGCTCATTAAGCGATAGCTTCACTCTAATGGGTG
>CAWUWH010000060.1:0-18935 GCA_963926035.1 uncultured Rhodospirillales bacterium
TCTGTTCCGCCGTTTCTGCCGCCTTGAGTTATCGTCCGATATTCCTGATGCAACCACGTTAGGTCGTTTTCGCCAGCAGCTTGTGGACCACGATTTGTGGGAGAGGTTGTTGGGCGAGGTGAACCGTCAACTGGAAGATAAACACATCATCATGAGCGAAGGCCGGAACCCAAGCACAGGCGAAACAATCCAGATTGCGGCATCAAAGCAACCTAAGTTCAAGGCTGGTAAGGCACTAAAAGACGCCGTCAACAGCTAAGCAGGACACAGTGCCGCGGAGAGGGTGTGACTGGGTCATACAGCCCGCCATCCTCTCACCGCGCCCTGTCCCGCTCTTTGGTCATCACAAACCCCTATCTTCATCATCGGGCGGTGCGAGAAGCCGTCAAAAGGAAGTCCCTTCGATTGATGCGTGGATTTCGGTTTGTGGAACCGTACTGGTTGGCCCAGCAGCAACAAATTTAGAACATCACGTGCATTACATGCGGCATTCATGCGGCACAGACTCGCCAACACCAGATGGGATGGGAAGGAATTATTCAATAAAAACAGGGACCTAATAAAACCACTATCGATAACCGACTTTGATGCCTGTTACGCATGAAAAAACCCACTAAGCCATTGACTTAACAGGTATTTTTATTGGTAGCGGAGGAGGGACTTGAACCCCCGACACGCGGATTATGATTCCGCTGCTCTAACCAGCTGAGCTACTCCGCCCCAAGGCAAATGTACATAGAATGCACACGCGAGAGCGTGCGATTTACGGCGTTCGGGGCGACCTGTCAAGACATCGGGCGCAATCAATTCAGGCGACAGGATGTATTCGGCAAATATTATGGATGCTGCCCCCTCACCCGGCGCTTCGCGCCCACCCTCACCCTCAGGAGAGGGTTATATCGGTTCACTGAACTTCGATGTCGAGGGGCGGAAGCTTAATCTTTACCAGTTCAGCCGTTGAAATTCGGCGAAGCAGCGCGTTTGTGCCGATCTCGGAAGCTTTCAAGGTTGTCATTTCTACAAGAATTTATTGTTCAGCCTTGCCTTCAGCCGTCAGCCAAAGCCGGTCGGTTAAATCACCACGGGGCATTGAGTGCGGAATGGGCTCCCGGTCTTTAACCCAGTAGTTGATCATTTCAAGCGCTGAAAAGTTTGGCCCAGCCTTAGGCTCTGGCGCGTCATAGCGGCTCGGGTGGGGCCCGTAGTAGTTCACCAGGCGCAAACCCTGTCCGCATACTTGGGCTCGCGGTAACACTGCGTCGCTGTAAGCGACTTATAGCAGTATACAGGCTCCCAGTCGGTGACATAGCGCTCATACTCATCGACATGGCCGCAGGCACTCAAAACAATCGCAAAAGCGACGGTTAAACAGACTTTATTCAACATATCCAGTCCTCCTCAGGTCTTAACTGAAGGTTAATATGCAGATTCAATGCCAATATTTGAGCGTCCAGCAAAAAGGCCTGCCTTGATTATCTCAGAAGCGGACCTTCTTTACTTTTCAGTAACTTATCGCGTTAACCATTATCCGTTAACGTCGATCACCATGCGGCCACGGATCTGACCTTTGAGGATTTTGCTGGCCAATTCAGGTAACTCGGCAAACCCTGCCCGGTTGGTTGCGTCACTCAGCTTATCCTGAGGCAGTTGCGTAGAGAGACGATCCCAAGCCACAACACGGCGATCTTTAGGGCATGTCGCACTATCGATACCGCAGAGATTAATGCCTCGCAGCAAGAACGGCAGGACCGTTGTATCCAGCTTGAAAGACCCTGCATTACCGACAGACGCACATGCGCCCCAATATGACAGTGTCGTGAGAACGTGGTGCAACGTTGGTCCGCCCACGTTATCAATCGCACCGGCCCAGCGCTCTTTGGACAATGGACCACGGGGCGCCTCTATCAATTCGTCACGGGACACAATCGTTGTCGCGCCAAGGCTTTTCAGATAACCGTGCTGCTCTTCACGTCCAGTCGAGGCCGCAACCTTATAGCCAAGGTTGGCCAGGATCGACACAGCGACTGAACCCACGCCGCCCGCACTACCGGTCACCAGAACTTCTTTGTCAGCATCAGGGGTCAGTCTGCCGTGCTCTTCCAGCGTCATGATCGCCAGCATCGCCGTCAGGCCTGCGGTACCGATCGCCATGGATTGCTCGAGACTTAAACCTTTAGGCAAAGGCACCAACCAATCGCCGTTTACCCTGGCGCGTGTTGCAAAGCCACCCCAGTGCACTTCACCAACACGCCAACCGGTCAGAATAACCTCGTCACCTGGCTTATAATCTGGATGGGCTGACTCTTCGACAACGCCCGAGAAGTCGATGCCCGGCACATGCGGATAATCCCGCACCAGCTTGCCAATACCGCTCAGGATCATGCCATCCTTGTAGTTGAGCGTGGTGTATTTAACAGCAACCGTCACATCGCCTTCCGGCAGGCGGTCATTCGACAGCGTCTCAAAACTTTGTGAGACCTTGCCTTCGTCGTCAGCACTCAAGAGTAGCGCGTTAAATTCATTGTCACTCATTTAAATTCTCCAAATCCCATATGATTGTGAGAAACATAAGCACCACATCAGTGACGTCAATCATTGTTGATTAATAAAAGGCACACTATGCTGGCCCTTATGGGAGATAACTTCATGAGTGATGGCCTCGAGCGGCGCACTTTTAAGCCGGGCTAAATTATTTTTGCCCAGGAATCCGTTGGAGATGAAGCCTTCATTATTGAATATGGTGAAGTCGAAATCGCCCGCGGTGACGGTCGTACCCAACTTATTGTCGGGATGATCGGCGAAGGCGAACTATTACGTGAAATGGCCCTGGTTGATAGCGAACCTCACTCTGCCACCGCACGCGCCCACACCAAGACCGGGTGTATCGTCATTCCAAAACGCGTCTTTGAGAAAGGCCTTAAGACCAGCAACCCGATCGTCATCAGCGTCCTGAACACCCTCCTACGCAGACTACGGGGTGAAACCGGCAACGCTGCAAAAAGAACGCTGAGTTAAAGCGTCAGGTATATTCTTTGGACGCTGTCAATTGACCATCCTGATTGCAAACACGAACTGCGAACGACAGCGCGTCGATACGCAGGCACCAATCGATACCCTCTGAAGACATCGGCTCTTCCCTCTCAGCAAGTGTGTCTGGCGATGCTGATAACCGCCGAAGATGATTTACTAGGGTAATTTTATCAGTTACGTCACCATTCAAATGCGCCTTGATATACCGAGCGCATTGCTCATCCTCTTCACACAGCAAATGACCACCGTGCCCCATGGCAAGAAGCAGGACCTGCTGATCATTACCTTGCTGATTGATTGAGCTGACTGTTGCTGCCGCAGTGACTAAAGACCCTACATATATATTTTTAGGACAGATGAAACGGCCTTGATACCCCGTGTTCCATTTGTCGTTGTCTGAATGAGTGTTACGCCATCAAGCTGCGCTGATGCAATATCTGCAGGGGAATTACCTAAATCAAATCCATCCGGCATCACGCCGTTGCGCTAACCGATACAAATCGAACCCTTACCCGCAGCACGAAGTGCGAGCGCCTCAGCAATATCATCTACAATGATGATCCCTGTTGCCCCATTCTCAAGGGCCACAGCAGCCGTTGTGAATGCACGGTAAACATCAACAACCACAACAGTATCAATGGATTCAGTATTGGTAGAGTTAAGTGACTGAATTTTAATCCGTTCGTTATCCAGATTACGCACCCGAAATTTGCCACGCCAATGTCTCACCTGCCATGAATGGCTTCAACGCTACACCTTCACCGGTCATGATCGTTTCTGGCACGGTCCAGTCTTGGCGGGTCATGGTAATTTTCGCGTCGTTTACATGCAGGCCATAGAACGTCGGGCCGTTCAAAGAGGCAAAGGCTTCAAGGCGATCCAGTGCCCCCTCGTCCTCAAACGCCTGTGTATAGACAGGCATCGCAACCGGCGCACTGTAGACACCCGCACATCCGCAGGCCGCTTCTTTCAAATGCGCAGCATGAGGCGCCGTATCCGTGCCCAGAAAGAACCGTGCATCCCCGGACGTCGCCGCTGCACGCAAAGCTTGACGGTGGAGTTCACGCTTGGCAATCGGCAGACAATACAGATGTGGCCTGACCCCGCCTTTGAAGAGGTCGCTACGATTGATCACCAGATGATGCGCCGTGATGGTTGCAGCCAGAGTCTTCGCATCGCCGCCTAGGACGAAATCAACGGCTTCTTTTGTTGTGACATGCTCAAACACAACTTTAAGGCCAGGCAGTTTTGCAATCAGCGGCGTCAACACGCGCTCAATGAACACGGCTTCGCGATCAAAGATATCAATATCCGGGTCCGTCACTTCACCATGGATCAGTAACGGCATCCCAATTTCTTGCATCGTTTCCAGGACAGACATCACATTGGCGATATCTGACACACCCGATGCAGAGTTCGTCGTCGCACCCTGAGGATAGAGTTTCACCGCCACAAATACGCCAGCAGCAAATCCTTGCCGCAATTCATCTGCAGATGTCTGATCGGTTAAATACGCGGTCATCAAAGG
This sequence comes from uncultured Rhodospirillales bacterium, assembly GCA_963926035.1. Classification (GTDB taxonomy): domain Bacteria; phylum Pseudomonadota; class Alphaproteobacteria; order Rhodospirillales; family Casp-alpha2; genus UBA4479. The sequence goes on from CAWUWH010000060.1 coordinate 4,559, forward strand.
CTTGAACTCAAGCCCCTTTGGCACGGCGGCATTAATACGATCCCTATACGCCTCAGCACCCGCGACCGTGGTCACAGGGGGCACGAGGTTCGGCATAACAATCGCTCGGGCGAACTCCGCAACAGTGGCAGGAACAACGCTGGAGAGCATATCATCATCGCGAAAATGCACATGCCAATCATCGGGGCGGCGGAGGGTGATTTGTGTAAATTTAGTCATATCCTTTTGCTGACATAATTTTTACCATCTGTCTAGAGTCCTCAGCCGAGGCTCCACGTTTGGGATAGATGTGATAGCATTGAAGCAACCGACCAAAGGAGTTTCATATGCGCGTTTTGATGATTATCGCTTTATCCATTTTATTGCTGCCCAATGCGGTAAGTGCGCAAAGCTCTCGCTATTCAACGTGGGCAGACCCATCGGCAAATTCAGCACCGAATCCAGCGCTTGATAACCTTGTTGAAGAATTGAACAAACTCATCGACAAGGCCGAGAAAGCCAAAACCGCCGATCCAACTTTTTTGCAGGACCTGCGCAATCTTTCCAACGCGCAACATGCACAATCACATAAGCTGCTGGTCAGTGATACCTTTGCCGATGGCGATTACATTAATAACCCAGCATGGCAGGTCGTCAGCGGTGAATACTTTATTGAAAGCGGTTGGGGGCTGCGCAACCGTCTCATCACTGCAAACCAGCAAACGTCATCCAACACCTCAGGGAATAGTGGTGAAGATTTCGCAAAGGCGCTTTTAGGCCAGCTCCTGAAGCAAGCGACGAAAACACCGAGCCAACCCACGGCACCCTCCGAGAATTTAATCACCTTGAGCACGCCGATCAGCAATGCATTCGATCTGAAAATTGAAATGTCGTCATGGCTTGCAGATAGCCATTTCGAGCTTGACGCATTTCAAGGCGAGCAGGCACTTATCGGATACCGGTTGCTGTATGTTAGTGGCAAAGGCATTCAATTGCACCGGGTCGGCAATGCCGGTTCCAGCGTTATCGCTACCTCATCCCAGGCAATCACCATCGAAGACAAAGATTTTCATACTATTATCTGGTCACGCAGTGGCGATGGATCGATGCGGGTTTCCCTTGATGGAACTAACGTTATCACAACGTCTGATCGAGGCTTCTCAGATCCGTTTGATGGCGTTCGTATTTCTGATAAGGGCGGAGATTTTATCATCAAGCGGGTCAAGGTCAGCGGCAGCTAATCCTTAATCCCGACCTAAGCGCTCAAGACGTCAAACACATCACCAGCGGCGTCGCTTCCAATGATATGATGCTGATGCCAAAGCGCATAGAACAACAACGTCCATTGCGCATGGCCTTTTGTATCACCCGCATTAAAGAGGCGCTGCACAGCATCTGGGTCACAGACTTCGATAACCCCTGCCTGTTGCGCAACCAACGTGCCAAGCTTGCTCCCCTGCCCTGAGATCCAATGTCCAACAGGTACAGTGAAACCGCGCTTAGGCGTAAATGGCAGACTTTCAGGCAATGCCGTTTCCAGCCATTTCCTCAAAAGCCACTTGCCGGTCCGCCCGCGCACCTTAAGTCGGTTCGGCAACTTAAATGCAAAGTCAGCAACAAACGGATCAAGGAATGGTAAGCGTCCCTCAACACCATGCGCCATCAAACACCGATCAAGTTTCGTGAGTAGATCGTTCGGTAGCCAATCGGCAAAGTCCACGGCCTGCGCAATTTGCAATGAGTTGTGACCGTAATCCCGCGCCTCACGCTCAGCCGCTGCGATACCATCTCGCCACCCACGTGGGTCCTCGCGCAGCACACCCGTGCCATCCAGGATCGCGGCATGACGCATGCGCCTGCCACCAAATAACGCGGGGCGGCATTGGCGGCGATACCGCCCGTAACCTGCAAACAATTCATCCCCACCTTCACCAGACAGAACAACTTTCAATCCGGCTTCGTGAGCTTTTCGCGCCAGCATATATGTGGGCACGACGGCATAATCAGCACACGGGTCATCCATTGCCGCTGTGATGGCGGGTAACTCGCGCCAAAAATCATCTTCGTTGAGTGTGATGTCTTCATGATCAGCCCCACACGCCTTGGCAACCACCTTTGCATGTGCGCGTTCATCATGAACGTTGCTGCCCGAAAACCCTGCCGTTAACGCATGCACGGGGCTTTGATTAAGCCGGCTCATCACTTTCAAAATCACGGACGAGTCGATACCACCAGAAAGGAACATCCCATAAGGAACATCAGACCGTTGATGCACATCGACGGCATCCATAATGATTTTATCAAATGCCTTAAGCGCATCATCAGCACTGACCTTTGCAGGCCGTCCCGGCGGCAAGGCAGAGAGTAAAGCCCGTTCAGCAATGCGGCCTTCACGCACAACAATCGTTTCTCCAGGCAGGACACGATAAATGCCCGGAAAGATAGTCTCCGCCCTCGTCGTGAATTGCAGTGCCAGCAGCTCGTCACGTTTAGATGCATCGACTTCAGGCTTTACCAGCTTGGCACGCAGCAATGCTTGAGGTTCCGAAGCAAACACAAAGCCGTCTGCTGCCAGGCCATAGTACAATGGTTTGATGCCAAAAGGATCGCGTGACAGAACCAACGCACCGTCATCAACATCGTGGATCGCAACGGCATACATGCCGCGTAAATGTTCAGCAAAATCGATGCCATGGCTGCGATAGAGATACAGCATCGGCTCACAGTCAGAGTTCGTTTTAAACACGACCTTCGACATATCTTCGCGGAGTTCGATGTAGTTATAAATCTCGCCGTTAGCGACCAATGCGAGTTCTGATGTATCGCCGTCTTTAGCTGCGAATAATGGTTGGTCACCGGTCTCAAGATCAATGATTGCGAGACGGTTTTGGAGCAAGGCTACGTCAGCGACATTATATTCGCCACGCCCATCAGGCCCCCGGTGCGCGATGGCATCCGCCATTGCACGCAAGATTTCAACAGATGGTGGCGTGCCGTCCACACTCATGAGACCGGCGATACCACACATCTTTAGCCTGCGACTTTCTTAAAGAACTCCAGGTATTGCTCAACAACCCGGGCTTCAGTGAAATTGTCCTGATAGGTTTGATACCCATTTTCGGCGATCCGTCGCGCCAGATCTTCATCATCAAGAACGCCGCGAATAGCCCGCGCCATCAAGATTTCATCGTCAACGGGGACCAGCACGCCTGTTTCCATGTTTTCGATTAATGTTCCAGGTCCCATGCTATCGGCCGCGACCACAGGCAATCCTTGCGCCCAGGCTTCAATCACAACATTGCCCAGTGGTTCATGTCGAGATGGGCAGACAAACAAATCAGCCGTTTGTAAAAGTGCTGCGGTATCATCTCGCCAGCCCAAGAAACGCACACGCGGCTTAATACCAAGCACCTCGGACTGCTTTTGCAGGTCTTCTTTTAAGGGCCCGTCACCGGCGAGCCACAGGTACGCATTTGGTACCCGTGCCAGCGCGCTTAACAGCACATCGAATGCTTTGTTCTCATGAAGTCGCCCAAGGGCCACGATCAGCGGCGCATCATTCGGTGTGAAGAATTCTCGGCGGGTTAAGGGTTCCGCGTCTTCGTCAAAAACAAAATTTGGCAGATAGTGCACTTTTTCAGCGGGCCAATCGTGTTCGACAAGATACTCAACAATATCCTGCGTATTCCCAATCAAGTGATCACATGCGGCATAATATTTAAGGTCGTAATATCCACCCAACCGCGCAGCATGAACAAAGTCACCCTTGGGGCACATTGATGTGGCGCGGTTCATCCAAGTCAGGACGACGTCTGGTTTGAATTCTTTAATTTCTCGCTTGAGTGCACGCATGGTCAAAAAGTCCATGCGTCTGCCAAACGGCAGCTCAATAGGCTCGACCTCGCCATGACGAAGGAGGGTGGCACGCGCAGGGTTCTTGCGAATAACAACTTTTTGCTCGAGGCCTGTCCGGTTCAATGCGATCGCGAGGCGTACAAAAAACGCTTCAGCCCCACCAAACTCGGCACCTGCCATGATTTGAAGAACCTTCATCGCTATTTCATTAACTCCTCAAATGCAGCAGCGGCACCAGGCCATCGCCAGTTACGCTGTGTCTTAAGCGCATTCTCATGCTGCGTCGACCATAACACATCATCGCTAAGCAATTTTCTCGCAGCAAGTGCGAAACCTGCATCATCACCGCGAATAAATCCTGTTTCACCGTCACGCACCCGCTCAACCATCGAGCCGATAGGTTGCACAACGGTTGGCACACCCATGGCTTGCGCCTCGGCAACAGCCAGACAGAACGTCTCGTTGATATCGCCTTTATACAGCATCACGCGCGCCATGCGAATTTCATCAATCAACATTGCTTTGTTCACAGGTTTTCTGAGTTTTACACCAACATCAGCAAGGCTATCGGCTTTTGCCAATACCTGCCCCATCAGATCCCCTTTTCGAACCCCGGCCGCGCCATAGGTGGCAGCTCCCGAAAAGATATGAAGTTCGGCGCCTTCAACATTGGGTGCAATCTCATCTCGCCAAAGATCAAGCAACCAACCTAGCCCACGGAGCGGGTTGGATGTAAAAATTGCCCGAGGCCCCGGTGGTTGATGTGCAGGTTCTGCATCACAGAACAAATCCGGTAATCCGTAAGGTATCGTCACACGCCCGCCATCCGGCACCCATCCAGATAACGTATCCGCATGATAATCACCGATGAAAACAATCACCGGGCGGCGTCGCCAGAATTGTTGAATATATCTGAATTTTACCATGTAGCTACATGGGTTATGGGTCCAGAAAACCGTGCGCTTGGCACCTTCACATAGCTTTAAAAGTTTATCGCCACGGTTTGCAATGAACATATCCGCAGTGTCAGGCACACCATCTGAGATTGGCCGCCATTTTACGCCTTTATAATCGAGGGCTTGCTCACAGTTATTGTAAACACTGACGTCGTGGCCGCGTGCAGCCAGAATTTCAACCAACTGAATGACCGAAGACTCGGCACCGCCCAGCGGCCCCTTCTCAGGCGTCTGGCCATCAAAAACAATACCGTCGTCAGCAAGAATAACTGTGCTCATGATGCCCCTTCATCTTTCGCGTATGCCGCCTTGAGGTGTGAAAGCAACGGAAACATACCGGCACAAATCGCAATCAATAAACCGAGACCACCTTCGCGGTAGCCTTTGCGAAAGAAGTAACATTTGATGAACCGTGAAAAGAACCGACGCATGTTTTTGGCAAGGCTGCCGATATCACCACTTTCAATTAAATCCTTAGCACGCGCATTTGAATAACTATCCAGCCGCTTGATCATGTCCGAGATGTCACAATCGACATAATGCACAAGGCGGCTTTTGAGCATTGGGCCTTTTGAGCCGGACCATTCCAAAGATGGATGGACACGTTGCATGCCCCAACGCTTAACACCTTTGCGAAACAAGCCCGGGTAGGCCGCTTTGCCAAATGATGCACCCCAGCCCCACCGAACCAAGCGCTGGCCGATATAGTTATCGACAAGGATTTCGTGCCAATCGGCTTTCGTAGTTTGCACAGTGGTCCGAATTTCAGCGGCAAGAACATCGCTCACGCGTTCATCCGCGTCGATTTCGAAAATCCATGTACCCTGACAAGCTTCAATGCCAGCATTTCGCCGTTCGCCTTCGATGGCCCACTTTCCATCAATTAAACGATCTGTAAATTCAGCCGCAATCTCTTTTGAGCCGTCGCTGCATTTATCAAGCAAGACCACAATCTCGTCTGCAAACCCAAGTTTCTCTAGGCATGCACGAAGTTGATGCTCTTCGTTATGAACACTAATGACAGCAGAAAGTTGAATGTCGGCACTCATGCGTCCGCATCCTTGGTCTTTTGCCAAAGTGCCGTCGCTGCGCTCAATACCTGATCAACGCTCAGGCTATCCATCAACGTTCCTGTATTTCGGTGATCAAAGTTTTCTGGGAAAATTTCATCGAAGGCGATGCTTGCCTGCACGACTGCACACAAAGGACCCCATGGCGCATATTGCTCAACGGGTGATGGGCCGAACAAACCCAATGTTGGAATGCCGCTTGCCGCTGCTAAATGCATCAAGCCGGAATCATTTCCGATGTAAATAGACGCACGCTCAAGGCATGCATAAACACTCAACAGATCAATACGCCCGACCAAATCCAACAACCGGTCTTCAGGAATTGATTCAATAACCGGCAACGCCATCGGACGCTCGTCATCGCGCCCAAAGATGGCCACTCTGGCATTTGGTAAAATACCGTCCTTAGCCGTCAACCGCGCAACAAGTTCCGCAAAGGACTGACCACGCCACTGTTTTGCAGACCAGTTCGCTGTCGGCCCAATCGCGATCACAGGCCCGCCATCCGGAATTAAGCGCTTTGCCATTACCCGTCTCTCATCGTCGACCCACATTTTTGGCGACGGCGGATTATCTTCTGAATTAATAACCCGGGCCAACGTCAGAATCCGGTGACCGGTATCGCGTGAGCGGGCCATCCGATATCGTTTTTTGGTTCCAATAAGAAACGTCATGGGCGCGTTTCGAAGATCAACAAGAATGTCCCACCGCTGGTCAAATGTCTTCGCCCAGAGATAAACCCAATGCAGCGAGCCGACCATTTTATCCAGCACAATAATACGTTCGAGACCCGGCACGGCTTCAAACAATGACGCGGCTGCAGGCCCACAAGCAACCGTCACCCGCAGTCCTGGATTTTGATCCAGAATCCGCGACAGTATGCCTGTCGAAAGGATTGCATCCCCCACTCGTGTCGATGTCACAAAAAGTGCGCGCATTATCGTCCTAACGTGAATATTATCCTCTTATAAGCGGGCACAAAGCCGATGCAAAGCCCGCCCTTGCAACACACTGCCCTAAGCCCCCATCTTAAGAATAGCTAATAGGAGCATGTAAGTTGATGAAACGCAGTAAACGTCTAGATCGCGGTGTTGTCAGAATAACAGGCGATGATACAGAAACCTTCCTGCAAGGGCTGATTTCCAACGATATCAGGCGTGCCGACGGCACGCATGGTCTTTATGCGGCACTTTTGACGCCGCAAGGGAAATACCTGTTCGACTTTTTCATCGTCCGCGATGGTGACGCGTTGCTCGTTGATTGCTACCGCGAAGATATCGATCTCTTTGTAAAAAAGCTCACAATGTTCAAATTGCGCTCCAGGGTTACCTTGAAAGACGTCAGTACTGATTATGATGTGTATACGTTTTTTGGCGCTGATGTTGCTGCCACTCTGAGTATGGAGAGCGACCAGCATAAAACCGACGAAGGATGTATCCTGTATACGGACCCAAGGCTCGAACAGGCAGGTGTGCGCGGGTTTGTACCAAGCAATGTCGACTTGACGTCATGGGGTGAAGATGCCTCTGATGACATCTATCAATATCACCGCATTTCCTTAGGTCTTGTTGAAACGCCATTGGATCTCATCAAAGATAAATCCATTTTATTGGAAAGCGGCTTCGATGAGTTATCCGGCGTCGATTGGAAAAAAGGCTGCTACATGGGGCAGGAATTGACGGCACGAACCAAGTATCGTGGTCTGATTAAAAAGCGGCTGATCCCTATTAAAATAACAGACGGTGCACCAGAGCCCGGCTCGATGATCTCATATGCTGGTAAAACGGTTGGCGATATACGATCGATTTCAGGCGATATGGCGATTGCGATGTTAAAACTAGATGCCATTCAGAATGCCGATACGCTTGAGCTCGAAGGTGCAACTGCGGCGCCCGTTGTACCCCATTGGATGCAACTGCCCGAACCTGACGACGAGGCTTAGAACGCGTGATTTTTGATCTTCTCAGGCGGGCTCCGAGAATGTTGGCACCCGTTGCCAGAATATACGGGCGTCGCCTGAACCAGTGTGGTGCCACGGCCAAAGGCGTATTCTGGCGTGATGAGAAATGGCAAGCCGTTCGCTTTGATCGGATGTGTGAAATCTTTGAGCCATCCGACCTGAACGACGGCGGCGTCACCATCAATGACTTTGGCTGCGGTTATGGCGCCCTTTTCGATCATATCGCGCACTGGCCTTTGATGAATGGGGGCCAGTATTACGGCTATGATATCGCTCAGGAAATGATTGCCGCCTGCCGCGACCGCATCAACGATCCGCGCGCAACGTTCATACAGAAAATGGTCGCAACCAACTCAGCCGATTACAGCATCGTATCGGGTACATATAATTTGCATGGCAATGCTGACGAAGACGCCTGGCATGAATACATCGAAACCAGCCTTGTTCAATTATGGGATAAGACTGAAAAATCACTTGTATTCAATATGTTACGCGATGATGAGGCCAAGAGGTGCGATGGCCTATATTACATTGATCCAGATCGCATGCGTAAATTCTGCCAGACGAAACTATCTGCGAACGTGGAAGTGTTTGATGAAAGTCCGATGCCGGACGTGACGTTCTTTGTGCGACGTTAAGACGTTTTATTCAGCTGCCAGCTGATCGATATTAATATCGATATAAGCGCCTTTTTGCAGATCGATTACATGCTCGTCGACATAGGGGCGTAACTGAAGAATACCGCGCCAAATGCCATAGTTGTAATGTTGATCACGATGTCCTTCGAAATCCCACACAATGTATTTTGATTCACCTGCGAAGTTTTGTGGTAATTGCTCTGCAGTCTTTTTGCCAAGAATAACCACGACATCAACGATCTTGCGGTGTGAATGTGCAAACCCATCCCAATGCTTTGGCCAAAGCCCATCATTACTCACGCCAGCAAGTGTCAGAGCGGACAACGCAAATGGATCGGCCTTGTCTGATGGATTGAGACCCGCACTAAAGCCGCGAATTCCAGGAATATTATGAGAACGCACCAAAGCTTCACATGCCAGCGAATAGCGGCTGTTGTCGTCACATACGAACAACACGCTTGTTTGCTTTCTGGAAAATTGGTGGATCGCGTTCATCAGCATTCAGTTCCTTTGTAGGACTGAACTATGCACTCGTACCCTGACGAAATGATGACAACTTCAAAAAAACTGAAGAATATAGCAGATTTTCTTATCTGGGCGGCAATATCTATTGCTGGTTATGGCATTCTACTTTCATAGCGCCAATTAAAGAGTCGTATTCCCACTACTAACGGGTGGACGGCTCAATTATTTTTCCCTTAACTTCATAAGGAAACCCAGCAAGAAAGCCGTTCGAGGACCGACTTCACATGATTTCAGATCAGCTTTCGTCTCGCTCATCCAATGCAGCCTGCGCTGCCGCCAGACGTGCAATTGGAACGCGGTTAGGCGAACATGATACGTACGTAAGGCCAATTTTTTGGCAGAAGCGAACCGATACCGGGTCGCCGCCATGTTCACCACAAATACCAAGCTTGATATCAGGGCGGACCTTACGGCCTTTCTCAACAGCGATCTCAAGCAGCGCACCAACGCCTTCAGGATCAATCGTCATGAACGGATCAGATTCCATGATGCCTTTACGTTGATAGACATCAAGGAATGGTGCCGCATCATCACGGGAGAACCCAAACGTGGTCTGTGTCAGGTCGTTGGTTCCAAAGCTGAAGAATTCTGCCGTCTCGGCAATTTCGTCAGCCATCAAGCATGCGCGCGGCAGCTCAATCATGGTGCCGACCATGTATTCAAAGGTTTTGCCGCTCTCATCCATAACCGCCTTGGCCGTTGCATTGACCACAGCTGTCATGGCGTCCAGCTCGCTTTTCATACCAACAAGCGGGATCATGACTTCCGGGATCGCTATAATGTTATCGGCAGCAACTTTAACAACCGCTTCAAAGATCGCCCGCGCCTGCATTTCATAAACTTCAGGATACGTAATTCCCAATCGACAGCCACGATGCCCAAGCATTGGGTTCGACTCGTCCAACTGGTTCTTACGCGCCTTGATTTCTTGCAACGACACACCCGCAGATTTAGCAACTTCGGCCAGCTCTTCGTCATTGTGCGGCAAGAACTCGTTCAACGGTGGATCGAGCAAGCGGATGGTAATCGGCAAGCCTTCCATAATCCGGAACAGGTTTTCAAAGTCATCGCGCTGATACGGCAATAGTTTTGCCAATGCTTTGCGACGCGACTTTTCACCAGATGCCAGGATCATCTCACGCATGTGCACGATCCGCTCTGGCTCAAAGAACATATGCTCGGTCCGGCTCAGGCCAATACCTTCAGCGCCAAATTTACGCGCAGTCTTGGCATCCGCTGGCGTTTCCGCATTCGCGCGGACACCCATGGTGCGATACTCATCGACCCAAGCCATCAGCTTGCCAAAGTCACCCGTAAGTTCTGGCAGGATCATATCGACCTCACCGTCCATGATCTGACCGGTGGTGCCGTCCAGGGTAATGATTTCACCCTCGGTGTACGTCCGCTCCATACAGGTCAGCGTCTTGTTCGCTGCATCGACACGCATTTCACCAGCACCAGATACGCAAGGGCGACCCATGCCCCGAGCAACCACCGCCGCGTGAGATGTCATTCCGCCGCGCGTTGTCAAAATACCTTCAGCAGCATGCATGCCACCGATGTCTTCAGGACTTGTTTCCATCCGAACCAGAATCACTGACTTGCCATTAGCCTTCCAGGCTTCGGCGTCTTCAGCCGTAAATACAATCGCACCTGTTGCTGCACCCGGAGACGCCGGCAAGCCACGTCCAACGATGTCACGTTCCGCATCAGGATCGAGCATCGGGTGTAAAAGCTGATCCAACTGCATGGGATCAATCCGACGCACAGCGTTTTCTTTTGAGATCACACCTTCGTCGACCATGTCACAGGCAATCCGAAGCGCCGCCCGCGCTGTCCGCTTACCGCCACGGGTTTGCAACATCCACAAGCGATCCTGCTGGATGGTGAACTCCATGTCCTGCATGTCTTTGTAGTGTGCTTCAAGCCGGTCACGAATATCGCAAAGCTCAGCAAACGTCTTTGGCATGGCCTCTTCCATCGATGGAAGGTTCGAGCCAGAAGTCTCGCGCTCAAGCTTGGTCAGGGATTGTGGCGTACGGATACCCGCAACCACGTCTTCGCCCTGTGCATTGATCAGGTACTCACCATAGAATGCGTTCTCACCGGTTGCCGGATTACGCGAGAAGCATACGCCCGTCGCACAGTCTTCGCCCATGTTACCAAATACCATGGCTTGTACATTAACCGCTGTACCCCAGCTTGCCGGAATGTCATGCAGGCGACGATAAGTCATTGCCCGTGCATTCATCCAAGACCCGAACACCGCACCAATCGCACCCCAAAGCTGTTCATGCACATCCTGAGGGAACGGCGCGCCAAGGACTTCGACGACACGCTCCATATACATCGGAACCAGTGTCTTCCAGTCGTCGGCCGTCAGGTCGGTATCAAGGCGATAGCCCCGGTCGACCTTATAATTATCAAGAATTTCTTCGAACTCGCCATGATCAACACCCAACACAACGTCAGAGTACATGGTGATAAAGCGGCGATAGCTATCGTACGCAAACCGCGGATCATTACTTTCGGCAGCCAACGCTTCAACGGTTTCATCATTGAGACCCAGGTTCAGAACCGTGTCCATCATGCCTGGCATCGAGGCCCGGGCACCGGAGCGGACAGAAACCAGCAATGGCTTGTCGTTAGAGCCAAACGTACGCTCCAACGTGCCTTCGATCGCGGCCAGCGCAGCGATCGCCTGTTCCTTCAGATCATCCGGGTACTTTTGGCCGTTATCGTAATAGTGCGTGCACACTTCGGTTGAGATCGTAAAGCCCGGTGGGACCGGTAGACCTAGGTTGGACATCTCGGCCAGGTTTGCACCCTTGCCGCCCAAAAGGTTTTTCATCTCGGCGCTGCCATCGGCAGAACCATCTCCGAATGCATATACCCACTTGGTCATTGTCTATCCTTGCTTATGTTCATTACGACCGTGCAACTCCTCACCCGGCGCTGCGCGCCACCCTCTCCCGAGGGAGAGGGATGCTATCCTTCAAATATACTTACGTCACTTAACCCGTTTTTCTCGCATCCATCGTCTTCTTCTGTCGTCATCCATCGTTCTTTATTTCTCGACGTACATCGCTTTTTTCCCGTCGTGCATCGCTTTTTTTCTCGTCATCCCCGCGAAAGCGGGGACCCAGAGCAACCGATGCAAAGAACTAGGTTCCCGCCTTCGCGGGAATGACGTTTATATCTCTACGATTAGCCCTCAATCTTCGAAAAGTCTGCCACGCCATCCAGCGCGGACCGAATGCCGTTCAACAGTTTCAATCTATTCACCCGATGCGCCGCGTCATCCGCGTTCACAGTCACCTCATCAAAGAACGCATCAACGGGGGCGCGCAATCCGGCCAACGCCTGCATCGCACCGACAAAGTTCTCGTCCGCAATCGCTGCATCAATATTCGGGCGTGCGGCATCAAGAGCCGACGCAAGGGCCCGTTCTTCGTCTTGTTGGAACAAGTTCGCATCCGGCGCATCGCGATATTCAGCGTTGTCTTTTTTCTCTTCGATGCTGAGGATGTTGGCGGCGCGCTTGCGGCCTGCCAGCAGATTACCACCGTCTTCGGTGCCAAGGAATTCCTGCAATGCCTCAACGCGCTTAATCAAGCGCACAAGATCATCTTCACCACCGAGCGCAAACACCGCATCAATCAAGTCATGCCGCACACCCTTTTCTTTCAGGTGTACTTTTAGACGGTCCGCGAAGAAAGGGATTAAACTATCGACATCCTTAGAAAGAGGAAGTGGCATGATGTTGTTTCTAGCGATTTCCCCTCTATCCGCTTGATCTATTTCAGTCTCACGATTGATCCACATTTCCCAAGCATAAGATTTAAAAGCAAAGTCAAAAATTGATGCTAATGATATCCGTAATTCATTTTCAATGATCAACCGGATCACACCCAATGCGGCACGGCGGAGCGCATACGGGTCTTTCGATCCCGTTGGCTTCTCGTCAATCGCAAAGAAACCAATCAACGTATCGATCTTGTCCGCAAGCGCGACGCAAACACTGATCGGGTTAGTTGGACAAACATCATTTGGGCCAACTGGAGAATAATGTTCAGAGATGGCGTCACATACAGCGGCATCTTCACCATCAGCAACGGCATAATACCGGCCCACCAAGCCCTGCAAGTCTGGGAATTCAGCAACCATACCGGTCGACAGGTCTGCCTTGGCAAGACGCGCTGCACGTTTAACCAATTCGGCATCTGCACCGTCAACTGAGTTTGAAACAACCTTGGCTAAACCTTCTATGCGATCAATTTTCTCAAGAAGCGTACCAAGCTTGGCATGGAACACTCGGTCTTTAAGCGCATCAACGCGAGTCTCGAGTTTGACTGCCCGGTCCTGATCCCAAAAGAACTTGGCGTCCGACAAGCGCGCGCGGAGCACTCGTTCGTTACCAGCGACTACCTGTACACCGCCATCTTTGGTTTCTGTATTGGCGACAACCACAAAGCGGTTCGCCAGCGCGCCGTCTTTATACTCACACGCGAAATATTTCTGATGTGAGCGCATGGATGTCGTCAGCACTTCTGGTGGCAGTTCCATGAACTGATCTTCGATAGAGCCGATATGCACAACCGGCCATTCAACCAAGCCGGTGACTTCATCCAGCAAGCCCGGATCGTCTTTGAGGGTCAGGCCTTCTATGGCGCACAATGCTTCGGCATCCGCTTTGATCTTGGCGCGGCGTTCCGCCGGGTCGAGCATGACCTTGGCCGCCATCAACTTGGCTTTGTAATCGGCGAAGTCTGAAACCGTGATCGTATCTGGTGCCAGGAAGCGATGACCAACCGTCGCATTCGACGCCGTCACAGCGCCCAATGTTGCGGCGATCTCTTGGCCCGCAAACAGGCAAATCATCGAATGCACAGGACGCACCCAGCGATCTGGATACGAAGCCCACCGCATGGATTTTGGCCATGGCAAATCGCCCATGGCTTTACTCAACAGACCGACAAGAACGTCCGCCGTCGCAGCACCCTTGCTTTCAACCGTCGCGAAAAAGAACGTGCCCTTTGGCAGTTCGCGCTCTTCGATCACAGCACCTTCGGGGAGCGATCCCTTAAATCCATTGATCGCCTGTTCCGGTGCATCGACCTTGGGGCCGCGCTTTTCTTCGGATACATCAGGTTGTTTTTCCGGCAGCCCATCAACAACAAGGCAAAGGCGGCGCGGCGTCACGTATGCCTCAGCCGATGTAAATTCGAGGCCAGCCCCATTAAGGCCGTCCGTCACCAAACGCTTCAGATCAGCCGCCGCACGCGCCTGCATGCGGGCTGGAATTTCTTCTGAAAGAATTTCGAGGAGGAGTTCAGACATCATTCCGCCTCCACGCCCTGCGTGTGCAACCACTGTTTGGCACACATTTTAGAT
>CAWUWH010000061.1:0-12226 GCA_963926035.1 uncultured Rhodospirillales bacterium
TCGCCACGCGAAATGCAGGATTATAGCGAGAACTTGTACGCGGCAGGTGTTTTATCCTTTGAAGATTACGAGATTTTGGCCTTTCAGCCTGACCTGCATCCAGACTTTGGACGAACCATCGGTGCGCTCACTGGGGAGGCCGCCGCACCCGATCGTAAACGTGACTATATTGAACACTGGTGTAAGCGCTTGAATTTCACACAACGCTATTACCCGGCAAACTCAAACGAAGTGCGTCAAGCGCACCGAATACACGAAGCTCTTAAGGCGTTTCCAAGTCGTACAGACATTTTCGCATAAGCTCACATAGCGCATAAAAACTATGCCACGCAGCTTAGTGTTCTGTTGGCAGGTCCGCGCTAGATATGGTATGAAAGCCCATCTTTATTTTTGATGTCGTCTCGACCTGATTTTGGTCGATTAAACATACAGAGCGGAATGAGCAGAAAGATGGGACATACTGTAGCAATTGCATCTGATCACGCCGGATTTATTCTTAAATCTCAACTCAAAGAAGATTTAATCGAAGCAGGGTACACGTTAGTTGATCTTGGTGCCGACAGCACAGACAGCGTTGATTATCCTGACTTTGGTTTTGCCATGGGCAATGCCATTGAATCCGGCGATGCAGAATTTGGTGTCCTTGTATGTGGATCAGGCATTGGTATTTCAATCGCCGCTAATAGAAATCCAGCCGTTCGCGCAGCCGTTGTCAGCAATAGCCTGACAGCAAAGCTTGCGCGCCAACACAATGATGCGAACGTTGTTTGCTTTGGTGAACGCTTGATCGGCTCAGAAGTCGCGCGCGATGCCATGCAGGCCTTTCTTGAAACAGATTTTGAGGGCGGACGGCACGCACGACGTGTCGATATGCTCGCTGTAACAAAAAAATAGTATTAATCTCAAAGGGAATAGATTGATTATGTCTAACGCAAATTACCCCAGCGACTATCATCAGCGGTTCTTCAACGAATCACTGCCAGAGCGGGATGCAGACTTGTTTAAGTCAATCACCGACGAGCTTGCACGCCAGCAAGATCAGATCGAACTGATTGCCTCAGAAAACATCGTGTCTCGCGCAGTCATGGAAGCCCAAGGCGGCGTCATGACAAACAAATACGCTGAAGGGTATCCGGGACGTCGTTACTATGGCGGTTGTGAATTTGTCGATGTGGCTGAATCTTTAGCAATCGAACGCGCCAAGAAGCTTTTTGACTGCTCATACATTAACGTCCAGCCGCATTCTGGTGCACAGGCCAACGGCGCCGTATTCTTGGCGCTCCTAAAGCCTGGCGACACGATCCTAGGCATGTCTTTGGCTGCTGGTGGTCATTTGACGCACGGTGCACCGCCTGCGCAATCCGGCAAATGGTTCAACGCAATTCAGTTCGGCGTGAAGAAAGACGACCATTTGGTCGATTTCGAGCAAGTCGAAGCTTTGGCCAAAGAGCATCAGCCAAAGATCATTATCTGCGGCGGTTCCGCTTATCCACGTACCCTCGACTTCGCCCGGTTCCGCGCGATTGCCGATAGTGTTGGTGCTTATTTGATGGTCGACATGGCGCACTTTGCAGGCCTTGTGGCATCAGGTATCCATCCGTCACCATTACCGTACGCTGACGTTGTTACGACGACGACGCACAAGACTCTGCGCGGTCCACGCGGCGGGATGATCCTGTCGAACAACGAAGACTTGGGTAAAAAATTCAATTCAGCCGTATTCCCTGGCCTCCAAGGCGGCCCATTAATGCACGTCATCGCGGCTAAGGCCGTTGCCTTTGGCGAAGCACTAACGCCTGAGTTCGTCGACTATTCAAAAGCTGTCGCTGAGAACGCCAAGGTTTTGGCTGCAACATTGATAGAGCGGGGACTTGATATCGTCTCTGGTGGTACTGATACCCACGTGATTTTGGTCGATCTGCGACCTAAGGGTGTAAAAGGTAACGACGCTGAGGTCAGTCTCGAAAATGCAGGTATGACCTGCAACAAGAACGGCATTCCGTTCGATCCAGAAAAGCCAATGGTCACGTCCGGTGTGCGTTTAGGTACGCCAGCCGCCACCACACGAGGGTTTGGCGTCGAAGAATTTAGAAAAGTTGGAAACTTGATTGGTGATGTCTTGGAAGGCCTCGCAGAATCAAATGGCGATAACAGTTTAGCCGAAGCGGCAGCACGGACGGAAGTTAAGGCACTGTGCCAACGCTTCCCAATTTATACGGACGTCTGATTGACGACCAATAATTAGGGGGAAATAAGACTATGCGGTGCCCATTTTGTGGAAACGAAGACTCTCAAGTCAAAGACTCACGCCCAACTGAAGACAATGCTGCGATCCGTCGTCGCCGGTTCTGCCCGGCGTGTGGCGCACGTTGGACAACCTTTGAGCGGGTTCAGTTACGCGAACTAACCGTTGTCAAAAAAGACGGCGAAAAGTCACCATTTGATCGAGATAAACTATCTCGCTCGCTGAATATCGCCCTGCGCAAACGCCCGGTTGGTGAAGACCGGATTGAGCGTATTGTAAATTCAATTCAGCGCCGACTAGAGACACTGGGCGAGTCAGAAATTCCGACCAAAGTCGTTGGCGAAATGGTCATGGAGAACCTCAAGGAACTCGATCAAGTTGCCTTTGTTCGCTTTGCATCTGTTTACAGGAACTTCCGCGAAGCCAAAGACTTCGAGGACTTTGTTGAAAACATAGGTGATGGCAACAACAACTAAATTCATGTTTGGATCCGATGACCGTGCGCATATGCGCGCGGCCTTGGCTCTTGCTGCTCGAGGTCTCGGACGTGTCGCCCCCAATCCTGCTGTTGGCTGCATCCTTGTTCGCGAAGATTTAGGTCAAAACGGCCTTGTTGTTGGGCGCGGCTGGACGAAGCCCGGTGGGCGACCTCATGCAGAAACAGAAGCCCTGGCACAAGCAGGCGACCTTGCCCGTGGCGCACATGCATATGTGACGCTTGAGCCTTGCAATCACCAAGGCCAGACAGGCCCCTGTAGCGTCTCTTTGATTAACGCGGGCGTGAGCATCGTGACAATTGCCCTCGAAGACCCTGACCCGCGCGTTGCTGGAACAGGATTACAACGTCTCGTCGACGCGGGGATTGATGTCCGCACGGGGCTCTTGAGCGACGAAGCCCGTCGCCTTAACGCTGGCTTCCTATCTGTTATCGAACGTGGTCGACCCTGGGTGACCCTCAAGACGGCAACGACCCTTGATGGTGCCATTGCAGCCCGGACAGGTGAAAGCAAATGGATCACGGGCGAGGCGGCACGTAATCGCGGACATCTGTACCGTGCTGAGAATGACGCTATTTTGACCGGCATCGGTACGGTTCGACAAGACGACCCTTCGCTCACATGCAGAATAGCTGGACTCGAAGATCGTTCACCCATTCGCGTGATTGTGGACCCTCGGGCTGAAACGCCCTTGGATAGTCAGTTGATCAAAAGCATCGAGGCCGTGCCGGTTTGGCTCATCGTTGGCGATGACGCACCAGCAGAAAACATTCAAGCACGTCAGAATGTCGGCGCAAAGATGATCACGCTTCCAATCATAAGCGGTGGGCGGCTCGCGCCTAAATATATTATTAAAGCCTTGGCAGGTGGGGGCATAACACGTGTTTTGCTGGAAACTGGTAGCGCATTGTCTGGGTCATTTATGTCCGATGATCTGGTCGATGAATTAGCCTGGTTCCGCGCCCCCAGCGTCATGGGCGGCGATAGCTTGCCTGCAATTGCGCCGATGGCCGTGAACACGCCTGATAATGCCCCTAGATTTCAATATTTAGAGACGACTCTCCTTGATGGAGACCGACTAGAGCGCTACCTACGCATCATTGATAAAGGATAGGCCCATGTTTACAGGCATCATTACGGATATCGGGAGCGTCAAAGCCATCTCAGGCGAAGGGGATGTGCGTTTTGACATTAATACTACATTTGTCATGGATGATGTGGCCATTGGGGCGTCCATTGCCTGTGCTGGTGTGTGTTTGACGGTGATCGAGAAGGGCCAAGGCTGGTTCGCCGTTCAGGCTTCTGATGAAACGTTGCAAAAGACAACATTGGGAGACTGGAAAGCCGACACCAAAATCAATCTGGAACGTGCTCTAAAGCTTGGGGACGAGCTCGGCGGGCATATTGTCAGTGGCCATGTCGACGGTGTTGCGCATGTCGTTAGTACGCAGGCCATTGGTGATTCCATGAAGATCGATTTTGAAGCGCCACGCGATCTTGCAGCATTTGTTGCTCAAAAAGGCTCAGCGACCATCGATGGGGTATCTTTGACCGTTAATGACGTCAATGACTGTAATTTCTCGGTCAATATCATTCCGCATACACAGTCCGAGACCACACTTGGTAAATTAATCGAAGGTGATCGTGTAAATCTGGAAATAGACGTCCTTGCGCGCTATGTTGCTCGCCTAAATTCAATGAATGGGTAATCTTTTGTCATCACCTGAAACTGAAAAATTCTTGTCGCCCATTGAAGACATTATCGAAGATGCGCGTAACGGTCGCATGTTCATACTGGTTGACGATGAAGAGCGTGAGAACGAGGGTGATCTTATCATTCCTGCGCAAATGGCAACGCCGGATGTGATTAACTTCATGGCGAAATTTGGTCGTGGTCTCATATGCTTGGCGCTGACATCTGAACGAGTGAACGAGCTGGAATTGCCAGCTATGTCCAGGCGCAATGGTTCTCGTCACCAAACAGCCTTTACTGTTTCCATCGAAGCCCGCGAAGGCGTGACCACGGGCATTTCAGCATCAGACCGGGCGCGAACCATCGCGGTCGCAATCGATCCAACGAAGAAAGCTGCAGACATTGCATCTCCGGGACATGTATTCCCGCTCGAAGCACGGGACGGGGGCTCATTAGTAAGGGCAGGGCACACTGAAGCAGCTGTTGATGTCTCTCGTCTTGCCGGCTTAAACCCGTCTGGTGTGATTTGCGAAATCATGAACGAGGACGGGACAATGTCGCGTCTGCCGGATCTTATTAAGTTTGCCGAGCATCATGGGCTTAAAATCGGCACGATTGCAGACCTCATTGCCTATCGCTTGCGGAACGACCGGGTTGTCGAAAAATCCGCTGAAATGGATTTCCAGAGCCGCTTTGGCGGCGCATGGAAAATGTACGTTTACATCAACAAAGTCGCATACGCCGAGCATATCGCGCTTATCAAAGGTGATTTAAGCGGTGATGCACCTGTCATGGTGCGGATGCATGCGCTTGATGTGTTAGATGATGTGCTGGGCGACGTAATCAGTGGCAAAAGCGGCGATTTACAACTAGCGATGCGCATGATCGACGACGCTGGCAGAGGCGCTGTGGTCTTGATCCGCGAGCCTTATCCTCGCGCACTCTCTGATCATGTAAAGATGCGACTAGGCGAGCCGCCAGAAGGTCAGCATGAACTCAGGGACTATGGTGTTGGGGCCCAAATCCTGCTTGATCTGGGCATCCAGGACCTGATTTTGCTCTCGAACACCCAACGCACCATCGTAAGTATTGATGGCTACGATCTAAATGTGGTCAGTCAGCAACCTATTCCACCTGTAAAAAGCTGATAATTTGCGTATAGTATTATCAATATTGCTCTAGCTAAGGCGGGAGCCGTCAGGAAATATCATGGCTCAAACATCTAACTCTAAAACCATTTTGGTTGTCGAAGCACGTTATTATGACAAGGTATCGGACAATATAGTTGCCGGTGCGACACCGCTATTCGAAGAAGCTGGCTTTGCGATAGAACGACTGCCTGTAACGGGTGTCTTTGAAGTGCCTGCTGCCTGTGAAATGGCTGTGCAGGCAGGCCTTAGGGACCCACATCGCAAGTACGCTGGAGTTATGGCGCTTGGCTGTGTGATCCGTGGTGAAACCGATCATTATGATCATATTTGCCGTGAAGCTAGCCGTGCACTCATGGAGATTACGGTCGATCACTGCTTTCCGCTTGGGTTCGCGATCTTAACGTGTGAGAACATGCAGCAAGCGGAAGTACGCGCCGATCCCAAAAAGAAGAACAAGGGAGCAGAAGCTGCGCGTGCTGTGCTTCGTATGATTGAACTTCGACGCCACTTTCAAGGACGTGATAATGCCTAAGGAATATGATCCGAGACCAGCTGCAACAAGGCTTGCAGCCGTTCAGGCTGTCTACGAACTTGATATGATGGAAGCCGACGTGGATGACGTTCTGGCGTCATTTTCTGCTGAGCGTTGGCTTAAAGCAGACGACGAGAATGATCAGGAAATGGCACGTCCAAAACCTGAGTTGCTTAAAGATCTGGTTCGGGGAGTCTCATTACATAGCGCGCAAATTGATGCCGCACTATCACCCGAAATGATCCAGAACCGCGACGTAGATGCTATGGAGACTGTGCTCCGCGCGATCCTCAAAACCGCAACATATGAGCTTTTAGAACGTAAAAACGTCCCATCACGGACATTGTTAATGGCCTACGTGGCTGTTGCAGATGCTTTCTTTGATACAGACGGAACACAATCCAAACTCATCTCAGGTATTTTGAATGCGGTCGCGCGTCGCGTACGCCCAGAAGAATTTACCGCTGCACAAGAGGCAAATGGGTGAGCACCGACGACGCTGCCGATGAATTCGAGATCATTCGACACTACTTTGCGCCACTTGCCGCAAATGCTCCTGGCGCCTTCAAACTTCAAGACGACGCCGCAACAATAACGCCCAATCCAGGCTTTGAGATTGTTATCACCACCGACGCAATCGTCGCGGGGGTACATTTCCTGGAAGATGAAAGCCCAAGCAATATTGCCGCGAAACTATGCGGCAGTAATTTGTCGGACCTTGCTGCGATGGGGGCTAAACCGATTGGCTTCACATTGGCTTGTGCGTGGCCCAAAGGAACATCTCTAGACACGATTGCTGCATTTGCCTCAAGTTTGCGTGAATGGGTTGATGGTTTTAATTTTCCGCTGCTTGGTGGTGATACGGTATCAACGCCGGGGCCTGCGACTTTCTCGTTAACGGCAATTGGCGAAGTCGCCACCGGACAATACTTGCGCAGGAACGGTGCCAGGCCAGGTGACAAGATATTCGTGACAGGCACGATTGGCGACGGCGCACTGGGATTGCTGGTAGCACAAGGCAAACTCGATGTCATAGATGCAGATCATTGCGCCTTTCTCGAAGATTGCTTCCGTCGTCCAACCCCACGTGTGAGCGCTGGACAAGCACTCGTTGGACAAGCCCATGCATGCCTCGATATTTCGGACGGCCTTGTGCAGGATTTATCCCACATGGCAGACGCATCAGGCGTATCTATAAGATTAGATGCCGCGTCCGTGCCGCTTTCGCCAGCAGCTCAAGTCGCACTGAATACAGACCCACAGCTTCTGTCCATCATTCTATCGGGCGGTGATGATTATGAGCTCCTGATCAGTGCAGCAAAGATGCCGACCGGCCTGGATGTAATGATGACAGAAATCGGCACCGTTGTGACAGGCCCAGCATTCGTCTTTATCCAAGGTAAGGACGGAGAAGAAATCTCGCTTGCAAACACTGGCTACAATCACTTCAAATAAGATGATTGCAATGCGCGCGAAAGGTTGAGCAGAGTAGGGCGAAGTTGCCGCGAATCTGTCGCGTAACCCTCAGATAATTGCAGCATTCAAAAACTGGTCTGGAAACAATACGAATGAAAAAACTCTTCATGGTCTTTGCGCTGGTGCTTCTTGTTTGTGGCGCGACTTTAGGTGCAATGAAATGGTTTGGACTTGGCCCATTCGAGCAACCTAAAATGGCGAAAACTGAAGAAGGGCCGCCTGAGATCAAAGCGCCTGACGCATTATTCATCGATATGGCCCCTGTCATGATCAACGTGATGCAATCAGGCTCAATCTTAACGACTATTCAGCTTGAACTGAAGATTGAGACAGCTGGCCGGGATAACATCATTAAAATCAAGAGGATGCTGCCTATATATAGGGATGCATTCGTTAAAGATTTACATTCATTTGTGCCGCGTATGCTGTCTGAATTAGAGCGCCTTGATCTACCGACCCTTAAACAACGCATGCAGCTTGTTGCTGACAAAGTGGCGGGAGAGATGGGTATTGTTCGTGGCGTACTTATTCAATCAATTCTAGATACACCGCAATAAAACGACGGTTCCTAAGCAATTGGTTACGCAAGTTTTTCAATCCTATAGCTCCCTAAGGGCTGACGTCTAAAACCGCGTATTGCTTTATCGGAGTGATTCGGGCATTTTCTCGGCGCTTTTTATACTGGTCGTCAATTTAATAAAAACTGCCAGTTGACCGGCGGGCCTTCGACACGGTGTCGACGCGTTAACGTCCGGTCTTTATTTGTCGGGGGAAAAGAATGTCTTCTGTTTATATGTTAATTCTAGGATGCGGCGTCGTCGCATT
This sequence comes from uncultured Rhodospirillales bacterium, assembly GCA_963926035.1. GTDB lineage: Bacteria > Pseudomonadota > Alphaproteobacteria > Rhodospirillales > Casp-alpha2 > UBA4479. Next base: position 8,420 of record CAWUWH010000061.1, read on the forward strand.
ACTTTATGGCGCATGGGCTGTCCGCTCAGTGCTCGCTGCACCTACTGGTAACGAGCGTATGCAAGAAATTGCTGCTGCTATTCAAGAAGGTGCAGCTGCCTACTTGAACCGCCAGTACACAGCGATTGCCATTGTTGGCGTCGTGATCTGCATCCTGCTGGGTGTTATGCTTGGTATGTATGTTGCCATTGGCTTCATAATTGGTTCCGTACTTTCTGGTCTTGCAGGCTATATCGGCATGAACGTTTCCGTTCGTGCTAACGTCCGCACAACAGAAGCTGCACGCAGTGTTGGTTTAGCTGGTGGATTGGACGTTGCGTTCAAATCAGGTGCTGTAACTGGTATGCTTGTTGTTGGCTTGGCGCTTCTTGGCGTTGCAGGCTACTACATCTTCCTGCGCGGTGCGATTGATCCAACGACAACAGAAGGCATGCGACACATCCTCGAAGCACTGGTTGCTTTGGGCTTTGGCGCTTCCCTGATTTCAATCTTTGCCCGTCTTGGCGGTGGTATCTTCACAAAAGGCGCAGACGTTGGTTCTGACCTTGTTGGTAAGATCGAAGCCGGCATCCCGGAAGATGACCCACGTAACGCTGGTGTTATCGCTGATAACGTTGGTGACAACGTTGGTGACTGCGCCGGTATGGCTGCTGACTTGTTCGAAACTTACGCGGTGACGGTTGTTGGCACAATGCTTTTGGGTGCGATCTTCTTCACAGGCGCTGCTCAAGAAACAATGATGCTGTTACCACTTCTTATTGGTGCTGTATGTATTTTAGGTTCAGTGGCTGCGACTTGGTTCGTTAAACTTGGCGCAAACAACTCTATCATGGGTGCGTTGTACAAAGGTTTCATCGCCAGTGCAGTGATTTCTGCGATCTTAATTGGTGGTGTGATTTCTCAGTACATCGGTTGGGACACAATTTACGAGTCTTCAACAGGCAACATCAATGGTACACAATTGTACATTTGTGCGATTGTTGGCCTTGTTGTTACAGGTCTTATCATCTGGATTACTGAATACTACACAGGTACAGAATACCGTCCTGTAAAAAGCGTTGCTAAAGCCTCAGAGACTGGCCACGGCACAAACGTTATTCAGGGTCTTGCAGTATCCATGGAAGCTACAGCGCTTCCAGTTCTCGTGATCTGCGCTGGTATCCTGATCTCGTATCTCCAAGCGGGTCTGTTCGGTATCTCGATGGCAGCTACAACAATGTTGGCTTTGGCCGGTATGGTTGTTGCACTCGACGCTTTCGGTCCAGTGACTGATAACGCTGGTGGTATTGCCGAGATGGCTGACTTGCCTGAAGATGTTCGTAAAACAACGGACGCTTTGGACGCTGTTGGTAACACAACAAAGGCTGTCACCAAGGGTTATGCTATTGGTTCAGCTGGCTTGGCTGCGTTGGTTCTTTTTGGTGCTTATATCGAAGATCTTAAGCACTACTTCCCAGAGATAGACGTAACCTTCAGCCTACAAGACCCATACGTTGTGATTGGTCTGTTTGTTGGCGGTATGTTGCCTTATCTCTTTGGTTCCATGGGTATGATGGCCGTTGGCCGTGCAGGGGGCGCGATTGTTGTTGAAGTTCGCCGTCAGTTCCGCGAAATCCCTGGTATCATGGAAGGCACCGGCAAGCCAGAATATGGCAAGTGCGTCGATATCCTGACAAAGGCTGCGATTAAGGAAATGATTCTTCCTTCAATGCTGCCATTGTTCGCACCGGTTGTTATGTATTTCGTTGTCAACGCGATCTCTGGTCAAGTTGCTGCGTTCTCAGCTCTGGGCGCGATGCTCATGGGTACCATCGTTACGGGTCTGTTCGTGGCATTGTCCATGACTGCAGGCGGTGGCGCTTGGGATAACGCTAAGAAGTACATCGAAGATGGCAATTGCGGTGGTAAGGGTTCAGACGCTCACCACGCCGCAATCACAGGTGATACCGTTGGTGATCCATATAAGGACACTGCGGGCCCTGCGATTAACCCAATGATCAAGATCATCAACATTGTTGCGATCCTGATGTTGGCAATGCTTGCCTAATCGAAGGCGATATTAACGGAAAAGGCCCTGGAGAAATCTGGGGCCTTTTTTGTATCTAATGCTTGGGTTTTGGGTTGTGCTTAGCGGCTGAACATCATCTGGCCATAGTGGACACAGAACAGCCCGAATGCCCCGCACCACGTGACAGAAGAAGTTATCAGCAGGGTATGGTAATCAAGCGTCGTCAAAGACGCTAAGACGCGTGTCAGGGCCGCGACAAAGATAAGTATATAAATAACGCCCGTCACCTTGTCAGCGGTCAAGCCACGGCCAGAATGCCCCAATGTCGCACGTGTCATTACAGCCAGGGTCATACTGGCAATCGCACCTGCCGTAAGGGCATGAACCCCGGCGCTGGCCGGTATTGTTTCAACAAAATACGACACGCCGATAAGCATCAATCCAATGGGGAGCCATAGGTATCCGAGATGCAAGCTCCAGACTAAGGGCTCGCTTAAGGCTAGTAGTCCTTGCCACCTGCAAAGTCGCAACACATTCACAATACCGGCACAGATCAGCGCAATGGCTGTCCAGGCATGGTCAGGCAAGACAATCCAGGCCACCAATGCACCAACAGTTATCACCACTGCAATCGCCATCCGGTAGCTCATACCATCGGTCTCGACATACCCAAGGGCTTCAAAGTGACTAAAAATATTTGCTGTAGCGAGAAGGGCCAGAACGAAGGTGATTGGGAGGTTTCGCCAATTTCGACCTGCGACAATCTCTCGCAACAGCACACCAAGCAGAACAAATAGGAATGACGTATCAATAACGGCGATCACCTCGGCAGAGGCAATTGACCCTAAATACATCACGATCCGCCCAGCAAGCCACAACGAGAACAGGTCAATCAAAGGCCAGCCTTGCAGGGGCATGCGTCCAGTCCAGTTCGGTACGGCCGTTAAAAAAACCCGCAATGGCAGCGCTAGCCATGCCAAAGACCATCTTATGGGCATGCCAGTCTAAGGGGTCAAAATTCGAATATACGTCGATGTTGCCGAGTAGGGATATTATCCAATTCATGACGAGGACGAGGGCACTGAGGCCCGCTGCAAGAAAAAAGGGCTTTGAACCCTTGCTTAAACAAGGCAACGCCTTCCCACGCTTTATAGCGCGGGACACCTTTGGTTTTTATTGATTCTGTAGCCATAAGCTTGTGTTCCATATTGGATCTCTGAGCTTAAAGAGAGTGCATCATTTAAAACAGAGCAATAGAGAGCTGGGTTGAACTTTAGTTATTCTGACCAATTTTACCAAAGCGATTAAGATTACCCATTAACTGCTCAATAACCGTCAAATTTTTGCCAACTGTGGGCGTTGTCCGATCGACAGGTTCGACATCCCGTGCAACATCCAATCCATGAGACTGGATATCTTTGACGATGCCTTTGTCATCAAAGATAACAACCAGAACGCTGCGTTCATTCACTTTAGGTTCGAAGAAAGCAACCGCTTCAGTGGTCTCACCAATGTACATCCATGTCTCTTCACCAAACATATTGATGCTTGATGGTGAGCCCAAACGTCGCTCCACATCTAATTTGCCACTTTCTTGCGGCACGATAGAAGCAATCGCATCAATATCAGGCATCACGCCCCGTTGCGCGACCTTTAGTGAACAGGCACAAAGTGCTAAAACGCAAACAATTAACGCGATAGATAGAAAAGGCCTTGTTATCACGGGTCCCGACATCCTACATCTTGCTCCTAAGGCGGTGAAACGACATATCTGACCAGTTAAATAGGGTCGTTGGACA
>CAWUWH010000062.1:0-3185 GCA_963926035.1 uncultured Rhodospirillales bacterium
AAAGTGCAAACAACCCGCACGCGCGTCCTCGGCATTGCCATTGAAGCCGGTGCGCAAATTTTGTTCGTGGACACGCCGGGCATCTTTGAGCCACGTCGTCGCCTGGACCGTGCCATGGTCGCCAGCGCATGGGGCGGTGCACAGGACGCAGACCTGATCTTGCTAATCGTCGATTCCGTTCGTGGTACAATCGACAGCAACACACGCCGTATTCTTAAAGGTCTTGAGAAACGCAAAGCCGACCGCCCCGGTTCGCCTGCGCCTATTCTGGTTCTGAACAAAGTTGATGATACTGAAAAGGCTCATTTGCTGGCGCTGACGCAAGAATTTGGCGACATGGACTTGTTCTCAGATACCTTCATGATCTCTGCGCTTACTGGTGATGGCGTCCCCGATCTTTTATCCTTTTGTGCAGCACGCATGACGCCGGGACCATGGTTGTTCCCGGAAGATCAGATCAGTGACATGCCTGCGCGTATGCTCGCAGCCGAAGTCACACGGGAAAAACTATACCTCCAGCTTCAACAGGAATTGCCATACGCGGCGACCGTTGAAACCGAAACCTGGACAGAACAAAAAGACGAGTCGATCCGGATTGAGCAAGTCATCTATGTTGAACGTGACAGCCAAAAGGCGATTGTGCTCGGCAAGAGGGGCGCACGGATCAAAGAGCTTGGTAGCGCATCCCGTAAAGATCTCGAATATATGTTTGAGACGCGGGTGCACTTGTTCTTATTCGTAAAGGTCCGTGACAAGTGGTCCGACGACCCCGAGCGCTATCGTCCATGGGGCCTCGACTTCAACGCATAAAGAAAAACCCTCTCCTTGGGGAGAGGGTGGCGCGCAGCGCGGGTGAGGGGTCTCGAGCCGAAGCCCGAGACCAAACCCTTTAAACCTTATCGAGTGCCTGACCGATATCGCTCAAGATATCGTCGATATGCTCGATACCAATCGACAAACGAACATATCCAGGCGTCACGCCAGAAGCCGCCTGATCTTCAACAGACAGCTGTGAGTGCGTTGTTGATGCCGGATGAATTGCCAAAGACCGTGCATCACCAAGGTTCGCAACATGATAGAGCAATTCGAGGCTATCGATAAATTTACGACCAGCCTCAACGCCGCCCTTTAACTCAAAACCACAAAGGCCGCTGTAGCAGCCAGGAATACCCGTCATGTAAGCATCGCGACGACGCGCGGCTTCGCCCGTCTGCAATGATGGGTGGATGACGCTCGAGACCTTGTCGTGGCTGTTGAGGAACGCGGCAACCTTATTTGAATTTTCACTGTGCTTGATAATACGGAGCGGCACAGTCTCGACGCCTTGAATGAACTGGAATGCATTCATCGGGCTCATGGCGGCACCCATATCGCGCAACAACGTGACGCGTGCGCGAATTATGTAGGCAATTGGACCCAACGGCTTAACAGCCTCGGTCCATACAGCCCCATGATAGCTCGCATCAGGATGGTTCAACGTTGGAAAGCGGTCACCGCCAGCTTCCCAATCAAAATTACCACCATCGACCAGCATCCCGCCGATAGATGTGCCATGTCCGCCAAGGTACTTGGTTGTTGAATACACAACGACGGCCGCACCATGATCGAAAGGACGGCAAAGCAAAGGACACGCAGTATTGTCCATGATCAACGGCACGCCGAGTTCACGACCAATGTCAGCCACTTCTTTGAAGGGGAAGACATTCAGTTTCGGGTTTGGCAATGTTTCTGCATAATAACACCGTGTGTTTTCGTCCGTCGCAGCTCGGAAAGCTTCCGGGTCTGTCGGGTCAACAAAGCGGCACTCAATGCCTAAATCTTTGAGCGTATTGGCGAACAGGTTCCATGTTCCACCGTAGATGTCCGTCGAGCAGACAAAGTTATCACCAGCACGGCACAGGTTGAGGATTGAATACGTCGATGCGGCCTGACCAGATGCAACAGCCAATCCAGCAACGCCGCCCTCCATCGCTGCAATGCGCTTTTCCAGCACATCACAGGTCGGGTTCATAATCCGTGAGTAAATGTTGCCGAATTCCTTAAGCGCGAACAAGTTCTCTGCATGTTGCGTGTCGTTGAATTCGTATGCTGTGGTCTGATGAATAGGCACCGCGACTGCGTTTGTCTCGTCGCTACGATATCCTGCGTGCAGAGCCAATGTCTCAGGATGCATTTTACTCTCGTCCATAGTGTCTTCCTCCAAATGTTAGCAATGTGCCGTTAAACTTGGCGGGAAGGTCATACGCACGACCACTTTTGTCAAACCATAGAACCTTTGACGATTTCAAAGCCTTACGTTAACGTAAACGAAAAGTAATAATTTTCACCTCAGCCTCGAAACAAGAGGCACGGTGAGATATACTAGTTGCTCATCTTTAGGAGAGGGCGCCATGCCAGACGATGGAAAACAGGGGGCTGATAGCCAGACCTCGAAAACCGTAGCCGCAAAAGCTTACACGCCGAAGAACCCGGTCCGGTTTGTGACGGCGGCGAGCCTTTTCGACGGCCACGATGCCTCTATCAATATTATGCGGCGTATCCTGCAAGGTGGCGGCGTTGAGGTGATCCATCTGGGGCACAATCGCTCGGTTGCCGAAGTCGTCAGTGCGGCGATCCAGGAAGACGCGCAGGGCATTGCACTCTCATCCTATCAAGGCGGGCATGTTGAATACTTTAAGTACATGGTCGACTTACTAAAAGAAGTCGAACGTAGCGATATCAAAATCTTTGGCGGCGGCGGCGGCGTTATTGTCGAGCCCGAGATCAAGGAGCTCCACGATTACGGTGTAACGCGCATTTTCTCACCTGAGGACGGTCAGCAAATGGGTCTGCAAGGCATGATCCAGCACATGATCGAAGTCTCGGACGTAGACCCGACTGATGATCTGCCCAAATCGCTTGGCAAACTTGAAAAGGGTGATCACAAGGATTTGGCACGCGTGATCTCTGCAATTGAGTGCGGCAAACTGCCTGACGCTGACCTGAAACAATTGCGAGACACCGCTGCCAAACACGACAAAACGCCAGTGCTTGGTATTACGGGCACAGGTGGTGCTGGGAAGTCATCACTGACCGACGAGTTGATCCGTCGTTTCCGTCTCTATTCAGAAGAGCCGAACATTGCCGTGATTGCTATCGATCCAACGCGCCGGAAAACCAACGGCGCGTTATTGGGCGATCGCATT
>CAWUWH010000063.1:0-7512 GCA_963926035.1 uncultured Rhodospirillales bacterium
TCAGCAGGCCCTGCAGGCGAAACTGAATAGCCAAAAGAATTTCAACACCAGCAGCACCTGCGCCAACGACACCTATTCGATGCGGCCCTGCTTGTGCCATGACGCGTTCAACCAACTGATGCCATTTATCAACAAAGCGATTGATAGGCTTTACGGGTGTGGACCATTTTTCTGCACCCTGCACACCTTTGACTTGTGGTCGCGATCCAATATTTATTGATAGGACGTCATAAGGGATGGGCGGTCTTCCCGCGCATATGACCCGTTTATTGACGGTATCAATTTTAATCGCCTCGTCATGGAAAAGGCGTGAGCTGGCAAACTGGCTCAGTGGGCGAAGATCAACATGGGCCTCATCATAATCATAGTGTCCGGCAACATAACCCGGCAGCATGCCTGAATACGGCGTATGAACGTCACGCGCGATCATTGTTAGTCGCACACCCGGCACAGGGTTCATACCAAAGCTTTTCAGGACTGCCACATGACTGTGCCCGCCGCCAATCATAACCAGGTCTTTAAGGATGATGTCTTGATTAGCTTTCATCAAACGGTCCTATGCAGGGTTTTTCAATTGTCGCGCTTCATCACTGAGATGAAGATGACGCCGAATGCGCCGTGACAAAATATCGATACCAATGTTCAACGCTGCCGTCACGACAATCAAAAACATCGCGCGATCAATTCGAATTTCTGAGAGCGCACTGTCAATGAAGAAGCCGAGTGTAGCAATCCCTAGGATACCCAAAATTGCCGTCTCACGCATAATCACTTCCCAGCGATAGAACAGATACGCGAGAAACTGACCATAAATACGTGGCAACATCTCAAAGCCATATAAGTTTAGACCCCGAGCATGATCTGGCCGGAGTTTCACTTCGTCGCTAAACCGCCCCATCAGATGGCCGATAATAGCACCATTATGGAGTGCCAGAGCCACAATAGCAGGTAACATTGATGGCCCCCATAATTGCAGGAATATATAGGCCAAGATGAATTCAGGCGTTGAGCGAACCCCGACCAGAAATCCATGTCCTATTGATCGCCCGACAGGCCCAAAGAATTTTTTCGAGATAAGTGGGAACATTAACAAGGCCAGAACACCCGTCCCCACCAGCGCTATTTGTGTCAACAATACAGTCGCAATAATTCCCGGCACCGCCATATCGACGGACATAAACCAAACCCAATCTGCAAACTGCGACCATGTATTCATACTTTCGAGCGCTTCGCCCCTAAGCGGTGCCGGCACGATATCGATCGTAAAGAAGCGCTTGATATTCGACATTTCAATACTGAAACCACCGCCTAAAAAGAACGGTGCGACGATGGCATAAAGACCGATGAGTTTTGGCCGCATCCACAATCGTAAACTTGCGATCATGATATAAAACAAGATCATCAACGCGGCTGCTTCAGAATAATTTCCTTCGCTGAATGCTGTTTCAAGATAAAATCCAAGGGTCGGCAATCCGACAAACCCCAGCACAGCGCTTGAACGCAGACCACACTCAAACCGGTAACTTGTATAGTTTCTGATATGCACCCAGACACCTGGAAGGCGTGCATAAAGAAACGCTGACAGTATATCCGTGCCCGGCGCCAATATTTTGACGGCACGCTGGTCACCCTCTTCTAATGTTTCAGCATAAACCTTTGCACAAATACCAGCGTACGGCAGGGCAATTGCAAGCACACCCGTCAGCGGTGTCAGACCAAACATCTGCAAGAAAATCAGCGCCCAGAACAGCTCGTGAATAGCACGTACGAATGCACAGGCCCAACGGATAGGACCATAGTGAAAAAGCTGTGATAACAAGAAGCCACCAACAGCACCAAGCGCCACACCGCAAAAGGCAAACGCAACGGTGCGAACAAGCACCCAGCCAATATCAGAAACAGCCGTGAAATCTGGTGTTACAACGCCAAGCCCCATGCGCTGCATTTCGGTCCATGGGTCGAGTGTCGTGATAGATATATCGGCTGCGAATAAGCATGCGAATGCCAGCGCAACAAAGAATCCACTAACCCTCAACACGCCGAAACGTCCTGAGTTTTCTGAACTCGTTTCATTTAACGTACAAAGTGTTTAGATCAGTTCGTGTCACCTGATCAGCAGCAACGTCCAGGGTGATACTCTGGTCTTTAATGCCAATAATGCGTGTTGAATATTCAAGGGCAAGATCGATGTCATGCATCGCCAAGACAACCGTGTCAAAAGAAGTCGTGAGGGCATCCATGATCACACGGGATTGATGTTGATCATTGGCAGATACCGGCTCGTCACCAAGACAGGCATCCCCACCATGGAAAATAGCACGGCAAATGGCAGTGCGCTGTTGTTGCCCACCAGACAATTCGCCAACTTTGACAAACAACTTCTCACTAATCCCAAGTTGCTCAGCAATGGGTTGGATTAAGGCAATGTCTGCAGGGCGTGGCCAAACAAGATTTAATAAATTGCGCACGACTGAGTTTCGCTGCAACGCGCCCATATAAATATTGTGAAATACGCTCAACGTTGGCACCAAGCCTAAATCCTGCGGCACGAACGCTGTATCTGCTGCATATCGAGCTTGCAGGATTGATATAAGCGTTGATTTTCCCGCACCACTTTGGCCAACAAGAGCGATCCGCTCGCCTGCATTGATCTCAATTGAAATATCGCGGAGAACGATGTCTCCGCGATACCCAAAATCTTCATCGGTGAGCTTGAAACGCAAGGTCAATCAATCAGCTTGATCTGCTTCGCAACATCCAGAATTGGCTGATAGTCTGCATTGGAAGCTGGAATGAAGCTTTTACGTGGGAATGCTGCAAGTAAGTCTGGGTCTTTCATCGACAACAAAGCTTTTGTGACCCGGTCCGAGAAACCTTCACCGAACTGCTTGTTCACGTCACCACGAATTGACCACTGATAGTCAGGATAAGCGGGTGTTTTCCAGATAACTGAGACCTTACTTAAATCGATCTTTCCGGCTTTCATTTCATTCAGCCAAACTTGAAAATTCACAGCACCAATTTGATACGCACCAGATTGCACAAGCGCGATAGTCTTGGAATGGTTCCCACTGAAACCAACCTTGGCGAACGCATCGTCAGGCGCAGCATCTAACTGTTTGCGAATATAATATTCAGGCATCAAACGACCAGATGTGGAGCCCTTAGAGCCAAACGTAAACGTCTTCCCCTTAATATCCATTGGGAATGCATCTGAGGCTTTAAGGCCTGTGCTCGAATGCGCAATAAAATAGGTCTCAAACACAGGATCTTCTTCGCCCTGTGCAATGGCTTGAGACCCATCAACCAGCAAACGTGCGCGCACACCTGAGAGACCGCCAAACCATGCCAACTGGACCTGATTGTTACGGAACGCCGTTACAGCCGCTGAATATGACTTTACAGGAATGTACTTGGCCTCGACGCCTAATGTTTTTGAAAGGTACGCCGCAACTTTTCCAAACCGCTCACGTAGCTTGCTCTCATTTTGGTCAGGGATGGCAGTAAAGACAAAGGCTTCGGCCTTAGCATTCTGTGGAGTGGTGGTACTTAAAATTGAAGCGACCATTAAGACGCTAAAAAATAAAACAAATGATTTCATGGGACCCTTGAACCTTCTCGATTTTTAAAACATATGTGAATGGTTTGCTTAGCATGATGATGATCTATGATGTCATTTTCAAAATTGAAATAATGATCATGACGCTTCTTACGATCAATTTTTAATGTTGGATTGCGCGGCGATCAAACCAATGTTGTGTTTTATTCGCAAATGCGACCAATGACAGCATCACCGGGACTTCAACCAACACACCAACCACCGTTGCCAAAGCAGCACCTGAATTCAATCCATAGAGGCTAATAGCGACCGCTACCGCCAATTCGAAGAAGTTCGACGTTCCAATCAATGCGCAAGGTGCTGCGACCTTAAACGGGACGCGCATGCCAAATGCCGCACCGTAAGCGATGATAAAAATTCCATACGACTGGATAATCAAAGGAACGGCGATAAGTGCAATCACCAGAGGCTGATCCAATATAACTCCGCCCTGAAAGCCGAAAAGTAGCACCACCATCGCCAAGAGTCCGGCACTCGACAAAGGTTTCAGTCGAGCCGTAAAAGCATCAATAGCCTCAATTCCACCATCACCAGCCTGAAGCCCGCGACGCGTGATGATTCCGGCGATCAAAGGCACAACAACATATAAGACAACGGACAGCACAAGCGTGTCCCATGGTACTGGAATATCTGTGACGCCCAGCAACATGGCGACGATAGGCGCATAGGCGAACACCATGATGACGTCGTTAACGCTCACTTGAATCAATGTATAGTTCGGGTCTCCTTTGGTGAGCTGCGCCCATACAAAGACCATTGCGGTACATGGCGCGGCACCGAGCAAAATAAGTCCTGCGATATATCCTTCGGCGTCTTCAGGCGGGATATAATCTGCGAACACTACCTTAAAAAACAAAACACCTAATGCCGCCATACTAAACGGTTTGATCAGCCAATTAACAACGAGCGTAATGAACAAGCCTCTCGGTTGGTCTTTCACACGTGAAATGCTGGCGAAATCGACTGATATCATCATCGGGTAAACCATGACCCAGATCAAAATACCCACAACCAAGTTGACTTTGGCGAACTCGATTTCAGCAAGCACCTCAAATATTCCTGGCGCAAACTGGCCCAAAGCAATACCGACGACGATACTAACAGCAACCCAAACGCTAAGATATCTCTCAAATGTTGTCATAGGGCGCTCTGGGAACCGGTGTCATTAAATGGCTATCTTTCTTTTCTTGGCCTGCTGTCAGCTTTGTACAGGCATCGTTTGCTGCATCGAAGGACGCTCTGAGAACGCATCAAACCATGCTGAGAGCTTTGGTCGTCCGTCTCTGAAATCAATGCCAAGAATGGCCAACCGAAATTCTATCCAACCAACACCCACTGCCGTCGTGATCTGGGCTAAATCAGTCTTTGTCGCATCGAAAATTGCGGCATCAGTTTCAAGAGCATCCAACGAGCGTGCGACGGTATTACGCATCCGCTGTTTCCAAAAATCCCACTGCAGGTCTTCAGGACGGCGCACCAGTTCACTGTAGAGCAAAATCACAGCATCCATCATACCGTCGGCTAGGGCCGCAATTCGCATGATCTCATATCGATCCCGTCCTGACAGAGGGATTAGCTTGTTACCATTATGAAGCGAATCAAGATACTCGACGATAACGGGGCTATCATAGATGACTTGTCCTTCATCAGTAATCAGTGCCGGAACTTTACCCACCGGGTTAACGCCGCCATACGTGGTATCTTTATCCCATGGGAACGTATCAATACGCTCAATCTGGCCGTCGAGACCACATTCTTGGGCCGCAATGACGACTTTGCGCACATAAGGAGAAGACGTTCCGTAATAAAGCTTCATGGTTGTTCCCTTGTTAGATATCTTAGCTAAAGTAACTTTCTAGGATTCAATTTAGCGCAAACCATACATTCGTAAAAACGCTAAAATCACCAATTCAATAGTGTTACTTGATTTCTAAATAGCGAAGCATAATGTCCAATATAGGTTCGTTTCATAATTTATCAGCACCAAACGACCATCCAACAGAAGAAAGCAGCAATCATGAAATATAAATGGCTCGGCAAAACTGGCGTAAAAGTCTCACAACTCTGTTATGGTACAATGTCATTTGGTGGGGATGCGGATGCCGCAGAATCAGCAAAAATGTATGGCGCCTGTCGAGATGCCGGAATTAACTTTTTTGATTGCGCGAACGGATACACAAAGGGCAAGGCTGAAGAAATTCTCAGCGGACACATAGCTTCCGAGCGCGATGAATTGGTCATCACATCGAAATGTTATGTACCTATGAGTGATGACATCAATGATCGTGGCGGCAATCGTCGACATATAGCAATGGCCGTTGAAGACAGTCTCAAAAGATTGAAGACCGACCGGCTTGATGTTCTTTTCATGCATCGCTGGGACTACAAGACACCCCTCGAAGAAACCATGCGTGCATTAGAAAAACTCGTGTCTGATGGCAAAGTATTGTACCTAGGTGCCAGTAACTATGCGGCATGGCAAGTTGCTAAGGGTTTGGGCGTTGCTGAGCGTTTTGGCTGGCCGAGATTTGATGTCATTCAACCTATGTACAGCTTGGTGAAACGTCAGGCAGAATCAGAAATTTTTCCATTGGCTTTGGCAGAAGAGCTTGGTGTCATCACATACAGCCCCGTTGGCGGCGGGCTGCTGAGTGGGAAATACGGACCAAACCAACGACCTGACGGTGGCCGCTTGATGACAGACAGAGGATACAAGGCACGTTATGGCGAAGATTGGGTCTTTGATACAGCTGGTGATTTTAGTGCTCTTGCAAAAGATCGTGGTGTTCATGCTGTAAGTCTTGCCGTTGCATGGGCTGCGGCTAATCCTGCGGTCACGTGCCCAATTGTTGGCGCCAGAAGCCTAGAGCAATTGCAGCCATCACTCGCCTCCATCAACGTCGAGATGCCCCCAGAACTCCATGCGGAAATCGCAGCACTCTCCAGAACTCCTCCACCGGCGACAGATCGCTTAGAGGAACAAGGGTAATTGTTGCCACAAGTTAAGGTTTTCTCCCGATGAAATATGCGAAGCTTGGAAATAGTGGCCTGAAGGTTTCACCAATTTGTTTGAGCGCTATGACCTTTGGCAATCAGACAAGCACTCACGTCGCCGCAAAGATTATTAACACAGCCCGTGACGCTGGCGTGAATTTCATTGATACCGCTGAGTCCTACACCAAAGGCGAACGCAAACGCATCTTAAGCAAGTTGACCCAGCGTGATCGTCACGACTGGGTTATTGCCACGGAACTTGGTGGCAAAGCCATTGGTGACGGTCCCAATCAACGCGGGCTCAGTCGTGCTTGGATGATGGACGCTATCGATGGCAGCCTAAAACGTTTAGGCACTGACTATGTTGATATCTATTACCTGCACCGCGCGGACCCAACGACGCCCTTGCGTGAAACCATCACAGCGATGGGAGATCTAATCCGAGCAGGCAAAGTGCGCTATTGGGGGTTTAGTAATTTCCGCGCATGGAAAATTTCTGCGATGGTCAACCTGTGTGATGAACTCAACGTACCGCGCCCTGCGATCGCGCAACCGTTTTATAATGCGCTCTACCGGGTTGCTGAGTTTGAATACATTCCGGTATGTCATGAATATGGTGTCGGCGTTGTTCCCTATAGCGCCCTCGCCCGTGGTGTTCTAACTGGGAAATTTGGCACCAACGCTAAGAACACGAAGCGTGGCGCCGTTGAGCAAGATACTTACGCAGAAGTTTACACTTCAGACGCATTACGTATCGCACAGAAAGTCAAAAAACGTGCTGAAGCTCAAGGCATGACCGCAGGCCATTTGGCCCTTAACTGGGTTTTGAATAACGATGCTGTGCCGTCTTTGGTTGCAGGTCCGCGCACACTCTCACATTGGAAAGATTACTTAGCCGC
>CAWUWH010000064.1:0-4216 GCA_963926035.1 uncultured Rhodospirillales bacterium
GCAACATTAGCCTTCAATCCAACAGACAGCGCAATATCTCTCAGGTCAGCGGCTTGAATGGCTGCGGCTTCATCTGGGATCGTGACACAGTGAACACTCGCCACGATCTCAGAAAACGCGCGGAAGTATCCTTCCGGCTCTTTACTGTTAATCATTCCAACAACAAGATGGAGCGGTTGGTCCTGCCAAACGGCGCGTGCATGATCTGCAATAATTTCACCTGCTGCGGGGTTGTGGCCTCCATCCAACCAAACGTCCCAACTTTCAGGCACCGCATCGATAATCGGGCCACGTCGTAATTGTTGCATACGTGCTGGCCATTCGACGGCGCAAAATCCTGCCTCTATATGTGCCGTTGAAATATCAAACTCGCTCAAGCTTCTTGCCATCACCGCAGCCTGAGCTGCATTCATAATTTGATGTGCCCCAGTCAAGGCTGGCTTTGGTAAGATAAGTTGCTCACCATGATGTTCAAGAATGATATGGTCGTCTTCTTCGTGTGCTCGCCAGTTCACGCCACATTCAATCAATGGCGCTTCTTTGGCGTCCGTGTGACCAACAATGACATCCATCACCTCTGGACGTTGCGGACCAACGACGCAAGGAACCCCCGGCTTTATAATGCCCGCCTTTTCCGTCGTGATTTTAGCAAGCGTATCGCCTAGAAATTGCTGATGGTCGAGCGATACCGGTGTAATCCCTGTCAAAGCGGGCTTGGGCAGAACGTTGGTGGCATCTAACCGTCCGCCCAATCCATTTTCTAAAAGCACAATATCAGCAGGGACACGCGAGAAAGCAATGAATGCTGCCGCCGTCGTGATTTCAAAAAACGTTATTGGTAGGCCATCGTTCGCAATCTCACATTCAGCCAACATCTCTTGTAGATACGCTTCATCAATCAGCTTACCTGCCAGACGAATTCGTTCATGAAAATGCACGAGATGAGGCGATGTATAAACATGAACCCGAAGCCCGGCAGCTTCCAAGATTGCACGGAGGAATGCCAGCGTTGAGCCTTTCCCGTTCGTGCCAGTAACATGCACAACAGGCGGCAATGCCCGTTCGGGATTACCAAGAGCAGCCAGAAGCCGCTCCATTCGGCCCAAGGATAAATCAACAAGTTTTGGGTGGAGGGATAAGAGACGCTCTAGCGTCGACTCACTTTTTGCTCTCGTCACGGCTTTCAATGCCGTCCTTTTTACTGTCCGCATCAGATTTTATTTCTGCGTTGGTCACAGTGACCGGCGGAAGAATTTCAGCTTCGAAAATGGCGGTACTTTTTGTCGTCACCGTCATAGACTTTGTTGCTTTAATGGTGACCATCAGTAAATCGATGACCTTCGCCAATTCCGCCTGCAAGTTCTTACGCGGCACGACCATATCGATCATACCATGTTCAAGAAGATACTCTGCGCACTGGAACCCCTCAGGCAAGGTTTCGCGGATTGTTTGGTCGATGACACGCTGTCCAGCAAATCCGATCACAGCACCCGGTTCAGAAATATGTATGTCACCCAACATTGCGAGAGATGCACTCACACCACCGGTTGTTGGATCACATAAAATCACGATGTAAGGCAAACCTGCCTCGTGCACTTCTTCAACGGCAATTGTGGTTCTGGCCAGCTGCATGAGCGAATGAATGCCCTCTTGCATGCGTGCACCACCAGATGACGTCAGCACGACCAATGGCGCATGTTGTTTCACAGCAAGACGCGCGGCCTTAATAACCCCATCACCAACCGCCAATCCCATCGAGCCACCCATAAAGGCGAAATCGAAAACAGCCATAACCGTTTGCGTACCACCAACTTTACCATGCGCAACCATGATCGCGTCATTGCTTTTAGTTTTGGCTTTAGATTCTTTGAGACGGTCCGTATAGCGCTTAACGTCCCTGAATTTAAGGGGATCCGTAATCGGCGCTTCAACCTCAACCTTCTCAAACACGCCATCATCAAACAGCATTTCAAGGCGCTCATTCGCACCTAAGCGCATGTGATGATTACAGTGCTGACAGACTTTTAAATTTTTTGTGAGATCGCGATGGAAGATCATCTGCCCGCAATTGGGACACTTATGCCAGAGATTATCTGGGACTTCTTTGCGGCCCCCAACAAGTTTTTGAAGCTTAGGGCGAACGAAATTTGCGATCCAACTCAAGAGACCGTCTCAGTCTTCTTTGCACTGCGCACACCAACGGCGAGTGCTTTCACGAGATCAAGCACCGCATCAACGGTGCCTGGTCCCGGCTTATTGTTATCATCAAGGTTTACAGTGATCTGGTCAACCAATGCCGACCCAACAACCGCTGCATCTGCAACGGCTGCAATATCTGCAGCTTGTTCAGGTGTACGAATACCAAAACCAACCGCAACCGGCAGATCAGTCTGCGCGCGGATACGCCCGACGTGTGCAGCGACATCCGTTGTCTTTGCTGAACTCGTGCCTGTAATTCCAGTGATCGATACAAAATAAACGAAACCGCTGGCATGGTCCAATACACGTGGCAATCTGGCATCTGTTGTTGTTGGTGCTGTCAGATAAATGAAATTGATCCCCGCTTTTAAAGCCGGCAAACACAACTCGGTCTCTTCCTCGGGGGGCAGATCAACAACGATAAGACCATCAACGCCTGCTTTTTTGGCATCAGCCAAAAACGTGTCAACGCCATAAATATAGATCGGGTTATAATATCCCATTAAAACGATGGGTGTCTCGTCGTCTTTCTTACGAAATTCAGCAACGATGCCCAAAGTTTTGCGAAGCGTCATACCCGCCTTGATCGCACGTAATGAACTGGCTTGAATAGCAGGGCCATCGGCCATCGGATCTGAAAACGGTACGCCGATTTCAATCAAATCCGCACCGGCTTCAGCAATGCCATCCAAGATTTTCACAGATGTTTCGAGGTCGGGATCGCCCGCCGTCGTAAATGTCACGAGACCCGCCCGGCCTTCGGCACGGAGCTTCTCGAAGCGTTTGGCGATACGTGTTTCTGGATTTTTCGTCATTATGCCACTTACATATCAAAGCCAAAGCGTTCAGCAACGGCGAAAATATCTTTATCACCACGGCCGCACAGGTTCATCACCATCAAATGATCTTTCGGTAGGTCTGGCGCAATTTTTGCCACGTGCGCTAAAGCATGGCACGGCTCAAGTGCAGGGATAATCCCTTCTTTTGCTGTGCATAATTTAAATGCTTCCAATGCTTCGACATCCGTAATCGAAACATATTCAACCCGGCCAATATCACGAAGCCAAGAATGCTCGGGCCCGATACCTGGATAATCAAGGCCTGCCGAAATCGAATAGCCGTCTTTAATCTGACCTTCGTCATCTTGTAACAAATACGTCCGGTTGCCATGCAATACGCCAGGACGTCCACCGTTCAATGACGCACAGTGCTCACCAGTTTCGATACCGTGGCCAGCAGCTTCGACGCCAATAATGCGGACACTATCGTCATCAAGGAATGGATGGAACAAACCAATTGAATTGGAGCCACCGCCGATCGATGCGACCAACGAGTCGGGTAAACGCCCCTCTTGCTCATGCATCTGTTCGCGCGTTTCATTGCCGATAATACATTGGAAATCCCGTACCATCATTGGATACGGATGCGGACCCGCAGCTGTTCCGATCAGGTAATATGTATCTTCGACATTCGCGACCCAATCGCGCAAAGCTTCGTTCATCGCATCTTTCAGCGTGCCCGTGCCAGAAGTCACCGGAATAATCTCGGCACCCAGCAATTTCATCCGAAAGACGTTTGGCTTTTGACGCTCGACATCCGTCGCACCCATGTAGACAACGCACGGCATGCCATACAACGCACACACGGTTGCCGTTGCGACGCCATGCTGCCCAGCCCCAGTTTCAGCGATTATGCGTTTCTTGCCCATCCGACGCGCCAACAAAATCTGACCAATTGTATTATTGATCTTGTGCGCACCTGTATGATTAAGCTCATCGCGTTTGAAAAAAATCTTCGCGCCGCCGAAATGCTCAGTCATTCTTTGCGCATAATAAAGCGGCGAAGGGCGCCCAACGTAATGCTTCATCAGACGGTCAAACTCTGCCCAGAAACTATCGTCATTACTGGCTTCCTCGTAAGCTTTTTCAACTTCGAGAATGATCGGCATCAGCGTTTCCGCGACAAACCGACCCCCGTAAATACCAAAGTGGCCGTTCTCGTCGACACCATTTCTGAG